>NZ_JBITDP010000021.1:67356-156919 GCF_044454405.1 Streptomyces sp. NPDC051555 | reverse complement strand
CCACAAGCGCCGGCCTGCCTGTATGTGCCGCCCCCCCCCCCCCCAAAACACCCGGGCCCCCCCCCCCCCCCCCCCGCCGGCGATTGAGGCGCCGCCGGAGGCACCCCCACACCGGCGCGCCTCACCCACCGGCAACGCAAACGGGCCGGGCCCCGGGTTCCAGAAGGAACCCGGGGCCCGGCCCGACCGTCTGCCGACGGGTGAGGCGCGCCTAGTTGTCGTCCTCGTCGATCAGGAAGCCCCGCATCGGCGACGGCGCCTGCTGCATCGGCTGCGGCGCAACCGGCCGCACCGGAGCCATCGGCTGCGTCATCGCGGGAGACATCTGCTGCTGGCCACCGTAGGAGGGGCCACCCATCGGGGACGGACCACCCATCGGGGAGGGACCGCCCATGGGGGACGGACCACCCATGGAGTGACCCATCGCTCCGGCCGGGGCCATCGACGGCGCCGGCGACGGCGGCAGCGAGGCGGTGGCCGGCGTGCGCGGCGGCGCGAGGGAGTCGTCGGCCTGGGTCTCCAGCTGACGCAGCTGGCTCTCCAGGTAGGACTTCAGACGCGTGCGGTACTCACGCTCGAAGCCCCGCAGGTCCTCGACCTTGCGCTCCAGCGTGGCGCGGGCGGACTCCAGGGAGCCCATCGCGACGCGGTGCTTCTCCTGCGCGTCCCGCTCCAGCGCGTCGGCCTTGGCACGGGCGTCCCGCTCCAGGCCCTCGGCGCGCGAACGGGCCTCGCCGACGATCTTGTTGGCCTCGGAACGGGCCTCCGCGATCGCCTGGTCGGCGGTCTGCTGCGCCAGGGACAGGACGCGGGCGGCGCTGTCGCCACCGGGGCCCTGCTGCGGGAGCTGCGGCTGCTGCTGCTGCTGGTGCATCGGCTGCATCTGCTGGCCCATGGGCTGCATCTGCTGCCCCATCGGCTGGCCCATCTGCTGCTGCATGGGCTGCATCTGCTGGCCCATCTGCTGCTGCTGCATCTGCTGCTGCTGCATCGGCTGGCCGAGCTGGTTCTGGCCGCCCATGGACTGCTGTCCGGCCATGGGGTGCTGCTGCATGGGGCCACCCATCGGGCCCGGACCCTGCGGTCCGTGACCACCGGGGCCGGCCGGCAGCTGCGGCTGCCCACCCTGCAGCTGGGGCGGACCCATCTGCTGGGGCTGCTGCTGCTGCGGCGGGCCGGATATGGCCGCGGGAACCGGGGCGCCCGGGCCTCGCTGGTCCTGCGGCTCCGGCTTGCGCATGCCCTGCTGCTGCTGGTTCTGCGCGGCGGCACGCGTGGCGGCCGCCAGCTTGGCGCGCAGATCCTCGTTCTCACGGAGCAGGCGCGTCAGTTCGCCTTCGACTTCGTCGAGGAAGGCGTCAACCTCGTCCTCGTCGTAGCCTTCTCGGAGGCGAACGGTCGTGAACTGCTTGTTCCGCACGTCCTCGGGGGTCAGCGGCATCTCTTCTTCACCTCTACGTAGTCGTCGGCAGTCGGCAAGACCGTATCGTTCACACGCTTCTCGCAGCGGTGCTCACGAAACTGATGAGGATGTAAACGATGATCATCAGAACGAAGAAGGACAGGTCGAGTGCCACGCCCCCGAGACGCAACGGCGGGATGAATCGCCGAAGAAGCTTGAGCGGTGGATCGGTGACGGTGTAGGTGGCCTCCAGAACGACCACCATCGCCTTGCCAGGGGCCCACGAAGGGGCGAACTGGAAGACGTAGTCCATGACCAGTCGGAAGATCAGCACGATGAGGAAGCACATCAGCGCGATGTAGACAACCTCCAGAGCCACGCCCATCCCGCGCTTCCCTCTCCCCTTGCTGTCGCTGTCCGGCCTGCCGGCCGGGTCGTCGCCTACGGTCCCGTGTCTTAACTCGTCGGTCTAGCTTTGGTTGAAGAACCCGCCCTCCGCGATGCGGGCCTTGTCCTCCGCCGTGACATCGACGTTAGCAGGCGACAGCAGGAACACCTTCTGTGTCACGCGTTCAATACTGCCGTGCAGACCGAACACGAGACCGGCCGCGAAGTCGACCAGGCGCTTCGCATCGGTGTCGTCCATCTCCGTGAGATTCATGATCACGGGGGTGCCCTCGCGGAAGTGTTCCCCGATGGTACGGGCCTCGTTGTACGTCCGAGGGTGCAGCGTGGTGATGCGGTAGGGCTCCCGCTCGGAGACGACCTTGGGCATGATCACGGGGGCGTTCTTCTCCATGGTGGGGCGTTCAGGTGTGATGGATGCCACGGGTGCGATACGCGGCGATCGTCCGTTTTCTACCGGGATTGCGATGGGTTCGCGCTGCGCCGGCGGCTGTACGACTCGTACCGGTTCGTCCTGTACGGGCGGTTGGTGCGATACGGCCTGCTGCCGGCGGTCCCTGTCGCGGGCCCGTTCCGGTTCCGGCTCGGGTTCGAACTCGTCGTCGGGGTCGTACCCCGGGTTGTCGTACCGGTCGTCCTCCACGAGGCCGAGGTAGACCGCCATCTTGCGCATCGCGCCGGCCATTCTCTGAGTCCTCCGCTCTGTGGTGGATCGCCCTGTCGCAGGTGTCGCAGGTGTCGTGTCGCATTGTCACCAAAGTCACCAACTGCCTGCGATCCACGTGGTCTGTCCGCTCATCAGCGGAAATGACCATATTTTCTGCTGTGGTCCGACTTTCTTCGCGACGTTACCCGAGCCGGGGCCTCGCACCGAGTACCGCAGTGCCGACGCGTACATGTGTCGCACCGGCCATGACGGCCTGTTCCAGGTCGGCGCTCATCCCGGCCGAGACCATCGTGGCAGCCGGATGGTCCGCGCGCAGCTGGGATGACAATTCCAGCAACCGCTCGAAGGCGGCCTGTTCGCGACCCGCGTACGGACCGGCCAGCGGCGCGACCGTCATGAGGCCGTCGACCCGCAGTCCGGGCGCCGCCGCGACGAGCTCCGCCAGTTCCGGCAACAGGTCCGGCGCGGCGCCGCCGCGCTCCCCGCGCTCGCCCGACTCGGCGTCGAGCGCGATCTGTACGAGGCAACCGAGTTCGCGTCCGGTCCTCACCGCGGCCGCCGAGAGCGCCGGCACCAGCCGGGCCCGGTCGACGGACTGCACGACGTGCGCGTATCCCGCCACCGAACGGACTTTGTTGGTCTGCAACTGACCGACGAAGTGCCAGTTGAGCGGCAGATCCGCGCAGGCCACGGCCTTGGGGGCGGCGTCCTGGTCGCGATTCTCCGCCACGTGACGGACCCCCAGGTCCGCCAGCAGTCGTACGTCACTCGCGGGATACGTCTTGGTGACCACGATGAGGGTCACCTCGTCCCGCTCCCGCCCCGCCGCCGCGCACGCGGTGGAGATGCGTTCCTCCACCTGCTTCAGGTTGGCGGCCAGCTCCGCGCCACGGTCAGTCATCCGTCGATCCCCCACGTTCCGTCCGGGGGGACCCCAACCAGACGTATCCGGCGAGCCGCCCGGTCACCCGGTCGCGGCGGTAAGAGAAGTGGTCCCCGGACTCCAGTGTGCAGACCGGGGAACGCCGGGCGTCCACCACCCCCGCCTCGGCGAGCTGGGCGTGCACCCCGGCGACCACGTCGACGGCGGGGGTCCCCCAGCTGGTTTCGGCGAAGGCCGCCGGCACGACCGCGGCGACCTCGTCCCGCATGGCGGCGGGCACTTCGTAGCACCGACCGCAGACGGCGGGGCCGGTACGGGCCACCATCCGCCCGGGTTCGGCGCCGAGCGAGACCATCGCCGCCACCGCGGCGGGCACCACCCCGGCGACCAGTCCGGGCCGCCCGGCATGGGCGGCGGCCACCACCCCGGCGACGGGGTCGGCCAACAGGACGGGGGTGCAGTCGGCGGTGAGGACCGCGAGGGCGAGCCCCCGACAGGTGGTCACCACCGCGTCCACGGCCGGAACCTCTTGACTCCCGGCACCGCCACCGGCACCGTCCCCGGCCCACGGGCCGTCGACCACGGCGACGTCCCGCCCGTGCACCTGGTTCATCCAGACCACCCGGTCCGGGGCGAGGCCCAGGATCCGCGCGGCGCTCGCCCGGTTGGCCCGTACGACCTCGGGGTCGTCCCCCACCGCCCCGCCGAGGTTGAGCTCCTCATACGGAACGGCGCTCCCCCCGCCCCACCTGTCGGTGAAAGCGAAGTGGGCGCCGCTCACGTTGTGCTGCTCTATCGTCACTTCAAGAAATCCGGGACGTCCAGCTCTTCGGCCGGGCTGTCCTGGTACGGACGGGCCGTCGGGACCTGCGGGGCCACGGGGATCGAGGTCTCGACCGGCGCCGGCTCGACCGGCACCTGCACGTCCTCGCGCGAGGTGACCGAACCGAGTCCGCCGAAGGCCGGACGGACCGGCTCCGCGGCACGGACCGGCGGGGCCGGCTCCTCGCGCTTGGTGGACGCGGCGCCGATGACGTTGTCCCGGCGTGCCGGGGGCTGTCCGCCGTCGAACCCGGCCGCGATGACGGTGACCCGCACCTCGTCGCCGAGCGCGTCGTCGATGACGGCACCGAAGATGATGTTCGCCTCGGGGTGCGCGGCCTCGCTGACCAGCTGGGCCGCCTCGTTGATCTCGAAGAGACCGAGGTCGGATCCACCGGAGATGGAGAGCAGCACGCCGCGGGCTCCGTCGATGGACGCTTCCAGCAGCGGCGAGGAGATCGCCATCTCGGCGGCGGCCACGGCGCGGTCGTCGCCGCGGGCGGAGCCGATGCCCATGAGGGCCGAGCCCGCCTCGGACATCACGGACTTGACGTCCGCGAAGTCGAGGTTGATCAGACCCGGGGTGGTGATGAGATCGGTGATGCCCTGGACGCCCGACAGCAGGACCTGGTCCGCCGACTTGAAGGCGTCGAGGACGCTGACCTGGCGGTCCGAGATGGACAGCAGCCGGTCGTTGGGGATGACGATGAGGGTGTCGACCTCTTCGCGGAGTTCGGCGATGCCGTCCTCCGCCTGGTTGGCACGCCGGCGGCCTTCGAAGGTGAAGGGCCGGGTGACCACACCGATCGTCAGCGCGCCCAGCGAGCGCGCGATGTTGGCGACCACGGGGGCGCCACCGGTACCGGTGCCACCGCCTTCGCCGGCGGTGACGAAGACCATGTCGGCCCCCTTGAGGACCTCCTCGATCTCCTCGCGGTGGTCCTCTGCCGCCTTGCGGCCGACGGCCGGGTTGGCTCCGGCGCCGAGGCCCCGGGTGAGTTCGCGGCCGACGTCGAGCTTGACGTCGGCGTCGCTCATCAACAGCGCCTGGGCGTCGGTGTTGATGGCGATGAACTCGACGCCCTTGAGACCGACCTCGATCATTCGGTTGATGGCATTGACACCACCGCCGCCGACACCGATGACCTTGATGACTGCGAGGTAGTTCTGCGGTGCTGCCACGTCGAAGGCCTCTCGCCTCGAGTTACGTGTCGCCGCCTCGCGGGCCTGCGGTGCGACGACTGATGCCGAAAGTGGGACGGTCCAACACGCCGACCCGAACCCTAACCCTGAAGTTTAGGGTTAAGAGTGTGTCTGTTCCCTGGACTCTCCGAACAGGACACTAAGTCGACAAGTGGTGCGCGTTCAACGAACACGCCGAACCTCCCGTTTTTCTTTTCACCCTATGTGATCACCCATATCGCTGGCCAACCAGGGTGCGTCGGTGTTCGACTCGACGTCAACTCCCGGACACCGCAGGGGCCGTGGGCGCGCTCACGTCGAAGTGGTCAGCCTTGGGCACGGCCTTGAGCAGCGCGGTCAGCGCGCGGCCCTTCGCCTCACCCTGTTCGCCGCTCCCCCAGACGACCTCGCGCCCCCGGGTCAGCTCCAGGACGACCGAGTCGTACGAGCCGACCTTGACCAGCAGGGTCTCCCTGGCCACGGCCTTGGGGAGGTCGCCCGCGACGGCCACCGCCTCGCGCAGCAGCCGTTCCTCGTCGAAGCGGCGCGCGCTCGGCGACTGTCCGGCGGACAGTTCGAGGACCGGAACGCCCGCGGGTGCTTTCGCCACCGTGTCGAATCGCACACCCGAAGCGTCCACTTCCACGAAGTCCGCGCCCTTTTTGATGAGCAGGACGGGTTTGCGCTCCGTCACTTTGAGTCCGATTCCGTGCGGCCACGACCGGGTGGCCGTCACGGTGTCGACCCGCGGCAGCTTGGCCCGGACCCGGCTCTCGATCTCGTCGGTGTCCACGCCGACGAGCGGCGCCCCGACCGGAACGGCCGCGGCGGCGAGCACCTGTGCGGGAGTGAGCACCTCGGTGCCGCCCGCCGTGACCTTCTCGACCCGCAGCCAGCTGGACCCGTACAGGACCCACGTGCCGCCCGCGCCGAGCAGGACGGCGGCGAGGGCGGCCGCGAGCAGCACCGGGCCCCGGCGCAGGCGCCCCGGTGTGGACCGGGGGCCGCCGGGGCCCCGGAAGGGCGATCTCCGCGCCGCCTTCGCCGTCTTGCCGGGCTTGGGCGGTTTGGGGGGCCTGGGCGCCTTGGCCGGCTTCGGGGACTTGACGCCCTTGCGTGCGGTCGTCGCTCCGGCCACTGCGGTGCCTCCTGCGTCGGTGCCTTCCCGGCTCAGCGGGCTCGGTGTGCGGCGATCGCCTCGTAGACCATGCCGACCAACAGATCATCGGCGTCCCGGCGGCCGAACTCCGCCGCGGCGCGCGACATCTCGTACAGACGGTGCGGATCGGCCAGTACCGGGAGGACCTGGCTGAGGATCCACTCGGGCGTCAGTTCCGCGTCGTCGACGAGCAGGCCGCCACCGGCCTTGACCACCGGCTGGGCGTTGAGCCGCTGTTCACCGTTGCCGATCGGCAACGGGACGTAGGCGGCGGGCAGCCCGACGGCGGACAGTTCGGCGACGGTCATCGCACCCGCGCGGCACAGCATCATGTCGGCGGCGGCGTACGCGAGATCCATCCGGTCCACGTACGGTACCGGCACGTAGGGCGGCATACCGGGCATGTTGTCGACACGCGGCACTTCGTTCTTCGGGCCGACCGCGTGCAGGATCTGGATGCCGGAGCGCTGGAGGGTCGGCGCGACCGCCTGGACGACCTCGTTGAGCCGGCGCGCGCCCTGCGAGCCGCCGGAGACCAGCAGCGTCGGCAGGTTCGGGTCGAGCCCGAAGGCGGCCCGCGCCTCGGGCCGGACCATGGCGCGGTCCAGGGTCGAGATGGAGCGCCGCAGCGGGATGCCCACGTAGCGGGCGCCGCGCAGCTTGCTGTCGGGCGTGGAGACCGCGACTGCGGCCGCGTAGCGCGAACCGATCTTGTTGGCGAGGCCCGGCCGGGCATTGGCCTCGTGGACGATGATCGGCACCCCGAGCCGCTTGGCCGCCAGGTAGCCGGGCAGGGCCACGTAGCCGCCGAAGCCGACGACACAGTCGGCCTTGGTGCGCTCCAGGATCTGCTCGGCGGCCTTGATGGTCCCGCGCAGCCGTCCCGGGACGGTGATCAGCTCCGGGGTGGGCTTGCGGGGCAGCGGTACGGCGGGGATCAGTCCCAGCTCGTAGCCGCGCTCCGGCACCAGGCGGGTCTCAAGGCCCCGTTCCGTTCCGAGGGCGGTGATGCCCACGGAGGGGTCCTGCCTGCGCAGGGCGTCCGCGAGGGCGAGCGCCGGCTCGATGTGGCCGGCGGTCCCCCCACCGGCGAGTACGACATGCACCGAAATTCACCGCTCTCCGGACGGACGCTTCTTGACGCGCCGTCTCATCGATTTCCATCTCAGCCCGGCCCGCTTCCAGCCGAACTTCGGCTGTCGCATCGCGAGCGCCGCGCGCGCCCCGGGCTCCTCCCGCGCGAACGCGACGAGCAGTCCCACGGCGAACATCGTCGGCAGCAGGGCGGACCCCCCGTAGGAGAACAGCGGGAGCGGGACCCCGGCGATCGGCAGCAGACCGAGCACCGCACCGATGTTGATCACGGCTTGCGCCGTGATCCAGGTGGTCACGCCTCCCGCGGCAAACCTGACGAAGGAGTCCTCCGTACGTCCGGCCACGCGGATACCCGCATAGCCTAGGGCCGCGAACAGGGCGAGTACCGACAGCGTCCCCGCCAGTCCCAGTTCCTCACCGGTGATGGCAAAGATGAAGTCCGTGTGGGCTTCTGGCAGTTGGCCCCATTTTTCCACGCTGGCACCGAGTCCGGAACCGAACCATCCGCCGGATGCCAAGGCATAGATTCCGTGTACGGCTTGCCAGCAGAGGTCGTTCTTGCCCGGATCTGTCGCCCCCAGGCACGCGAGGCGGTCCATCCGGTGCGGGCTGGTCCGGATCAGTACGGCGACGATCACACCCGCGAAGGCGAGCACGCCCACGAACATCCTGGTCGGGGCTCCGGCCAACCACAACAGGCCGAAGAGGATGGCGCCCAGGATCATCGCGGTGCCCATGTCGCCGCCGAGCATGATCAGCCCGAGCAACAGGAAGGTCACCGGCACCAGCGGCACCAGGAGGTGCTTCCACTGGCTCAGCAGCCCCTTGTCGCCCTTGCGGGCCAGCAGGTCGGCGCCCCACAGGATCAGTGCCAGCTTGCCGAACTCACTGGGCTGGAGCATGAACGGACCGCCAAGGGAGATCCAATTCTGGTTCCCGTTGATCGACACCCCCATCCCCGGAACCTGGACCAGGGCCATCAGGAAGAGCGTTCCGGCGAGGACGGGGTAGGACAGCGCCCGGTGCAGCTTGACGGGCATCCGGGAGGCGGCCAGCAGCAGGACGGCGCCGATGGAGGCGGCCAGGAACTGCTTCTTGAAGAAGTACGAGGCGCCCAGGCCGAGCTGGAGGCCCTTGATCATGGAGGCCGAGTAGACCATCACCAGCCCGAGCACGGTGATCAACAGGGCGCTGCCGAAGATCAGGTAATACGCGGTGAGCGGACGGTCCCAGGCCCGGCGCACCTGCCGCTGCGTGCGCCGCAGCCCGTCCAGCGAGCCGCGCCCGGGACTGCGCTCCGTGGCGCTCGGCACGGGCCGTCTACGGCCCTGCGTCTTCGGCTTCGGGGCGGACGGCCGCCGCCCGGGGAGCAGTTGCTTGGCCGGCATGGTGTGATCTTCCCCTCCACTCGTACGAGCAGCCGACCGGAGGGGTCCGACCCCTGCGTCGCTAGGCGCCCGCCGCGGCGAGTTCGCGGACGGCGTCGGCGAACGCGTCCCCGCGCTTGTTGTAGTTCGCGAACATGTCCATCGAGGCGCAGGCGGGTGCCAGCAGGACCGTGTCGCCCGGCTCGGCCAGCCGCGCCGCTTCCCGGACCGCCGCGAGCATCGCCCCAGTGTCGGTCCGTTCCAGCTCGACGACCGGGACCTCGGGGGCGTGTCGCGCCAGCGCGTCGCGGATCAGGGCCCGGTCGGCGCCGATCAGGACGGCGCCGCGCAGCCGCTTCACGGAGCGGATCACGAGCTCGTCGAAGGTGGCACCCTTGGCGAGGCCGCCCGCGATCCACACGACCGGCTCGTAGGCCGCCAGGGAGGCCTCGGCGGCGTGCGTGTTGGTCGCCTTGGAGTCGTCGATGTAGGTGACCCCGTCGACGACGTCGACGTGCGCGATCCGGTGCGCGTCGGGGCGGAAGTCGCGCAGGCCGTCGCGGACGGCCCGTGGGGGCACGCCGAAGGCGCGGGCCAGGGCGGCGGCGGCAAGGGCGTTGGCGATGTTGTGCGGGGCCGGCGGGTCCACGTCGGAGACCTCGGCCAGCTCCTGCGCGTTCTTCTGCCGGTTCTCGACGAAGGCGCGGTCGATCAGGATGCCGTCGACGACGCCGAGCATGGAGGGGCCGGGGGCGCCGAGGGTGAAGCCGATGGCGCGGCAGCCCTCTTCGACGTCGGCTTCGACGACGAGGTCCTCGGTGGCCTTGTCGGCGACGTTGTAGACGCAGGCGACGGTGTTGCCCTCGTAGATGCGGCCCTTGTCGGCGGCGTACGCCTCCATGGTGCCGTGCCAGTCGAGGTGGTCGGGGGCCAGGTTCAGCACGGCCGCCGAGTGGGCCCGTACGGAGGGCGCCCAGTGCAGCTGGTAGCTGGAGAGCTCGACGGCGAGCACGTCGAGGTCGCGGTACTCCGGGTCCGCGCCGGTGACCACGTCGATGATCGGGGTGCCGATGTTGCCGACGGCGGCGGTCCGCAGACCGGCGGCGCGCAGGATCGACGCGAGCATCTGGGTGGTGGTGGTCTTGCCGTTCGTGCCGGTGATCGCGAGCCAGGGCGGGGCGTTCTCGCCGCGCAGCTGCCAGGCGATCTCGACGTCGCCGACGACCTCGACCCCGGCCGCCGCGGCGGCCGCGAAGAGCGGGCTGCCGGGCTGCCAGCCGGGCGAGGTGACGACGAGCTCGGTGCCCTCGGGGAGGGTCTCCGCATCGGCCAGGCGCACGGAGATGCCCGCCGCCTCCAACTCCGCCGCACGGGCCCGGTGGCCCTCGCTGTCGCCGCCGTCCACCACGGTGACGGACGCGCCGAGGCCGGCCAGGGCGCGGGCGGCGCTGATGCCGCTCACGCCGAGGCCGGCGACGGTGATGTTCTTGCCGTTCCAGGCGGTCACTTGTCCGCTGCCCATCCCGCGTAGAAGAGTCCGAGTCCGACGATCACGCACACGCCCTGGATGATCCAGAAGCGGACCACGACAAGGACTTCGGACCACCCCTTGAGTTCGAAGTGGTGTTGGAGCGGCGCCATCCGGAAGACCCGCTTGCCGGTCATCTTGAAGGAGCCGACCTGGATGACCACGGACATGGTGATCAGGACGAAGAGGCCGCCGAGCAGGGCGATCAGGAACTCCGTGCGGGAGCAGATCGCGAGGCCGGCGAGCGCGCCGCCCAGCGCCAGCGAACCGGTGTCGCCCATGAAGATCTTGGCGGGCGAGGTGTTCCACCACAGGAAGCCGAAGCAGGCGCCCATGAGGGCCGAGGCGACGACCGCGAGGTCGAGCGGGTCACGGACCTCGAAGCAGGCGGACGGGTTCGGCAGGGTCTGCGCGTTGGCGCAGGACTCCTGGTACTGCCAGACGCCGATGAAGGTGTAGGCGCCGAAGACCATCACGGCCGCGCCGGTGGCCAGTCCGTCGAGGCCGTCGGTGAGGTTCACACCGTTGGACATCGCCAGGATCATGAACAGCGCCCAGACCACGAACAGCACCGGCCCGATGGACCAGCCGAAGTCGGTCACGAAGGAGAGCCGCTTGGAGGCGGGGGTGAGCCCGCGTCCGTCCGCGAACTGGAGGGCGAGCACCGCGAAGGCGATGCCGACGATCAGCTGGCCGGCCATCTTGGCCTTGGCCCGCAGACCCAGCGAACGCTGCTTGACGATCTTGATGTAGTCGTCCAGGAAGCCGACGACGCCCATTCCCGCCATCAGGAAGAGCACCAGCAGACCGGAGAAGGTCGGCTGGCTGGACGTGATCACCTTCGTCAGGGCGTACGCGACCAGCGTGGCCAGGATGAAGGAGATGCCGCCCATGGTGGGCGTGCCCTTCTTCCCGGCGTGGCCGCGCGGCCCGTCGTCGCGGATGAACTGGCCGTAACCCTTGCGGGCCAGCCCCTTGATCAGCAGCGGAGTGCCGACGAGAGTCAGGAAGAGTCCGATGACTCCCGCGAACAGGATCTGCCTCATCGGCCGGTGACCTCGCCCTCGCGCTCAAGGAGCGCCAGCGCGACCCGCTCCAGTCCGATGGACCTGGACGCCTTCACCAGCACGACGTCTCCCGGGCGCAGTTCACTGCGCAACAGGTCGACCGCCGCCTGCGCGTCGGACACGAGCACCGACTCCTCACCCCACGAACCCTCGTTATATGCGCCCAGTTGCAGCCAGGAGGCTTCCCTGCCCCCGACTGCGACGAGCTTGCTCACGTTGAGCCGGACGGCGAGCCGTCCGACCGCGTCGTGCTCGGCGAGCGACTCGTCGCCCAGCTCGGCCATGGGACCGAGCACCGCCCACGTGCGGCCCCCGTTCGCCCGCGCGCCACCGCCCATCGCGGCAAGTGCGCGCAGGGCGGCCCGCATGGACTCCGGGTTCGCGTTGTAGGCGTCGTTGACGACTGTCACGCCGTCCGCCCGCTCGGTGACCTCCATCCGCCACCGGGACAGCGTGCCCGCCCCGGAGAGCGCGGTGGCGATCTCGGCGACGGACATGCCCAGCACATGGGCGACGGCGGCCGCGGCGAGCGCGTTCGACACGTGGTGCTCACCGTACAGCCGCAAGGTCACTTCGCCGCACCCGGTGGGTGTGTGGAGTGTGAAGGAGGGCTGTCCCGCCGGCGTCATCCGCACCTCGGTGGCGCGTACGTCGGCGTCCTCGGCCTCGCCGAAGAGGACCGTACGGGCCTTCGTACGGGCCGTCATGGCGCGCACGAGGGGGTCGTCGGCATTGAGGACGGCGACGCCGCCCGCGGCCTCGTCCGGCAGGGACTCGACCAGCTCGCCCTTGGCCTGCGCGATCTGCTCGCGGCCGCCGAACTCGCCGATGTGGGCGGTGCCGACGTTGAGCACCAGGCCGATCCGCGGCGGGGTGAGGCCGGTGAGGTAGGCGATGTGGCCGATGCCGCGCGCGCCCATCTCCAGGACCAGGTGCCGGGTGTCGGCGGTGGCCTTGAGGGCGGTGAGCGGCAGGCCGATCTCGTTGTTGAGGGAGCCCGGGGTCCACACGGTGGGCGCGTGGTGCTGGAGCACCTGGGCGATGAGGTCCTTGGTGGAGGTCTTGCCGGCGGAGCCGGTCAGGGCCACTACGTCGGTGCCCAGGCGCTCGACGACGGCCCGGGCGAGGGCGCCGAGCGCCTTCTCGACATCGGGCACGACGATCGCGGGTACGCCGACGGGCCGGGCCGCGAGGACGGCCGCCGCGCCCGCGGCGACCGCGCGCTCGGCGTAGTCGTGGCCGTCGACGTGCTCGCCGTCGAAGGCCGCGAACAGGCTGCCCGCCTCGACCTGGCGGGAGTCGATGACCACCGGCCCGGTGATGCGTACGGACGGATCCGGTATGTCGTGCGCAAGCCCGCCGGTGATGCCGGCGATCTCGGCGAGGGAGAGGTCGATCACTGGTTCACCTCGGCCTGTCGGGCGGGCGGGGTCTGGTCCGGCGCGGTGGCGCCGTGCGGTGCGCTGCGGTGCGCCTCGATGGCGGCGCGGAGCACCGCGCGGTCGTCGAAGGGCCGTACGACGCCCCCGGTGTCCTGGCCCTGTTCGTGGCCCTTGCCCGCGACGAGGACGGTGTCGCCGGGTTCGGCGCGCGCGACGGCGGCGGTGATGGCCGCCGCCCGGTCGGCGTCGACGAGGACGGTGGCGCGCTCGGCGGCCGGCACGGAGACCGCCCCGTCGAACATCGCGGCGAGGATCGCGAGCGGGTCCTCGGAGCGCGGGTTGTCGGAGGTCAGCAGCGCGGTGTCGGCGTAGCGGGCCGCCGCGGCGCCCATCGGGGCGCGCTTGGTGGTGTCGCGGTCGCCGCCACAGCCGAGGACGATGTGCAGCTTGCCCTCGGTGACCTCGCGCAGCGCCCGGAGCACCGATTCGACGGCGTCGGTCTTGTGCGCGTAGTCGACGACGGCGAGGTACGGCTGGCCCGCGTCCACGCGCTCCAGGCGACCCGGGACGCCGGGGACGGCGGCGACGCCGTCGGCGGCGGTCTGCGGGTCGATCCCGGCGGCGGCCAGCGTGACGATCGCGGCGACCGTGTTGGCCACGTTGAACGGGCCGGGCAGCGGGGCGGTGGCCGAGATCCGCTCCCCGTCCGGACCGACCAGGGTCAGGGTGGAGCCGACGGGGCCCGAGACCACGTCCTCGGCGCGCCAGTCGGCGGCCGGGTCGCCCGTGGCCGAGAAGGTCAGCAGCGGGATCGGCGCCTCCTTCGCGAGGCGGCGGCCGTACTCGTCGTCGAGGTTCACCACGCCCAGGCGGGAGCGGCGCTCGGTGAAGAGGCTCGCCTTGGCCTGGAAGTAGTCCTCCATGTCGGAGTGGAACTCCATGTGCTCGGGGCTCAGGTTGTTGAAGACGGCGACGTCGAAGACGCTGCCGTCCACCCGGCCGAGCACCAGGGCGTGGCTGGAGACCTCCATGGCCACGGCCTGGACGCCGCGTTCGCGCATGACCGCGAAGAGCGCCTGCAGGTCGGGGGCCTCGGGGGTGGTGCGCTCCGACTTGATGGCCGTGTCGCCGATCCGCATCTCGACGGTGCCGATGAGTCCGGTCGTCCGTCCGGCCCGCCGCAGCCCGCCCTCGATGAGGTAGGCGGTGGTGGTCTTGCCGGAGGTGCCGGTGATGCCGATCTGGAGCAGGTCCTCGCCGGGGCGTCCGTAGATCGCGGCGGCCAGCTCGCCCATCCGGTCGCGCGGGTTCTCGACCAGGAGGACCGGCAGTCCGGTGGCGGCGGCGCGGTCGGCGCCCGCCGGGTCCGTCAGGACCGCGGTGGCGCCGAGGGAGGCGGCCTGTGGCGCGAAGTCGGCGCCGTGCAGGCGCGCTCCGGGCAGGGCCGCGTAGACATCGCCGGGGCGCACCGCACGCGAATCGTGCGTGATGCCGGTGATGCCCGTGGGGCGGCCGTGCTGGCCGTGACGTCCGGGGCTTCCGGGCGCCTCGGCGGGCACGGGCGTCTCGATGCCGAGCAGCGCGGCCAGATCGCCGAGCGGGGTCGGTCGGACGGCCAGCGGCCGGGGCGCGCCGGGCAGCGCTGCCGGGGCGTCTTTCTGGGTGGTTCTGGGCTGATCAGCGTGGGGCACGGCGGTGAGCGTACCGGGCGCAGTGGGCCCGTTGCGAAGCGAGGGCCCGGTCGTGGGGTTCGCGACGGGCCGGTTCCCGGGTTTCGGGGTGATCGTTGTCACTGATGGTGCCTCACGGTCTGGTGGCGCGGTGGTCTGCTCACTGGCCCGGTTCGAAGGTGACCGGCAGCCCGGCGGGGGCGGTGCCGCTGGGGGCGACTTGGAGGGTCTTGAGGGCGAACTCCATGACCTTCTTGTAGATGGGCCCGCAGATCTGTCCGCCGAAGTAGCTGCCCTTGGTGGGGTTCTGGATGGCGCAGTACACGGTGATGCGCGGATCGTCCGCGGGGGCGAAACCTGCGAACGACGCGGTGTAGCCCTTGTAGCGGCCCGTGGCCGGATCCACCCGGTTGGACGTTCCGGTCTTGCCGCCGACCCGGTAGCCCGGGATGCGGGCCTTGGTGCCGGTGCCCTCCTGGTCGTCGACGACCGATTCGAGCATTTCGGAGAGGGTCTTGGCGGTTTCGGCGCTCACCACGCGTTCCTTGGCGGGCGCGGCGGCCTGGGTGAACCGGCCGTCGGGGCCCTTGGTGCCGCGGACCAGGGTGGGCGTGATCCGGACACCGCCGTTGGCGATCGTCGAGTACACGGAGGCCGCCTGCATGGCGTTGAGCGAGAGGCCCTGGCCGAAGGGGATCGTGTACTGCTGGGAGGTGGACCAGGCCCCGGGCTTGGCCAGGATGCCGCGGGACTCGCCCGGGTAGCCGAGGCCGGTGGGCGATCCGATGCCGAACTTGTCCAGGTAGGAGTACAGCACCTTGTTGGCCTCGGCCTGGTTGGCGCCGAGCTGGCCGGTGGCCAGGATGGTGCCGATGTTGCTGGACTTGGCGAGGACCCCGTTGAGGGTCAGGTTCCAGGTCGGGTGGTCGATGTCGTCCTTGAAGAGCCGGTCGCCGCGGTGCAGCCGGTTGGGGACCGTGACGTGCGTGGTGGGCGTGGCCTTCTTCTCCTCCAGGACGGCCGCCATCGAGATCACCTTGGCGGTGGATCCGGGCTCGTAGACGTCCTGGAGGGCCGCGTTGCCCATGGCGGCGGAACGGGCCTTGCCGAGGTCGTTGGGGTCGAAGCCGGGGGCGTTGGCCATGGCCAGCACCTCGCCGGTGCGGGTGTCCTGGACGATGACGTACCCGCGGTCGGCCTCGGACTTCTGGACCTGCTCGGCGATGGCGCTCTGGGCCGCCCACTGGATGTCGCGGTCGATGGTCAGCTCGACGTCCTCGCCGGGCACGGCGGGCTTCTCGCTGGATCCGGCGGTGGGGACGCGGCGCCCGCCGGACTGGGCGTAGGTCAGTTCGCCGTCCTTGCCGGAGAGCTTCTTGTCGAGGGAGGACTCCAGCCCGCCCGCGCCCTTGCCCTCGGCGTTGACGTAACCCAGTATCCCGGCGGCCAGGTCCCCGTTGGGGTACACCCGCTTGCTGCTGGGCTCCTGGAAGACGCCCGCGAGGACGTTCGCACCGGGGCCGTTGTTCTTCTTGTCGGCCGCGGCCTTCTCGGCGAAGACCCGCTTGAGGTCCTTGATCTGGTTCCAGACCTGGGGGGTCTGGCGGCGGGCGAGGACGACGTAGCGGGAGTTCTTCGTCGCGAGCCGGTCGGTCAGCTCCTTGACGTCCTTGCCGAGGATCGGGGCGAGGAGGGCGGCCGCCTGCGCGGGCGCGTCCGGGGCCTTGCTCTCCTGCGGGGTGAACATCGAGGGGTCGGCGGTGATGTCGTGCGCGTCGACGCTGGTGGCCAGGGCCACGCCCTTGCGGTCGGTGATGTTCCCGCGCTCGGCGGCCAGGGTGTAGCTGGCGAAGCGGTTCTTGGACGCCTCGGCGGAGAAGGAGGAGGCGTCGACCGCCTGGACCTGGAGCAGCCGGATCACGAAGGCCACCATGACCAGCGTCAGCCCGACGCCGACCAGCCGCAGCCGGGGCTTGGGGGCGCCGAGCCGGATCGTGTGCGGCGCGCGGGGCGCGGCCGGGCGTCGGGTGGCGGGCCGCGACGCCGGCCGACCGGCGGGGCGCGCGGTCGTACGGGGCCGGGGCGGCCCGGGGACCCGGCGCCGCGGAGGTTCCTTGGGGCTCACTCGTTCACCTGCCGGGGTTCGGGGTGGGCTTGCCCGTGGAGGGCGGGGGCGGGACGGCGCCCGGCGCCGCGGCGGGCGGGGCGCCCGAGGGGCCGGCGGCCGGCGCTGCGGACTGCTGGGTGGACGGCGGGGCGGACGGCGCGCCGGACGGGGGCGCGGACTGCGGCGCGCCCGAGGCGGCCGCGGGCGGCGGGGAGGGCGGTGGCGGGACCTCGGCGGCGGTCGGCGTGCCGCTGACCTTGCCGTCGGGGCCGAGGAAGACCGGGCTGCCGCCGGGTACCAGCCCCAGCTCGCGGGCCCGGCGCTCCAGCGCGTCGGGCGCCGACTGGGCGTCCACGTCCCGCTGGAGGGCCTGCTGCTCGTCGGTGAGCGAGGTGGTCTCCTTCTTCAGCTTGCTCAGCTGGAAGGAGCCCTGGTTGAGCGCCGAGTTGAGCAGCAGCAGGCTGATCAGCCCGCCCGCGAGCAGTACGACGACCAGCAGCACGAAGGGCGTCCGCCCGGCCTTGCTCACCCGATCTCCTCCCGGTGCGCCCGCCGCCCGCCCGCGGTCACAGGTGTTCCGCCCGGATCCGCTCGACGCCGCGGCAGCGGGCCGGGGCCGCGCGGCGGTTCTCCGCGATCTCCTCCTCCGTCGGCAGTTCCGCGCCGCGGGTGAGCAGCTTCAGCTTCGGCTGGTACTTCTCCGGCACCACGGGCAGTCCGGGCGGCGCGGTGTTCGCGGCGCCGGCCGCGAAGACCTGCTTGACCAGCCGGTCCTCCAGCGAGTGGTAGGAGAGCACCGCGATGCGACCGCCGACGGCGATGCGCTCCACGGCCGCCGGGATCGCCCGCTCCAGGCCCGACAGCTCGCCGTTGACCTCGATGCGCAGGGCCTGGAAGGTCCGCTTGGCGGGGTTGCCGCCGGTCCGCTTGGCGGCCTGGGGCAGCGCGTCGCGGATCAGCTCGACCAGCCGCGCGCTGTTGCTGAAGGGTTCCTTGTCGCGCTCGCGCACCACCGCGGAGACGATCCGCTTGGCCTGCTTCTCCTCGCCGTACTGGCGCAGGATCCGCACCAGCTCGCCCGGCGGGTAGGTGTTGAGGACCTCGGCGGCGCTCATGCCCGTCGTCTGGTCCATCCGCATGTCCAGCGGCGCGTCCTGCGCGTAGGCGAAGCCGCGGTCGGCCTCGTCCAGCTGCATGGAGGAGACGCCGAGGTCGAAGAGGATGCCCTGGACGGTGGGCGTGCCGAGGCCGTCGAGCACCTCGGCCAGGTCGGCGTAGATCGCGTGCACCAGGGTCGCGCGGTCGCCGAACGGCGCGAGCCGCTCGCCGGAGAGCCGCAGCGCTTCCTTGTCGCGGTCGAGCGCGATCAGGCGCGCTTCGGGGAACCGGGTCAGCAGGGCCTCGCTGTGGCCGCCGAGGCCGAGGGTGCAGTCGACGACGACGGCCCCGGGCCTCTCCAGCGCCGGGGCCAACAGGTCCAGGCACCGCTGGAGCATCACCGGGACGTGTCGGGACTCGCTAGTCAAAGCGCCCTCTCAGATAACGGCGCGGCAGGCGTACGCACCACCGGGCCGGCCGGTGAGCCGGAGGAGGCCGGGCCGTGCGTACGCGCCGCGCACGCGGAGTGTCATTCGGGGGCCGGGGGGCCGGTGAGGGCCGGGCCCCGGCCGGTTCGCGCCACTTTAGTCCAACGGTCGCCGCGGTCAACGAACCGCCCCGCGCGCCGTGCGCCGCTCTCCTGATGAACCGGCAAATGGTGCGAATCACCCGGACGGCCGCGCCCGCCCCACCCTTGTGGGTTAGCTCACAACAAGGTCCATTGACGTTCTTTGTCCATCCTCTCTCCCTGCCTACACCAGCGGTGACCATTACCGTCGTAGACATGACGACCTCCGCACACCTGCCTGCCGAGTCCGCGCCCCAGACCCCGGAGGGCGAGACCGTCACCGACCGCCTGGTGCACGCGAACGCCCGCTACGCCGCGCAGTTCACCGATCCCGGCATGGACGCCCGTCCGGTCCAGAAGGTGGCCATCGTGGCCTGCATGGACGCCCGCCTCGACCTGCACGCCGCCCTGGGCCTGCATCTCGGCGACTGCCACACCATCCGCAACGCGGGCGGCGTGGTCACCGACGACACCATCCGCTCGCTCACCATCAGCCAGCGGGCGCTCGGCACCCGCAGCGTGATACTCATCCACCACACCGGCTGCGGCCTGGAGAGCCTGACCGAGGACTTCCGGCACGAGCTGGAGGACGAGGTCGGCCAGCGCCCCGCCTGGGCCGTCGAGGCCTTCCGGGACGTGGACCAGGACGTCCGCCAGTCCATGCAGCGCGTGCGGACCAACCCGTTCCTGCCGCACCGCGACGACGTGCGCGGCTTCGTCTTCGACGTGCACACCGGGCTGCTGCGCGAGATCAGTCCCCTCTCTTGAGTGACACCGGGCCGTAACGCCGTCAACAATGTGTCTTTCGGGGTGGGCCGGACATGCGCAATGGGCTTCGGCCCGGTGAAAGGGCACAGGAGAACCAGGTGACCACGTATGACGACCGAGCGAACCTCGCTGATCTGACCACGACGGCGGAGCGGATCCGCCGCTCGGTCGAGAGCGTGATCGAGGGCAAGCCCGAGGTCGTCCGCCTCGCGCTGACGGTCCTGCTCGCCGAAGGGCACCTCCTCATCGAGGACGTGCCCGGCGTCGGCAAGACCATGCTGGCCAAGACGCTGGCCAAGTCGATCGACTGCTCGGTGCAGCGGATCCAGTTCACTCCGGACCTGCTGCCCTCCGACATCACCGGCGTGAGCATCTACGACCAGCAGCGCCACGAGTTCGAGTTCAAGCCCGGCGCGATCTTCGCCCAGATCGTGATCGGCGACGAGATCAACCGGGCCTCGCCCAAGACCCAGTCGGCACTGCTGGAATCCATGGAGGAGCGCCAGGTCACCAGCGACGGGCAGACCTACCGGCTGCCCGCGCCGTTCATGGTCGTCGCCACCCAGAACCCGGTGGAGATGGAGGGCACCTACCCCCTCCCCGAGGCCCAGCGCGACCGCTTCATGGCCCGCGTCTCCGTCGGCTACCCCAGCCCCGAGGCCGAGCTGGAGATGCTCGACGTGCACGGCGGGCTCTCCCCGCTCGACGACCTCACCGCCGTCGCCCACGCCCACGACATCCTCAAGCTGATCGAGGCCGTCCGCGAGGTGTACGTCGCCGCGCCCGTCCGGCGCTACATCGTGGACCTCGTCTCCGCGACCCGCAGCCACCCCGAGCTGCGCCTGGGCGCCTCGCCCCGGGCCACCCTGCACCTGCTCCGCGCGGTCAAGGCCTCCGCCGCCCTGACCGGCCGCGACTACGTGCTGCCCGACGACGTCCAGGCCCTGGCCGCCCCGGTGCTCGCGCACCGCCTGCTGCCCACCGCGCAGGCCCAGCTCAGCCGCCGCACCTCGGAACAGGTGATCGCCGAGATCATCCAGCGCACCCCGGTCCCGGCCGCCGGCGCACGCGGCGAGCAGCCGCCCGGCGCGGGCGTCCGGGGCTTCTGATGGGCGCCGGTACCCCTGGCGGTGCCGGCGGCGAGGGCGCCGGAGTGCTCGCGGCGTTCTCCGGCCTCACCACGCGCGGCCGGTCCTTCCTGGCCGCGGGCGTCGCCGCCGCCATATGCGCCTACGTCCTGGGCCAGTCCGAGCTGCTGCGCGTCGGGCTGCTCCTCGCCGTCCTGCCGCTGATCTGCGTCCTCGCCCTGCACCGCACCCGCTACCGGGTCTCCGGCAGCCGCCGGCTGACCCCGGTGCGGGTACCCGCGGGCGCCGAGGCCCGGGTGCAGCTCCGGATGGACAACGTCTCCCGCCTGCCCACCGGCCTGCTGATGCTCCAGGACCGGGTGCCGTACGTGCTCGGGCCCCGGCCCCGCTTCGTGCTGGACCGGGTCGAGCCGGGCGGCCGCCGCGAGGTGTCCTACCGGGTCCGCTCCGACCTGCGCGGGCGCTATCCGCTCGGCCCGCTCCAGCTGCGCCTCGCCGACCCCTTCGGGCTGGTCGAGCTGACCCGCTCGTTCAGCACCTTCGACACCCTCACCGTGATCCCGCGCACCGAGCCGCTGCCGCCCGTGCGCCTGGCCGGGGAGTCCTCCGGCTACGGCGACGGCAGCCTGCGCGCGCTCGCGCTCGCCGGGGACGACGACGTGATCCCGCGCGGCTACCGGCACGGCGACGACCTGCGCCGCGTCCACTGGCGCTCCACCGCCCGCTACGGCGAGCTGATGGTGCGCCGCGAAGAGCAGCCGCAGCGCAGCCGGGCCACCGTGCTCCTGGACACCCGGCGCCTGGCCTACGAGGGCGCGGGCCCCGACTCGGCCTTCGAATGGGCCGTCTCCGGCGCCGCCTCCACCCTGGTCCACCTGCTGGAGCGGGGCTTCTCCGTCCGACTCCTGACCGACACCGGGAACGCGGTGCCCAGCGAGGGCGCCGGCGGCTTCTCCTCCGGCGGCCACGAGTCCGCCACGGCGGCCGGGCTGATGATGGACACCCTGGCGATCGTCGGGCACTCCGACGGCGCCGGGCTCTCGCGCGCCCACGACGCGGTGCGCGGCGGCCAGGACGGCCTGCTCGTCGCCTTCCTGGGCGAGCTGGACGACGTACAGACCGCGATGGCGGCGAAGATGCGCGGCCGCTCCGGCGGCGCGATCGCCTTCGTGGTGGACACCGACGCCTGGGCCGACCCCGCGGCGGCCGCCGCCGGGCCGCCCTCCCCCCTGGCCGAACGACTGCGACAACTGCGCGACGCGGGCTGGACCGCGGTCGCCGTACCCCCCGGGACGGCCTTCGCCGACCTGTGGCGGCAGGCGGCCACCGGCCAGGGCCACGACGCGAACACTTCCGGAGGCAGGCCATGAGCGGCCGGGCGAGACTGACCCTGTTCGCGCTGTTGGCGACCCTGCTCACCTCGGGCGCCCTGCTGCCGCTGGTGCATCCGGCGACCTGGATCTTCCAGGCCGCGGCGCTGGCCGCCGTGCAGAGCGGGGTGGGCGCGGCGGCCCGGCGGGTGCCCCTGGCGCGCCCGCTGACGGTGGCCGCGCAGCTGCTGGTGTCACTGCTGCTGCTCATGCTGCTCTTCGCCGGACGGGGGGCCTCCACCGGCTCGGGCCCGCTGGCGTACCTGGTGACGGACTTCGGCGGGCTGTACGGGCAGGGGGTGCGGGACGTCGGCGAGTTCGCGATGCCCGCACCGCTGACCGACGGCATCCGACTGCTGCTGATCACCGGCGTGCTGGTGATCGGGCTGTTCGTGGACATGCTGGCGGTGACCGTACGGGCCGCCGCGGCGGCCGGGCTGCCGCTGCTCGCGCTGTACTCGGTGGCCGCCGGGCTGAGCGGTGGCGGCGGCGCGTCCTGGCTGTGGTTCGTGCTGGCCGGCTGCGGCTACCTGCTGATGCTGCTGGCCGAGAGCCGGGACCGGCTGGCCCAGTGGGGCCGGGTCTTCGGCGGCGCCGCCCCGGGCGGGCGCCCGTCACAGACCGGCCTGGGCGCCGGGAACCGCCCGCTCGCCCCCGTACGGACCGGGCGACGGATCGGCGCGGTCGCCCTCGGGCTCGCGCTCGCGGTCCCGGCGGCCCTGCCCGCGCTCAGCAGCGGACTGCTGGACGCGCGGGGCGGCGGGGGCGGCGGGGGCGTGGGCACCGGGGTCGGGCAGGCGGTCAACCCGCTGGTGGCCCTCCAGGACAGCCTCAACACGCAGGACAACCGCGAGGTGCTGAAGTACCGCACGGACGGCAAGCAGCTCTCCGACCAGTACCTGCGGATCCTCTCCCTCGACCAGTTCGACGGCGTCAAGTGGGAGTCCTCCGCGCGCCCGCTGAGCGACCTCCCGTCGCAGCTGCCGAACCCGCCGGGGCTGGCCCGGGACCTCCTGGCCGGCTCCGCCGAGATCCGCACCAGCATCTCGGCGTCGGGCACCTACGCCCAGCGCTACCTGCCGATGCCCTACCCGGCGACCGCCGTGGACGTCCGCGGCCGCTGGCGCTTCGAACCGGTCGGACGGACCCTGGTCGGCGAGCAGCTGGGCAAGGACAAGTACCAGAACGCCCAGGGCGCGCAGTACACCGTGCGCAGCGTCGAGCTGCGGCCGACGGCCGAGCAGCTCGCGGCAGCCCCGCCCGCCGCGCCCGAGGTCCTCGGCGAGAACACGCGGCTGCCGGACAACCTGCCGTCGGTGGTCTCCGAGACGGCCCGCAAGGTCACCCAGGGCGCGCGCGGCGACTACGCGAAGGCCGTGAAGCTCCAGGACTACTTCGCCGTCAACGGCGGGTTCACCTACGACACCAAGGTCGCCTCGGGCAGCGGTTCGCAGGCCATCTCGAAGTTCCTCGTGGACAAGCGCGGCTTCTGCATCCACTTCTCCTTCTCGATGGCGACGATGGCCCGCTCCCTCGGGATCCCGGCCCGGGTCGCCGTCGGCTTCGCGCCCGGCACCAAGCAGGGCGACGGCAGCGTGGTCGTGACGATGCGGGACGCGCACGCCTGGCCCGAGCTGTACTTCGAGGGCGTGGGCTGGACCCGCTTCGAGCCGACCCCGCAGCGGGGCACGGCGCCCGCGTACACCCGGCCGGAGACCCCCGTCTCGCAGCCGTCCGCCTCGGCGGCGCTGCCCTCGGCGTCCGCCTCCGCCCCGACGCCCGCTCCCTCGCAGTCCGAGGACTGCACGCCGAAGCAGAAGCAGCTCGGCGACTGCGGGAACGCGGCGGCGAGCGCGGGCGCGGGCGGCGGCGGTGGCGGCGTCCCGGTCGGTGCGGTACTCGCCTGGTCGGCCCTGGCCGTCCTGCTGCTGGCCGTTCCCCTGGTGCCGCTGCTGTGGCGGGGCCGGGTACGGGGGCGGCGGCTGCGCTCCGGGGATCCGCTGGAAGCGTGGCGGGAGCTCGGGGACGCGGCGTGGGACGTCGGCATCGCCCCCGACGAGGCGCTCTCCCCACGGGCCGCGGCGGCCCGGATCGTGGCGGGCGGACGGCTGGAGGCGGATGCCGCCGAGGCCGTGCGGCGGGTCGCGGGTGCGGTGGAGCGGGAGCTGTACGCGCGCCCGGACGCGGTGGCCCCCGCGGGGGCCGGGCCGGCCTCGGACGTCCTGGCGGTCCGCCGGGCCCTGCTGGCCGCGCTCTCCCGGCCCGCCCGGCTACGGGCCCTGCTGGCCCCCCGCTCGGCGGCCCGCGTGGTCTGGGCGACCTCGGCCCGCTGGTCCACCCTGACCCAGCGCGCCACCACCCTGACCCAACGCCTACGCCCCCGCCGCACCTGACCGCCGGAGCCCCCTCCGCCGGGGTGCCCTCAATCGCCGGGCAGGCTGAATTCCCACCCCGCCCCGGCGGACGCCTCCGGCGGGGCGCCCTCAAACGCCGGGCGGGCTGAATTCCCACCCCGCCCCGGCGGACGCCTCCGGCGAGGTGCCCTCAAACGCCGGGCGGGCTGAATTCAGCCCGTCCGGCGTTTGAGGACCCGCCGGAGGCACAGCCACGCGGGCGCCGGCCCGCAGGCCAAGGAGGCCGACCCGGCCAAGACCAGCCCGTCCGGCGATTGAGGACCCCCGCCGGAGGCACACGCACGGGCCCACGCCCCCGGCAGGCAAACGCGGAACGCACCGGCGTCCCGTTCCGACTGCTGAGCCCCCCGCCCCGCACCCGGCGACGGGCATCCCGACCCGCTCCGCGGCCCCGTGTCCGCGGTGCGGGCCGAGGCCCGTCCGTCGCCACCATTCTGCGGTCACCGCAGGTGGGGGCCCATCCGTGCGCGTACTCATTTCCACGCCTAGGTACGGATACTCAGTTCTATGCGACCACCCGGCACGGCGGACACCGCCGACCGGGTCACCGGCTCCCGCTGACCCGCCCCCGCAGCAGCAGCGACAGCGCCGAGTGCACGTCGTCGATCGACCGTTCGCTCTGGAAGGACTGCCAGTCCAGCGCGGCCACCAGCACCATCCCGACGAGCGCCGCCGCCGTCAGCGGCACGTCGATCTCGGCGCTCAGCTCCCCCCGCTCGACCCCTTCCCGCAGCACGGTCTCGACCACGGCCACCGCCTCCCGGCGGACCACCATGAGGGTGGACTGCCAGGCGCGGTTGGTCCGCCAGAGTTCGGCGACGTACAGCTGGGTGAAGGCCGGGTAGCGGTCGATGAAGACGAGGCCGGCCCGGATCATCTGGTCGAGCGCCTCGACCCGGGTGCCGCCGCGCGCCTCGGTCTCCTCGGCGGCGGTCCGCAGGGAGACGGTCAGCAGCCCCACCCCGTGCTTGAGGAGCTCCTCGAAGAGGTCGGTCTTGCTCGCGAAGTTGTAGTAGACGGTGCCCTTCGCGACCCCGGCCCGCTCGGCGATCTCGTCGACCGTGGTCGCGGAGAAGCCCTGTTCGGCGATGAGGGTGACGGCCGCTTCGTAGAGCTTCTGCCGTGTGGCCTGGCGTCGACCGGTGCCAGTACCGGTGCTGCTGCTGTCCATGGCGCTGATTCTCACAGGTCTCCGGCTCCCTAAAGGCTCAGGTCGGGGTGGAGCCGGTCCATCGTCCACACCTGCTTGCCGCGGGCGGCGAGCGCGGTGAGGGCGAGGGCTCCGGCGGTGAAGGCGGCCAGGACCGCGAATCCCGTCCACACCGGAGCGAGGTCACCGCCGGTGATCAGGCGCCGCAGGCCCTCGACGACGTAGGACATCGGCAGGTAGGGGTGGATCGCGCCGAAGAAGCCGGGGCTGGTCTGGACGGGGTAGGTGCCGCCCGCCGAGGTCAGCTGGAGCATCAGTACGACGAGGACGAGGATCCGCCCGGCCGCCCCGAACTTGGCGTTCAGCCACTGCACGATCGCCGCGAAGCAGGCGGTCACCACGGCGAGGAAGCCGAGGGTGAGGGCCGGTCGGGCCATCTCCAGGCCGAGGCCCCAGTGCAGTACGGACATCAGCGCGCCCACCTGCAGGACACCGATCCCGGCCACCGGCAGCCAGCCCGCGAAGGCGATCCGCCAGGGCGAGGCGCCCGCGGCCAGGGCCCGCTTGTTGAGCGGGGCGATCAGCATGTACGCGACCATCGCGCCGACCCAGAGGGAGAGCGGGATGAAGTACGGGGCGAAGCCGGTGCCGTAGTTGGGCGCCTTGTGCAGGGACTGGTTGGCGAGCTTGACCGGGTCGGCCATGACCTCGGTGCGGGCGTCGCGCTGCGGCTGGTCGTAGTCGGGGATCTTGCTCACCCCGTCGCTGAGGCCGGTGGCGAGGTCGCCCGTGCCGTCGACGAGCTTGAACATGCCGCCGTCGAGGCTGTGCGCGCCCTCACCGAGCTTGCCGACGCCGCTCTCCAGGCCGGAGGAGCCGGTGGCGGCGGTGCCGAGGCCCGTGTGCAGCTGGGCCGTGCCGGTGGCGACCTTGTGGGCCCCGGTGTTGAGGGCGTCGACCTTGGCGACGGCCGCGTCGAGGTCGGAGGAGAGCGCCGGGGCCTTCGCGGCCAGGTCGCGGGCCTGCTTCTCCAGGGTGGTCAACTGGCCCTTGAGCTTGCCGAGGTCGCCGTTCGCGTCCTTGACCAGGGTGTTGACGTCGGAGCTCAGCTCGGCCGCCTCGGCCGCGTCGTCCTTGAGCTTCTTGAGCTGCGGGCAGGAGGCCGGCTGCGGGCCGGTCGCCTTGGTGCACACGTCGGTGTAGACCGAGGCCGCGCCGGTGGAGACCCGCTGGCTGATGCGGGCGGCGTCCGGCGCCTTCTTGGCGAAGGCGTCCAGGTGGTTGTTGACCGTGTGCGCGGTGTCGGCGACCAGTTCGGCGGTGTCCGACAGCTGCTTGGGGTCCTTGATCAGCGGGCGCGCCTTGTCGGCGGCGCCGTGCACCTTGTCGGCGAGGGCCTGGGTGCCGGAGGCGATGTCCTTCGTGCCGGTCTCCAGCTGTCCGGCGGCGGTGTCGAGCTTCTTGATCCCGCCCACCAGCTCGCCGGTCTTCTCCTTGGCGGTGTCGAGACCGTTGGCGAGGTCCTCGGCGCCCTGCTTGGCCTTGCCCGCGCCGTCCTTGAGCTTGGCGGCGCCGTCGGCGGCCTCGGCCGTCTTGTCGTGCAGGTCGGAGAAGGAGACGAAGATCTTGTCGAGGAACCCGCGGGAGGCGTTGGTGGACGCGGCGGAGCGGACCTCGGCGAAGACGGTGCGCGAGATCGAACCGACGATGTAGTTGTTCGCGTCGTTGGTGCGGACCTGGAGGGCGCTGGTGGTGGGGTCCTCGCCGGAGCTGGAGGCGATCTTCTTGCTGAAGTCGGCGGGCATGGTGAGGGAGAGGTAGTACTTCCCCTTCTCCAGGCCCTTGGCCGCCTCGTCGGAGTCGACCTCGTGCCACTGGAAGGTCTTGCTCTCGCGCAGCTTCTTGGTGATCTCGGCGCCCGCGTCGATGTGCTTACCGGCGGCGTCGGCGCCCTTGTCGGCGTTGACGAGCGCGACCGGGATCTTGTCGAGGCGGCTGTACGGGTCCCAGAACGAGCAGAGGTACAGGGCGCCGTAGAGCAGCGGGAGCAGGAGCAGGGCCACGAGCGCGGCGGCGGGCAGCTTCCCCCGACCGAACCGCTTCAGCTCAAGCGCGGCGAGCCTAGGCGAGCGCATCGTCCGTCCCCTTCGTGTCGTCGTCGTTCTTCGCGTCGTCGTCGTTCTTCGCCGCGGCGCTCTCCACTGCGTCGTTCTCCGCCGCGGGGCTCTCCACCGCGGCGTTCTTCCTCGCGGCGGCGCTCTTGGTGCCCGTGCGCAGGACCACCGCGTCGGCGGGCGCCTCGCTGCACACCGCGATGACCGTGGTGCCGGAGTCGGCGATGTGCCGCAGCAGCGTCCAGGCCTCGGCGCGCTCGGCGTCGGAGAGCTTGAGGTCGGTGTCGTCGACGGCCAGCAGTCGGGGACCGCCGAGCAGGGCGACGGCCACCGAGAGGCGCAGCGCCTCCAGCCGCTCCAGGTCGCGGACCGAAGTGCGCGGACCCTTGGGCAGGGTGTCCAGGCGGAGTCCGACGGCGGCCAGCGCGGCGTCGATCCGGGCCCGGGTGCCCGAGGCGCGCTCGGCGCGGGAGCGCAGCAGGGCGCGGACCGGGCCGTCGTAGCGGCGCTGGAGCAGCGCGCCCTCGCGCAGCTGCTCGGCCACGGTGAGCGCGGGGTCGAGGTCGGTGACGCCGGGCACCGGGCCGAGGGCGGTGATGCGGCGGACCGCGGCCATCTTCTTCGGCAGCCGGTGGCGGGCGATCTCGGCGGATCCCTCGGTGGGCTTCATCCGGCCGGTCAGCGCGAGGAGCAGGCAGGTCCGGCCGCTGCCGGAGGGCCCCTCGACGGCGATCAGCGAGCCGGCCGGGGCGTTCAGCGACACGCCTCGGAAGACCCAACCGCGCGGCCCCTTGAGTCCGAAGTCCTCGGCCTTGACGGCCGCTCCGTGCGGGCTGTCCACACCCTCCCCCTTTTTTTGAACTGACTGGTCAGTTCAAAAACTAGCAGCATCCGCCCATCCCCCGCACGCCCGGGGGGTGTTATGCCGCGCTTGCCAGGAAAGCTGCTGGTCAGGGCGATTGTCAGTGGGTGCCCTCACGATGGGGAGCAGAAGCACGCACCACGCAACGACAGGAGGTTCGTCATGGCCACACCGTCCCCGTCCCCTGTCCACCCCGTCCTGCGCACATCGACCGCCCCTCCGGCCGCCGCCGAGCTGCTCGACAAGGCCCGGCGCGGACTCGCGGAGGCGGCCCTGCTGCCCGCCGCCAACGAGCGGTACGCCACCGCCCACCTGGCCGCCCTGCGCGCCGCCGCGGCCGTGCTGGCCGCGCGCGGGCGGCCCGAGCCCGTGCACCCGCGCCGTCGACCCCGGATACGCAGCGCCTGGGAGGTGCTCCCCCAGGTCGCTCCGGAACTGACCGAGTGGAGCGCCCTCTTCGCCTCGGGCGCCGCCCGCCGGGCCCGGGCCGAGGCGGGCATAGCGGATGCCGCGAGCAACCGCGACGCGGACGACCTGGTGCGTGCCACCGCGATGTTCCTGCGCCTGGTGGACCGGATGCTGGGACTGCAACCGCTGCTCCCGACACCCCGGCCGGACCGCCCCGAGCTGGGATGACCCGGCCGACCGACGAGGGCAACGCGCGGCGAAGGCAATAGGGTGGGTCACTGACCGCTCACCCTTTCCGCGCCGAGGAGCCATCAGCCGTGTCGGACACTTCCCGCCCCCGCGCCTCCCTTCGCACCGCCGTGGTGTGGGAGGTCCTCAAGGACGCCCTGGAGCGCCGGGTCAAGGCGACCGGACGGGACGTGCTGGACGTACTGGACACCGGCGGCGGCACCGGCAAGTTCGCCGTCCCGGTGGCCCGGCTCGGCCACCGCGTGACCGTGGTCGACCCCAGCCCCAACGCCCTGTTCGGGCTGGAGCGCCGGGTCGGCGAGGCCGGGGTCGCCGACCTGGTGCGCGGGGTCCAGGGCGACGCCCAGGGCCTGCTCGACGTGGTCGACCGCGACGCCTACGACGTGGTGCTGTGCCACGGCGTGCTGGAGTACGTCGACGACCCGGCCGAGGGCGTGGCCAACGCGGTCGCCGCGCTGCGCCCCGGCGGCGTCCTCAGCCTGCTCGGCGCCGGCGTGGGCGGGGCCGTCCTGGCCCGCGCACTGGCGGGGCACTTCACCGAGGCCCGCACGGCCCTGACCGACCCGGCGGGCCGCTGGGGCTCCGGTGACCCGGTGCCGCGCCGCTTCACCGCCGAACAGCTCAGCGAGCTGGTCGGTGGAGCCGGCCTCGAAGTCGGCTCCGTGCACGGGGTGCGGATCTTCGCCGACCTCGTCCCCGGAGTCCTGGTGGACACCGAGCCGGGAGCGGTCGAGGCACTGCTGCGCCTGGAGGAAGCGGCGGCCGAGCTGCCCGCCTTCCACGCGGTCGCCACGCAGCTGCACGTCCTGGGCGAGAAGCGGGCCTGATCTGCGGCGCTGTCGGATACGGAGTAGCGCCCGGAACACCCCGTTCAGCCGGTCGGCCCCGTATGATCGGGGGACACCGGCGGGCATGGTGGACGGACCGTTGGGGAATAAGCGCCTCAACGACCGGCCTTACGACGGTACGGTTTGGCGAAATGGCGTAGAGGGGCGGGTTTCACGGGGGCGATTCCCTGCCTATCCTGGAGGGGACCCCCGGTCGCTACCCCGCGCGACCGACGGATGAGGAGGACTCCCGTGCCGCTCTCGGAGCACGAGCAGCGAATGCTCGAGCAGATGGAGCGAGCGCTGTACGCCGAAGATCCCAAGTTCGCGACAGCGCTTGAGGGAAGCGGGCTGCGTACGTACACCCGGCGACGGGTCTACCAGGCAGTCGCAGGCTTTCTGGTGGGTATCGCGCTCCTCATGACCGGAATGGTCGCGCAGAACCTGATCTGGGTCAGTGTGGTGGGATTTCTCGTCATGCTGGGCTGTGCGGTTCTCGCGGTCACCGGATGGCGCAAAGCACCCAAACCTGGCGAGCAGCCCGTGACCGGCAGCGCCGGTGACCGCGGCCACGGCCAGAACCGGCAGCGCCGGACGATGATGAACCGGATCGAGCAGCGCTGGCAGCGCCGCCGCGACGAGCAGGGCCAGCAGGACCGGTAGGTCCCGCAAGACCTGGGGTGAGGGGACGTACGCCGGCCGGCGCACGTCCCCTCACTCGTCTGCGGGTTTCCCCGCCCGACCGGGCGGCGTGCTGCATGATGACCGGGTGAGTGTCCTCCCCCTGGTCTTCACCAGCGGCTGGGCCAGCGGGATCAACGCCTACGCCGTGGTCCTGCTGCTCGGCATCTTCGGCGCGACCGGGCTCACCGACGAGGTGCCCGCATCGCTCCAGCGCACCGACGTCCTCGTGATCGCGGGGATCCTGTTCCTCTGCGAGTCCGTCGCCGACAAGATCCCGTACGTGGACTCGCTCTGGGACACCGTGCACACCGTCATCCGGCCCGTCTCCGGGGCCGTCGTCGGGGCGCTGCTCGCCGGGCAGAGCGGTTCGCTCTCCGACATCGCCGCCGGGGCCGTCGGCGGTTCCACGGCGCTGGCCAGCCATTTCGTCAAGGCCGGCACGCGCATGGCGATCAACACCTCGCCCGAGCCCTTCACCAACATCGCGATGAGCACGGCCGAGGACCTCGGGGTCGGCGGGATCGTCACCTTCGCCATGTTCAATCCGCAGGCCGCCGCCGTCATCGCGGGGGTGCTGCTGCTGATCGGCCTCGTGCTGCTGCTCTACCTGTGGTCCCGGATCCGTCGCTTCCTGCGCCGCCGGGCCCAGCGCCGCGAGGAGAAGCGGCTGGCACAGGCGCCGACGGGGCCGCCGGGGTGACTCGGTAGGGTCGGGCGCATGGCACGAATTGCGGTGATCGGCGCCGGGATGGGCGCGATGGCGACGGCCGCCCGGCTGGCCGTGGCAGGCCACCGGGTGACGGTGTACGAGCGCTCGGCGACCTACGGCGGGGCGCTGGGGCGCTTCGAGCGCGCCGGTTTCTCCTTCGACACCGGACCGGGGCTGCTGCACCTGCCGGCCGTCTACCGCGACCTCTTCGTCAAGACGGGCAAGCGCCCGCTGGAGGAGTGCGTCGAGCTGACCCAGGTGGATCCGGCCGCCCGCCACCTGCTGGCCGACGGGACCGCGCTCACCCTGCCGGGCGCCTCGCGCGGCGGCGTGGCCGCCGTCCTCGACGCGACCTTCGGCGCGGGCTCGGGCGACCGCTGGAGCGGGGTCCTCGGGCGGGCCCGCGACGCCTGGGACGCCACCCGCCGGCCGCTGCTGGAAGAGCCCCTGTGGCCCGACTGGCAGGTGCTGGGCCGCGACCCCTACCCGGCGCTGCGCGGCAGCGGGCTGCTGCGCCGCCGACCGCCGACCCTGGCCGAGATGGCCGGACGGGAGCTGGGCGGGCCGCTGGCCGCCCTGCTGGAGGCCATGGTCCTCGGGCACGGGATCGACCCGCGCACCGCCCCCGCCGCCGCCGTGGCGCTCCCGTACATGGAGCAGACCTTCGGCAGCTGGTACGTCCGCGGCGGACTGCGCGAGCTGGCCACCGCCGTGTACGAGCGCTGCCGCGAGCGGAAGGTCGACTTCTGCTTCGATGCCCCGGTCCGGGAGGTACTGGAGCAGGACGGCCGGGCGGCCGGGGTGCTGCTGGCCGACGGGACCCGGGCCCCGGCCGACACGGTGGTCTGCGCGGTCGACCCCCGCCGGCTCCTCGCCCCGCTGCTGCCGGGCGCCCTGCCCTGGCCCGCGGACGCCGTGCCCCCGCGCACCGAGGCCCTCAGCCGGAGCACCCTCTTCCTCGCGCTGCGCGGCCCCCGGCCCGCCGACGCCGTCCACCGCACCGTGGTGCACTCCGCGGACGCCCGGCCCGTCACGGTGCTGCGCCCCGACGACCCGGCCACCCGACCCGACGCGGACCACGAGGCGGTCACCGTGAGCGTCGCCTGTTCCGCCGCCGGGATCCCGGAGGGGGAACTGCTGGCGGCGGCCGCGCGGGCGGTTCCGGGGCTGCGGGAACGGCTGCTGTGGCAGGAGGGCCGCACCCCGGCGGACGTCGCCCGGGACACGGGCGCGGTGGACGGCGCGGTGCCGCCGCCCGCCCTCGCGGGCGCGGCCGGCCGGATGCTCTACCCCGCGAACGCCACCGCCCTGCCGGGCCTATACCTGGCGGGTGGCTGGGCCCACCCCGGTGGCGGACTGGCGCACGCCGGGATGACGGGGGCCCTGGTGGCGGGCCTGATCGTGGAGGGCGCCGACTTCCGCGGCTCCCGCTAGTACCGCTTGTACCGCTTGTACCGCTTGTACCGCTTGTACCGCTTGTACCGCGTCAGTAGCGGTACGGCTCGTAGCCGCCCGCGCCCTGCTGCGGGTACGGGTAGGGGTAGGGCTGCTGCGGGTCCGCCGGGTCGCCCTGCTGCGGCTGCTGTTGTTGCTGCTGCTGCTGGGCGTCCTGCTCCGTGTAGCGCTGCTGCGGCACCCATACGCCGCCGGGCGGGGTGTCCATGGAGTACTGCTGCTGCGCCGCCTGGTGCTGGGCCGCGTACGGGTCGATGTACGGCGCGTAGTCCCCGTACCCCGCGGGCTGGGCGCTCCCGCCCGTGCCGATGTACGGGTCGGAGTAGGCGGCGTACACCTGCTGCTCCCCCGCCACCTGATAGCCGGTGTGGTAGTCGTACCCGTCGCCCTGGGACTGCGGCTGGGGCTGTGGCTGTGGCTGCGACTGCGGGAACTGGGGGTCGTAGTAGGCCGCGTACTGGTGTGCGTCCTGCTCCGCCGTCGCGAAGGGGGAGGCGAAGGCCTGGGTCGGCTGGGCCTCCCCGGCGCCGTACGTCCCCACCTCGTCCGCGACCGGGCCCGCGGGAGCCGGGTCTGCGGAGCCGTCCGCGCCCTGCCCGGCGGCCGCGCCCTGCGCCCCGTACTCCAGGGAGCTCACCCGCAGCGCCGGCTCGCCGTCCGCGCCGCCCGCCCCGCGCCGCCGCTTGCTGGCGGCCTTGACGGGCACGCCGCCCCGGCGCAGTGCCCAACCGGCCACGAAGCCCTTGCGGAAGGAGAGCGTCACCAGGGTCTGGCCGGCCGCGAAGGCGGTCGCGCCGGCCGCGATGACCAGCACCGACGGCAACACGACGCCGCCGACGACGCCCACGAAGCCGGTGAAGGCGAGCAGCCTCCAGCGCAACCTGGCCTTGTACTGGAGCAGTACCTCAGCAAGCAGCCACAGCGCGACGAAGCCGAACGCGATGTAGAGGACCGTCATTCCCATGCATGGCCCCTCTCGGGTAGGCCGCCCACGGGTACGGCCGTTCAGGCCCGCTGATGCAGGCCCAGGTTCTCGTAGATCTCCAGCGTCGCCGTGGAGTTGTGCGTGATGAAGTGCAGTCCCGGGACACCCTCGGACAGCAGCCGCGCGCAGAACTCCGTGGCGAACTCGATGCCCATGGAGCGTACAGCGGCGCGATCGTCCTTGACGGCGAGCATGCGCTCTTTCAACTCCGCGGGGAAGACTGCGTTGCTCAGTTCCGGCAGCCGGTCCAAGGTCTTCACATTCACAACAGGCATGACTTCAGGGATGATCGGGGTCTCGCAACCCGCCTTCTCGACCCGGTCGCGCAGCCGCAGGTAGTTCTCCGGATCGAAGAACATCTGTGTGATCGCATAGTCGGCGCCCGCACGGCACTTGTCCACGAAGTGCCGGATGTCCGTGTCCCAGTCCGGGGAACGCGGGTGCATCTCGGGGAAGGCCGCGACGCCGACGCAGAAATCGCCGGACTCCTTGATCAGCCGGACCAGGTCCGCGGCGTAGAGCACGCCCTCGGGGTGCTCGATCCACTCGCCCAGCGGGTCGCCGGGCGGGTCTCCGCGCAGCGCGAGCATGTTGCGGATCCCGGCGTCGGCGTACTGCCCCAGGACGTTGCGCAGCTCGGCGACCGAGTGGTCGACGGCCGTGAGGTGCGCGACCGGGGTGAGGGTGGTGTCGGCGGCGATCCGCTCGGTCGCCTTGACCGTGCCGCCGCGGGTGGACCCGCCGGCCCCGTAGGTCACGGAGACGAAACTCGGCGCGACGGCCTCGATCCGGCGCAGGGCGTTCCAGAGGCTGTGCTCACCCCGCTCGGTCCTGGGCGCGTAGAACTCGAAGGAGTACGACGGGCCCCCGGACGCGAGGATGTCGCGGACGGTGCGAGCGCGGTCCGGGCGGGTGGAAGCGGTACCTAGGGCCATAAGCGCAGGTTAGACGCGGTCCCGCGGCGACCGAAGCGGCGTCCACCGATTGGACACGATTTTGGACAGATGTCGGGGCGAAATGGCGGGGCGGCGGCGGGCAGTACGTCAGCTCAGGCGCGCGCGGACCCGCTCGGCGAGGGCCGCGGCGGCCGCGCCCGGGTCGTCGGCCTCGGTGATCGCGCGGACCACCACGACGCGGTCGGCGCCCGCGTCCAGCACCTCGTCGAGGTTGGTGGCGTCGATCCCGCCGATGGCGAACCAGGGGCGGTCCTGGGCGAGGGAGGCGGTGTGGCGCACCAGGTCGAGCCCCGGCGCGAAGCGGCCGGGCTTGGTCGGGGTGGGCCAGCAGGGACCGGTGCAGAAGTAGTCGACCCCGGGCTCGGCGACGGCCGCGTCCACCTCGGACTCGGCGTGGCAGGAGCGGCCGATCAGCACGCCGGCGCCGAGGATCGCGCGGGCGGCGGGGACGGGGATGTCGCCCTGGCCCAGGTGCAGGACGTCGGAGCCGATGGCGTGGGCCACGTCGGCGCGGTCGTTGACGGCGAGGAGCTTGCCGTGCCGCCGGGCGGCCTCGGCGAAGATCTGGAGGTGCTCCAGCTCCTCGCCCGCTTCCATGCCCTTGTCGCGCAGCTGGACGATGTCGACCCCGCCCGCGAGGACGGCGTCGAGGAACTCGGGGAGGTCACCCTGCCGCTTGCGGGCGTCCGTGCACAGGTAGAGCCGGGCATCGGACAGCTGCTGCATGGGAAAACCCCCGTGGTGGTCGTGGCGTACGGGCCGTGGGCGGGCCCGCACGCCACGTGGAGCGGATCAGGTCAGAGGGCGAGCGCCTGAGCGCGGCGCTTCACCTCCGTGCCCCGATTCTCACTCAGGGCCTGCACGGGGGTGCCGGGCAGGGTGGGGTCGGCGGTGAACAGCCACTCCAGGATCTCGTCCTCGGAGAAGCGGTCGTCGCGCAGCACGGTCAGCAGGCCGACGAGGCCCTTGACGACCTTGTCGCCGTCGATGAAGGCGGCCGGCACCTGGAGGGAACGGTTCTCGCCGCGGCGCACCGCGATGAGCTGGCCTTCCTTCACCATCTGTCGGACTTTGGTCACCTCGACGCCCAGCATCTCCGCGATGTCGGGGAGGTAGAGCCAGGCGGGGACGAGGGTTTCGATCTTTGCGTCAATCTCGGTCACGAGGACAAGCCTGCCATCCGGGGCTGACAGTCGGTAGTCGGGCGGGGCGGGGGGGGGTCCGCCCGGCCCTCCGGCGCGCTACAGAACCGTGGATTTGAGCGGAACCGACGGGTCCGCCACCTTGTCCGGATCCACCCGCGCCCCGGACTCGATCAGCTTGCGGCCCTGCGCCAGGTCGCGCGGGCGGCCCACGGTGAGCACCGCCACCAGCACCCCGGCCCGTAGCCAGCACACCGACCAGGTGGCGTCGGCCGGGTCCCCGCGCCACAGCAGGGCGTCGGCCCCGGCGTGGTGCCCGGCGTACTGGACGAAGCGGCCGAACTGCTCGGACCAGAAGTACGGGACGGGGTCGTAGACGGCGGCGGTCTCCCCGGCGAGCTCCGCCAGGATGTGGGCGGCGACCGTGCGCGGGCCCTGCAGGGCGTTGTCCCAGTGGTGGACGAGGAGCCGGGCGCCGTAGCGCGCGGACGGGAAGGAGGCGCAGTCCCCGACGGCGTACACGTCGGGGAGGGAGGTGCGCAGGTGGGCGTCGGCGGTGATCGAGCCGTCGCTCCCGCGCTCCACCCCGGTGCCCGCCAGCCAGCCGGTGGCGGGGCGGGCGCCGATGCCGACGACCACGGCGGCGGCGGGCAGCTCGCGGCCGTCGGCGAGCAGCACCCGGCCCGGGGCGCCGGCCGCGCCCGCTTCGATGCCGGCGACCTTGGCCCCGGTGATCAGGCGGGCCCCGGCCTGGGCGTACCAATCGGCCATGGGGGCGGCGACCTCGGCGGGCAGGGCCCCGGCGAGGACCCGGTCGGCGGCCTCGACCACGGTGACGGAGCAGCCCGCCCCGCGGGCGGCGGTCGCGAACTCGGCGCCGATCCAGCCGGCGCCGACCACCACGGCCTCGGGCGCGGTGGCCAGCACCGGCCGCAGCCGTTCGGCGTCGTCGAGGGTGCGCAGCAGGTGGACGCCGGGGACCCCCTCGGTGCCGGGCAGGGTGAGCGGCTCGGCGCCGGTGGCCAGGACCAGGACGCCGTAGGGGACGGGGCCCGCGGTGGTGTCGAGCGCGTGGTCGGCGGCGCGCAGGGCGGCGACCTCGACGCCGAGCCGCAGGTCGATGTCGAGGCCCTCGAAGTCCACGTCGAAGGCGGCGCCCTCGGCCTTGCCGAGGAGGACGGCCTTGGAGAGCGGGGGCCGGTCGTAGGGCTGGTGGGGTTCGGCGCCCAGCAGGGTCACCGGGCCGGTGAAGCCCTGTTCCCGCAGGGCCACCGCGGTCTGCACCCCGGCCATGCCGGCGCCGACGATCACCACGGCGGGTGGGACCGCGGTGGCCGGGGTCGGGTCCGTCCGCTCCCGGGTCTGCTCGGTCCGCTCGTGCGCCTGCTCCTGCGCCTGCTCCTGCGTCTGCTCGTTCACGGCGCCCAGCCTAATCATCTGACGGTCCGTCAGGAATAGGGAGGCAGCCTTACCGGGCCCCCGCAGCGGGGTTAGTCTGGCCACCGTACCTATCGCGGGAGCCCGGCGGACCGGGCTGAGAGGGAGGCTGGACGGCCTCCGACCGTACGAACCTGATCCGGGTCATGCCGGCGAAGGGAGGGGCTGGACGCCCATGCATTCTTACGGAAATTCCGGCGGAGATTCCGGCCGGGGATGTGATGTCCTCGTCATCGGAGGCGGCATCATCGGCCTGGTCACCGCCTGGCGGGCGGCCCGGCGCGGACTGCGCACCGCGCTGGCCGATCCGGCGCCCGGCGGCGGCGCCGCCCAGGTCGCGGCCGGCATGCTCGCCGCCGTCACCGAGCTGCACTACGGCGAGGAGACCCTGCTCGGCCTGAACCTCGCCTCCGCCGAGCGCTACCCGGCCTTCGCCGCGGAGCTCGCCGACGCCAGCGGCGGCCTGGACATCGGCTACCGCGCCTGCGGCACCCTCGCCGTCGCCCTCGACGCCGACGACCGGGTCCACCTGCGCGAGCTGCACGCCCTCCAGCGCCGCTGCGGCCTGGACGCGCAGTGGCTGACCGGCCGCGAGTGCCGCCGCCTGGAGCCGATGCTGGCGCCGGGCGTACGCGGCGGGCTGCGCGTGGACGGCGACCACCAGGTCGACCCCCGGCGGCTCGCGGCCGGCCTGCTGGCCGCCTGTGAGCGGGCCGGCGTGGACATCCACCGGGCGGCCGCCACCCGGCTCACCGTCACCGCCGACCGGGCCGCCGGGGCGCTGCTCGACGACGGCACCGCGCTGGCCGCCGACCAGGTGGTGCTGGCCGCGGGCAGCCTCAGCGGCAGGCTGGCCGGCGTACCGCCGCGGGCGCTGCCCCCCGTACGACCGGTCAAGGGGCAGGTGCTGCGGCTCGCCGTGCCGCCCTCCTACGCGCCCTTCCTGTCCCGGACCGTGCGGGCCGTGGTCCGCGGCAGCCACGTCTACCTGGTCCCGCGCGAGAACGGCGAGCTCGTCGTCGGCGCCACCAGCGAGGAGCTGGGCTGGGACACCACCGTCACCGCGGGCGGGGTGTACGAGCTGCTGCGCGACGCGCACGAGCTGGTGCCCGGGATCACCGAGCTGCCGCTCACCGAGACCCGCGCGGGCCTGCGCCCCTGCTCCCCCGACAACGCCCCGCTGCTCGGCCCGACCGAGCTGCCGGGGCTGCACCTGGCCACCGGGCACTACCGCAACGGCGTGCTGCTCACCCCGATCACCGGCGACGTACTGGCCGACGTACTGACCACCGGGGAACTGCCCGAGGTGGCCCGCCCCTTCAGCCCGCGCCGTTTCTCCGCCGTACGCGAGGAGTCCCCCGCATGACCGTCTCCGGCACCTCGGACACCCCCGGAACCCCCGGCGCCCCGGTCGTCTCCGTCAACGGCGAGCCCCGCTCGTTCCCCGCGGGCACCACCCTCGACACGGTCGTCGCCACCCTGACCGCCGCGCCCAAGGGGGTCGCCGCCGCGCTCAACGAGACCGTGGTCCCGCGCGGCCAGTGGCCCGCCACCCCGGTGGGCCACGGCGACCGCGTCGAGGTCCTCACCGCGGTCCAGGGAGGCTGAACCATGGCCCACCGGACCACGACCCCCGACACCACGACCCCCGACACCACGACCGACGACCCCTTCGTCCTGGGCGGCCGGACCTTCTCGTCCCGCCTGATCATGGGTACGGGCGGCGCGCCCAGCCTCGACGTCCTGGAACGGTCCCTGATCGCCTCCGGCACCGAACTCACCACCGTCGCGATGCGGCGCCTGGACCCCACCGTCCAGGGATCCGTGCTGTCCGTGCTGAACCGGCTCGGCATCGCCGTCCTGCCCAACACCGCGGGCTGCTTCACCGCGGGCGAGGCCGTGCTGACCGCGCGCCTCGCGCGCGAGGCGCTCGGCACCGACTGGATCAAGCTGGAGGTCGTCGCCGACGAGCGGACCCTGCTGCCCGACGGCGTCGAACTGCTCGACGCCGCCGAGACCCTGGTCGACGAGGGCTTCACGGTCCTGCCGTACACCAACGACGACCCGGTGCTCGCCCGCAAGCTGGAGGACGTGGGCTGCGCGGCGATCATGCCGCTCGGCTCGCCGATCGGGTCGGGGCTGGGCATCCGCAACCCGCACAACTTCGAGCTGATCGTCGAGCGGGCCGGGGTGCCGGTGGTCCTGGACGCCGGGGCCGGGACCGCGTCCGACGCGGCCCTCGCGATGGAGCTGGGCTGCGCCGCGGTGATGCTGGCCTCGGCGGTGACCCGGGCGCAGGTACCGGTGCTGATGGCGGCGGCCATGCGGGACGCCGTGACGGCGGGTCGCCTGGCCCGTCGCGCCGGCCGGATCCCGCGCCGCCACTTCGCCGCGGCCTCCTCCCCCGTCGAGGGCCGCGCGGCCCTGGACCCGGAGCGCCCGGCGTTCTGAGGGGGCCGCACCGTCACAGGTGCGCTGCAAGAGAACGGGACCGGCGATCGGGGCCGACGGGGCCCTCGTAGAATCGCCGGGTGGATACGACCCTGGACGACCCCCTCGTCGGGCGCGTGCTCGACGGCCGCTACCGCATCGACGCCCGCATCGCGGTCGGCGGGATGGCCACGGTCTACCGGGCCGTGGACACCCGCCTCGACCGCGTGCTCGCGCTCAAGGTGATGCACCCGGCCCTCGCCGCCGACGGCGCCTTCGTCGAGCGGTTCATCCGCGAGGCCAAATCCGTGGCCCGGCTCGCGCACCCCAACGTGGTCGGCGTCTTCGACCAGGGCACGGACGGCCCGTTCGTCTTCCTCGCCATGGAGTACGTCTCCGGCTGCACCCTGCGCGACGTGCTCCGCGAGCGCGGCGCGCTGCGGCCGCGGGCCGCGCTGGACATCCTGGAGCCGATGCTGGCCGCACTCGGCGCGGCCCACCGCGCCGCGCTGGTGCACCGGGACGTGAAGCCCGAGAACGTCCTGATCGGCGACGACGGCCGGGTGAAGGTCGCCGACTTCGGCCTGGTCCGCAGCGTCGACTCCGTCACCGACACCACCGGCTCGGTCCTCGGCACGGTCTCCTACCTCGCCCCCGAGCAGATCGAGAACGGGCTCACCAACGCCCGCGTCGACGTCTACGCCTGCGGCGTCGTCCTGTACGAGATGCTCACGGGCACCAAGCCGCACACCGGCGGCACCCCGGCCGAGGTCATCTTCCGCCACCTCAACGAGGACGTGCCGGCCCCGTCGGCCGCCGTCCCCGGGCTTCCGGTGGCGCTGGACGAGCTGGTCGCCACCGCCTGCGCCCGCGACGCCGAGCTGCGTCCCTACGACGCGGTGGCGCTGCTCGCCCTGGTCCGCGAGGCCCGGTCCGCGCTGACCGACGGCGAGCTGGACACCGTACCGCCGCAGGCGCGCGCCGAGGAGCGGACCGCGGCCGAGGACCGGACCGGCGTGATCCCGCGCACCGCCCCGACGGCCGCGCCGGCGGAACACACCTCCCGGCTGGAGCACCCCGGCCCGCCGCCCGGAACCGGGCGCCCGCACGCGGTGCGACGGCCCCGCCCCCGGCGCGGGACGTACCTGATCATCGCCGGGATCCTGCTGGCCCTGGGCCTGGGGACCGGGGTCTGGTACATAAGCGCGGGTCAGTTCACCCAGGTCCCGCGCCTGCTCGGCAAGACCGAGGAGCAGGCCCGCGCCCAGCTGTCGGCGGCGGGCCTCGGGGTGAAGGGGGTCGACCGCAAGTTCAGCGACACCGTCGAGCGCGGCACCGTGATGAACAGCGACCCGGAGAGCGGCGAGCGGATCCGCGGCAACGGCGCGGTGACGCTGGTCATTTCCCGCGGCCCGCAGGTCGTCCTCGTGCCCAACGTCAAGGGCAAGCCGCTCGACGCCGCGAAGGCGGAGCTGACCAAGGCGGGCCTCGCGCCCGGCATCGTCAGCCAGGCCTTCAGCCAGGACCTCCCGCAGGGCGCGGTGATCAGCAGCAGCCCCGAGGGCGGCGCTCCGCTGGCCCCGGACGCGGCGGTGGCGCTGGTGGTCAGCAAGGGCCGCCCGGTCCAGGTGCCCAGCGTGGTCGGCGCGGGCGTCGAACAGGCCCGCGCCGGGCTGGAAGGGCTCGGCCTCAAGGTCGAGGTCGCGCCGGAGCAGGTCAACTCGGCCAGCCCGGCGGGCTCGGTCGCCAACCAGTCGCTGAGCGCCGGCGCCCAGGCGGCCGCGGGCGACACGGTGACGCTGACGGTCTCCAAGGGGCCGCGTCAGGTCCCGGTGCCGAACGTCGTCGGCCAGGACGCGGACGCCGCGAAGCGGGCGCTGGAGGGCGCGGGCTTCAAGGTGAAGGTGGAACGGCCGTTCCTCTCCTTCAGCAACACCGTCGACACCCAGTCGGTGCCGGCCGGCCAGAGCGCCCCCGAGGGCAGCACGATCACCGTCAAGACCAAGGGGCTGTAGGGATGCGCGGGACGCAGCGGACGCACTCGCCGGGCGCGGTGCGCAATCCGGTGGGCGGGCACGTGCCCGTCGCGGGCGGGCTCGCCTCGGTCGGGCTGACGTACGCCCGGGAGATGGGCGCCGAGGCCGTCCAGGTCTTCGTCGCCAACCCGCGCGGCTGGGCGACCCCGGTGGGCAACCCGGCGCAGGACGAACTGTTCCGCGAGGGGTGCGCGCAGGACGCGATCCCGGTCTACGTGCACGCCCCGTACCTGATCAACTTCGGCTCGCACACCGAGGCGACGGTGGAGAAGTCGGTGGAGTCGCTGCGCCACTCGCTGCGCCGGGGGCGCGAGATCGGCGCCCGCGGCGTGGTCGTCCACACCGGTTCGGCGACCGGCGGCCGCCCGCGCGAACTGGCGTACGCGCAGGTCAGGGAGCACATGCTGCCGCTGCTGGACGAGCTGACGCACGACGACGACCCCTTCCTGCTGCTGGAGTCGACGGCCGGGCAGGGCTTCTCGCTGTGCTCGCGGACCTGGGACTTCGGCCCGTACTTCGAGGCGCTCGACGCCCACCCCAAGCTCGGGATCTGCCTGGACACCTGCCACATCTTCGCGGCCGGCCACGACCTGGCGGAACCGGGCGGGACGAAGCAGACGTTGGACCTGCTGGTGGACACGGTGGGCGAGGGCCGCCTGAAGCTGATCCACGCGAACGACTCCAAGGAAGGCGTGGGGGCCCACAAGGACCGGCACGCCAACATCGGCCAGGGGCACATCGGGCGCGAGGCCTTCGCCGAGCTGTTCTCGCACCCGGCGATGGACGGCGTACCGCTGGTCATCGAGACGCCGGGCGGCAAGGAGGGGCACGCGGCGGACGTCGCGCTGCTCAAGGAGCTGCGCGAGCTGCACTGACGCGGGGCCGTCAGGGCTGCCGGTCAAGGATCCCGTCGGTCAGAGCTCCGGGCCGTCGCCCGGCTCCTCCTGGTAGGAGTAGCGCTGCTCGCGCCAAGGGTCGCCGATGTTGTGGTAGCCGCGCTCTTCCCAGAAACCGCGCCGGTCGGCGGTCATGTACTCGATGCCGCGGACCCATTTGGGGCCCTTCCAGGCGTACAGGTGCGGGACGACCAGCCGCAGCGGGAAGCCGTGTTCGGCGGTCAGGGGTTCACCGCCCTGATGGGTGGCGAAGAGGGCCCGCTCGGAGGCGAAATCGGCGAGCCGCAGGTTCGAGCTGAAGCCGTACTCGGCCCACACCATCACGTGGGTGGCCGTCGGCGCGGGCGGCGCCAGCTCCAGCAGCGCACGGGTGAGCACACCGCCCCATTCGGCCCCGGCCATGCTGAATTTCGTCACGCAGTGCAGGTCGGCCGTCACGGAGGAGAACGGCAGGGCCGAGAACTCCTCGTGGTTCCAGCAGTGCTTGTCACCGTCGGCGGTGGCGCCGAAGACCCTGAACTCCCAGCGCTCCGGCTTGAACTTGGGCACGGGACCGTAGTGGGTGACCGGCCAGCCCCGCTGCAATCGCTGTCCCGGAGGAAGCTCAAGCTGCGCTGCTTCCGCAGTTTCGCGGCTTTCCGGCTGACCCATGACTCCATGGTGACAGACTGGCCGGGGTGGTCATGACCAGGTCTGAACCGATTCGGGCAAGTCCGAGTAACTCCCACTAAGGAGGCACTTACTGGACGCCCCCGGACGGCGGTGCGAGGATGCGCGCACCTGCCCCGTCACACCACTTGGAAGGAGCCCGCTGCCATGCAGGGCGACCCCGAGGTTCTCGAATTCCTGAACGAGCAGTTGACCGGCGAGCTGACTGCGATCAACCAGTACTGGCTGCACTACCGCATCCAGGACAACAAGGGTTGGACCAAGCTCGCCAAGTACACCCGTGCCGAGTCCATCGACGAGATGAAGCACGCGGACAAGATCACCGAGCGCATCCTGATGCTCGACGGCCTGCCGAACTACCAGCGGCTCTTCCACGTCCGGGTCGGCCAGACCCTGACGGAGATGTTCCAGGCGGACCGCCAGGTCGAGGTCGAGGCGATCGACCGCCTCAAGCGCGGCGCCGAGGTCATGCGCGGCAAGGGCGACATCACCTCGGCGCGCCTGTTCGAGGAGATCCTGGAGGACGAGGAGCACCACATCGACTACCTCGACACCCAGCTGGAGATCATCGAGCAGATCGGCGAGCCGCTCTACATCGCGCAGCTGCTGGAGCAGCCGGAGAGCTAGCCCGAACGGGTGGCGCGGGCGGAAAGGGTGCCCCGGGGCTCACGCAGCCGGGGCGAGGACCCCGTCGGCCACGGTGAGGATCGGGTCGGCGGCCAGTACGGCGGCGGCGTCGCCCTTCTCCAGCAGCTCGCGGCGGGGGCACGCGCCCCGGCCGAGGATGCCCTGGATGGTCCGTACGCACGAGCCGCAGTCGGTGCCGGCCTTGGTGGCCGAGGCGATCTGGCGGGGCGTGCACGCGCCCGCGTCCGCGTGGGCCTTGACCTGCTTGTCCGTGATGCCGAAGCAAGAGCAGACGTACACGCGGTTCACCTCCCGGGGCGGGGCCACCCCCCATTCGGTGAGGCTTACCTAACCCTACCCAAACTTAGGGTTCCCTAAAAGGCCTGGATACGACGGTGGGGCGCGGATCACATCGATCCGCGCCCCACCCTCATAGGAAGCCACCTACTGATCGCGACGCCTACTGGTCGCGGTACATCTCGGCCACCAGGAACGCCAGGTCCAGCGACTGGCTGCGGTTGAGCCGCGGGTCGCAGGCCGTCTCGTAGCGCTGGTGCAGGTCGTCGACGAAGATCTCGTCGCCGCCGCCGACGCACTCGGTGACGTCGTCACCGGTCAGCTCGACGTGGATGCCGCCCGGGTGCGTGCCGAGCTCCTTGTGCACCTCGAAGAAGCCCTTGACCTCGTCGAGCACGTCGTCGAAACGGCGCGTCTTGTGGCCGGAAGCCGCCTCGTAGGTGTTGCCGTGCATCGGGTCGGTGATCCACGCGACGGTCGTGCCCGAAGCGGTGACCTTCTCGACCAGCTCGGGGAGCTTGTCGCGGACCTTGTCGGCGCCCATGCGGACGACGAAGGTCAGCCGGCCCGGAATGCGCTCCGGGTCGAGGCGGTCGATGTAGGTCAGCGCCTCGTCCACGGTGGTCGTGGGGCCGAGCTTGATGCCGATCGGGTTGGCGATCTGCGCGCAGAACTCGATGTGGGCGTGGTCCAGCTGGCGGGTGCGCTCGCCGATCCAGACCATGTGGCCCGAGGTGTCGTAGAGCTTGCCGGTGCGCGAGTCGGTGCGGGTCAGCGCACCTTCGTAGTCGAGGAGCAGCGCCTCGTGGGAGGCGTAGAACTCCACGGCCTTGAACTCGGCCGGGTCGGTGCCACAGGCCTTCATGAAGTTCAGCGCGTTGTCGATCTCCCGCGCGAGCTGCTCGTAGCGCTGCCCGGACGGGGAGGCCTTGACGAAGTCCTGGTTCCAGGCGTGCACCTGGCGCAGGTCCGCGTAACCACCGGTGGTGAAGGCGCGCACGAGGTTCAGGGTCGAGGCGGAGGCGTGGTACATCCGCTTCAGCCGCTCGGGGTCCGGGATCCGGGCCTCTTCGGTGAAGGCGAAGCCGTTGACCGAGTCGCCGCGGTAGGTCGGCAGCGTGACGCCGTCGCGGGTCTCGGTGTCCTTGGAGCGCGGCTTGGAGTACTGGCCCGCGATGCGGCCGATCTTGACCACGGGCACGGAGGCCGCGTAGGTCAGGACGGCGCTCATCTGGAGCAGCGTCTTCAGCTTGGCGCGGATGTGGTCGGCGGAGACCCCGTCGAATGCCTCGGCGCAGTCGCCGCCCTGGAGCAGGAACGCCTCGCCCTTGGCGACGGCTCCCAGTCGGGCGCGCAGCTGGTCGCACTCGCCCGCGAAGACGAGCGGAGGATACGACTCGAGGTCCGCGACGACAGCGCGCAGAGCCTCGGCATCGGGGTACGAAGGCTGCTGCGCCGCGGGAAGGTCTCGCCAGGTCGCCTTGGCGGCGGGGGCTTGGTTTTCAGCGTTCACGGTCACCTCGTACACATTACGTCGTCACACGCACCGTCCAGCCCCGCGATCAGATCGTGAGACGGAGATCTGCGGCGCGCCGCGGAGCATGGGCTAGGGTGCCGGACATGTACGCGCACTCGAACCAGAACTGGTGGTGGACCGCTCCGTTGGCGGCCCACTGACTCGCGTACCCACCGAACAGACGCGAAGGCCGCCCCCGGGGGCGGCCTTCGGTGTTTTCCGGGCCGCTCCCTCCACGTACCCCACTGGAAGGAAGCCCGACCCATGAACCACCACCCCTTCAGCCAACTGCTCGACCAGCTGCTCGACGACGACGCCCCGCCCTTCGCCCTGCTGCGCCGGCGCACCCCCGGCCTGGACCACGACACCGTCGAGGTGCTGACCGGCCCGGTCCACGAGGTGGAGCGCCTCGCCGACCTCCCGCTCGGGGACCTGCCCACGCTCGCCCTGGTGCCGTTCCGGCAGATCCGCGAGCGCGGTTTCGACGTGCGCGACGACGGCACCCCGCTGAGCGTGCTGGTCGCCGAGCAGCTGCACGCGGTCCCGCTCGCCGAGGCCCTGGCGGCCCTGCCCGACCACGAGGTGCGGGTCGAGGGCGGCTGCTTCGACGTATCGGACGAGGACTACGCCGCCACCGTGCGGCGGGTCATCGAGGACGAGATCGGCCGCGGCGAGGGCGCCAACTTCGTCATCCGGCGCACCTACGGCGGCAGCATCCCGGACTTCGGCCGGGCCGACGCGCTCGCGCTGTTCCGGCGGCTGCTGGTGGCCGAGCGGGGCGCGTACTGGACGTACGTCGTGCACACGGGCACCAGGACCCTGGTCGGGGCCAGCCCCGAGGTCCACGTGCGGATGACCGGCGGCACGGTGGTGATGAATCCGATCAGCGGGACCTACCGCTATCCCGCCGGCGGACCCACGGCCGAGTCCCTGCTCGCCTTCCTCGGCGACCGCAAGGAGACCGAGGAGCTGTCGATGGTCGTCGACGAGGAGCTCAAGATGATGTGCACGGTCGCCGACCGGGGCGGGGTCGTCGTCGGACCGCGGCTGAAGGAGATGTCCCACCTCGCGCACACCGAGTACGAGCTGCGCGGACGCTCGACCCTGGACGTGCGGGAGGTGCTGCGCGAGACGATGTTCGCGGCGACCGTCACCGGCTCGCCGGTGCAGAACGCCTGCCGCGTCATCGAGCGCTACGAGACCGGCGGCCGCGGCTACTACGCGGGCGCGCTCGCCCTGCTGGGCCGCGACGCCGACGGGACGCAGAGCCTGGACTCCCCCATCCTGATCCGCACCGCCGACATCGACGCCGACGGCGCCCTGCGCGTCCCGGTCGGCGCGACGCTGGTGCGGCACTCCGACCCGGCGGGCGAAGTGGCCGAGACGCACGCCAAGGCCGCCGGGGTACTGGCCGCCCTCGGGGTGCGGCCGGCCGCGCCCCGGCCCGTCGCCGGACCGGTCCGGCTCGGCGAGGACCCCCGGGTGCAGGCGGCGCTGGCGGCCCGACGCCGGGACCTGGCGCCGTTCTGGCTCCGGATGCAGGACCGGCCCGCGGTGGCCGCGGGGCACGCGCTGGTCATCGACGCGGAGGACACCTTCACCGCGATGCTGGCGCACGTGCTGCGGGTGTGCGGGCTGGACGTGACCGTACGCCGCCACGACGACCCGGGGCTGCGCGCCGCCGCCCTCGCGTGGACGGGCCCGGTCGTACTGGGACCCGGCCCGGGCGACCCGGCGGACGCCGCCGACCCCCGGATGCAGCTCCTGCGGGGGCTGGCCCGGGAGCTGCTGGCCACGCACCGGGGCGGGATCCTGGGCGTCTGCCTGGGCCACGAGCTGCTGGCCGCCGAGCTGGGGCTGCCGCTGGTGCGCAAGGCCGAGCCGGCGCAGGGGGCGCAGACCACCGTCGACCTGTTCGGCAGCCCGGAGGTGGTGGGCTTCTACAACACCTACACCGCCCGCTGCGACGACGCGGCGGCGGCCCGGCTGGCCGCGGCGGGCGTGGAGGTCTCCCGCGACCCGGCGACGTACGAGGTGCACGCCCTGCGCAGCGCGGCGGGCGGCTTCGCCGGGGTCCAGTTCCACCCGGAGTCGGTGCTGAGCCTGCGGGGCGCGGACGTGGTCCGCGACCTGTTGGCGGCCATGTGCCCGGTGCCCGCCGGGCCCGCCGATGACGCGGGAGCTCCCGGAGGCGCCGCGCGGGCGTGAGGGCTCCGGCGGGGTCGGGCCGCGGTCGGGCCCGACCCCCCGCGGGCTCAGGCCCGGGGGACCAGCGTGTTCTCCGAGCGGCGGCCCGCCAGGTAGTCGCGCACGTTGGCGACGGTCGTGGTGATGATCTGCTCCACCGCGTCCCGCGTGTAGTACGCCTGGTGCGAGGTGACCACCACGTGCGGGAAGGTCACCAACCGCGCCAGCGTGTCGTCCTCCACCGCGTCCAGGGACTTGTCCAGGAAGAACACCCCGGCCTCCGCCTCGTACACGTCGAGCCCCACCCCCGAGAACCGCCCGGCCCGCAGCTCGCTGACGAGCGCGTCGGTGTCCACCAGCCCGCCCCGGCTGGTGTTCACGAGGATCGCGTCGTCCTTCATCGTCCGCAGCGCCGCCGAGTCGATGATGTGGTGCGTCGAGTCCAGCAGCGGCACGTGCAGGCTGATCAGGTCCGCCGCCGCGAACAGCTCGTCCTTCTCGACGTACTTCATCCCCAGCTCCACGCAGGCCGAGTTCTGCGCGACGTCCCAGCCCAGCAGGTTCATCCCGAACCCGTGGGCGATCCGGGTGAACGCCTCGCCGATCTTCCCGGTGCCCAGCACGCCCGCCGTGCGACCCCGCAGGTCCCGGCCCATCAGACCGTTCAGCCGGAAGTCGAAGTCGCGGGTGCGGTTGGAGGCGCGCACGATCCGCCGGTTGACCGCCATCGCCAGGGCCCAGGCGAATTCGGCGACCGAGTACGGCGAGTAGTAGGAGACGCGGCCGACGGTCAGGCCCAGCTGGCCCGCGACCTCCAGGTCGATGTTGTTGAAGCCGGTGGAACGCTGGGCGATCATCCGCGTGCCGCCCGCGGCGAGGGTGCGCAGCACCCGCCCGTTCAGGTCGGCGTTCACGCTGGTGGAGACCACCTCGTAGCCCGCCGCGATCGGCGCGGTGTCCTCGCTCAGGAAGACGTCCAGACAGCGGACCTCGTGGTCCCCCGCGAAGGCGCGCTCCATCAGCGGCTTCTCGTCGGCCGTCACACCGAATGCCAGGATCTCCACGCTCGCTCCCGTCCGCCGGACCATGGGTCGCACCCGTGCCGCGTGCCGGGCACCGGGTGCCCCGCGCACCTTTCGTCACGATACGACCCACGCTCCGGGCCCGCCCGCCCGCCGACCGGTGGCCGCCGGGCGCCGGGCACCGGGCGCCGGCGGTGGCGGTGGCGGTGGCGGTGGCCGGTCAGCCGAAGAAGACCCCGGCCTCGGCGTACAGCGACGGGTCCACGGTCTTCAGCTTCGCCGTGGCCTCGGCGATCGGCACCCGGACGATGTCCGTCCCCTGGAGCGCGACCATCTTGCCGAAGTCCCGCTCCCGCACCGCGTCGATCGCGTGCAGGCCGAAGCGGGTGGCGAGCCAGCGGTCGAAGGCGCTCGGGGTGCCGCCGCGCTGGACGTGGCCGAGCACCGTCGTACGGGCCTCCTTGCCGGTCCGCTTCTCGATCTCCAGGGCCAGCCATTCGCCGACGCCCGACAGCCGGACGTGCCCGAAGGAGTCCTTCGTGGCGTCCTTGAGCACCATCTCGCCGTCCTTGGGCATGGCGCCCTCGGCGATGACCACGATCGGCGCGTAGCTCGCCTTGAACCGGGAGGTCACCCACGCGCACACCTGGTCCACGTCGAAGCGCTGCTCCGGGATGAGGATGACGTTGGCGCCGCCGGCCAGCCCCGAGTGCAGGGCGATCCAGCCCGCGTGCCGGCCCATGACCTCGACGACCAGGACCCGCATGTGCGATTCGGCGGTGGTGTGCAGCCGGTCGATGGCCTCGGTGGCGATCCCGACGGCGGTGTCGAAGCCGAAGGTGTAGTCCGTCGCCGACAGGTCGTTGTCGATGGTCTTCGGCACGCCGACGCAGGGGATGCCGTACTCGTCGAACAGTCGGGCCGCGACCCCGAGGGTGTCCTCGCCGCCGATCGCGATCAGGGCGTCGACCTCGTACTTGGTGAGGTTCTCCTTGATCCGGCGGACCCCGTGCTCCACCTTGAAGGGGTTGGTGCGCGAGGAGCCGAGGACCGTTCCGCCGCGGGGCAGGATGCCGCGGACCTCGGGGATGCCGAGCGGGACGGTGTCGCCCTCGACCGCCCCGCGCCAGCCGTCCTTGAAGCCGATGAAGTCGTACGCGTACTCCTGGACGCCCTTGCGCACCGCCGCGCGGATGACCGCGTTGAGTCCGGGGCAGTCGCCGCCGCCGGTCAGCACTCCGACCTTCATGGAATCTTCCCTTCGCCAAGGGGCCCGCTGAGCCCGCACGGCGGCCACGCTAGTGGTGACGCAGGTCACCCGACCCACGCTGGAAGAGTCAATTCCGGTGAATTGAAGGGTGGTTGCGCACTCTCGTTCACTCGTACGGGAATTCGTACGATCTACGCGTCGTCGAGACCGCGCTCGATGGCGTAGCGGACGAGCTCCACCCGGTTGTGCAACTGGAGCTTGCCCAGGGTGTTCTGGACGTGGTTCTGCACCGTGCGGTGCGAGATGACGAGCCGCTCCGCGATCTGCTTGTACGACAGCCCCTTGGCCACCAGGCGCAGCACCTCGGTCTCCCGGTCGGTCAGCTGCGGGGCCTTCGGCACGTCGGCGGCGGCCGGGGCGGGGTCCGTGGCCAGCCGGCGGTACTCGCCGAGGACCAGCCCGGCGAGGCCCGGGGTGAAGACCGGGTCGCCGACCGCCGTGCGGTGCACGGCGTCGATGAGTTCACCGGCGCCCGCGGACTTCAGCAGGTAGCCGGTGGCACCGGACTTCACCGCCTCCAGCACGTCGGCGTGCTCGCCGCTGGCGGACAGCACCAGCACGCGCAGGGCGGGATCGGCGCCGACCAGTTCCTTGCAGACCTGCACCCCGGGCATGCCCGGCAGGTTGAGGTCGAGGACCAGGACCTGCGGAGCGGCGGCGCGGGCCCGGCGGACCGCCTCGGGTCCGTCGCCCGCCGTGGCGACCACGTCGAAGCCCGCGGCGGCGAGGTCGCGGGCGACCGCGTCCCGCCACATGGGGTGGTCGTCGACGACCATCACCTTGATGTCGGCCGCCGACCGGTCCCCCGCGCTGTGCTCGGTGTTCATCACGAACCCGTCCTCCCCCTCGGTACTTTCAGTTCCACTTCGGTGCCCTGGCCCGGTACGGACACCAGCTCGGCCGTGCCGCCGAGGTCCCGCAACCGTCCCCGGATCGACTGGGCCACTCCCAGCCGGCCCTCGCCCGCGGCCTGGTCGAGCCGGCCCGCCGCGATGCCCGGACCGTCGTCCCGGACCGTGACGATCACCTCGTCGCCCCAGTCCTCGACCAGGATCCAGGCCCGGGCCCCGGCTCCCGCGTGCTTGCGGACGTTGTCGAGGGCGGCGGCGGTGGCGGCGGCCAGTTCCCGGGCCGCCGGCGCCGGGAGCGGGACCGGGGCGCCCGGTTCCGCGAAGCTCACGAGCGACCCGGCGTGCGGGGCGAGCAGGGCGCGCAGGTCCAGCTCCCCCTCGTCCGCGGCGGGTTCCGCCACGTCCACGCTGTCGACGAACGCGCCCCGCGACTCGTCGCGGGAGATCCTGGAGGGCGGCACCAGGCCGCTGGAGACCAGGGTGCGCAGCGCCACCTCCTGCTCCCCGGCCATCCGGCCCAGTTCGGCGGCCTCGCCGCCGACCTCCGCGCCGCGCCGCTGGACCATGGCGAGGACCTGGAGGACCCCGTCGTGGATGTCCCGGGCCAGGCGCTCGCGTTCGCGGGTGGCGGCCTCGATCTCCAGGGCGCGCGCGAGGGTCGCCTCACTGGCCCGGGCGACCTCGACGACGTACCCGATGGCGATCGAGGCGACCCACACCAGCAGCACGTTGTGGAAGGTGTCCCGGGTCGGTTCGCCGCCATGGATCACGATGTTGGCGACGGCGACGAAGGAGGAGGCGAATCCGGCCCAGCGCCAACCTCCCTTGATGGCGAAGGCGAGGACCGCGCCCGCGCTCCAGATCGACGGGAGGGTCGGGCCGCCGCCGGCGATCCGCGCCTGGGCGTCGGCGAGCGGGGTCAGCAGGATCCCCACGACCGCGACCGTGAGGTCCGCGCAGAGGAAGGGCTTCGTACAGCTCGCCGCGCTGGAGACCCTGGAGAAGGTGACCAGGGTCCACAGCACGAGGAAACCGAGGTAGCAGGCCGCCACCCAGGGGCGCTCGAACTCGCGGTGGGCGAAGCCGAAGAGCAGCACCGCGTAGACCGCGGTGAGCAGCCGGTAGGCGGTCAGCGCCCGCCACAGCGGCAGCTCGACCGACATGCGTACGACGCGTTCGCGCTTCGCCATCTCCCCCACCCCTCACGGGCGGTGGGCACCGCCCGCTCCGCCCCGCACCCCTCGCCCCGGCCGCGCGCTAGCTCTGCTCGGCGTCCGTTTCCTTGGACTCCTTGGCCAGGGCCGCGTGGTCGGCCTTGGCGGCCTTCTCCGCGTCGGCGATCTGCCGCTTGGCGGCGGTCGCGTAGATGTCGACGTACTCCTGGCCGGAGAGCTTCATGATCTCGTACATGACCTCGTCGGTCACCGAACGCAGGATGAAGCGGTCGCCGTCCATGCCGTGGTAGCGGCTGAAGTCGAGCGGCTTGCCGATCCGGATGCCCGGGCGCATCAGCTTCGGGACGACCTTGCCGGGCGGCTGGATCTTCTCGGTGTCGATCATCGCCACGGGGATCACGGGGGCACCGGTGGCCAGCGCCACCCGGGCCAACCCACCGGGCTTGCCCCGGTACAGGCGCCCGTCGGGTGAACGGGTCCCCTCGGGGTAGATACCGAACAGCTCCCCGCGTTCGATGACCTCGATGCCGCTCTTGATGGCGGCCTCGCCCGCACCGCGCGCGCCGGAGCGGTCCACCGGGAGCTGGCCGACGCCCTTGAAGAAGGCGGCCGTGAGCTTGCCCTTGACTCCCGGCGAGGTGAAGTACTCCGCCTTGGCGATGAAGGTGACCTTCCGGTCCAGCACCGCAGGCAGGAAGAAGGAGTCGGAGAAGGACAGATGGTTGCTCGCGAGGATCGCCGGCCCCTCGGCGGGAATGTTCTCGAGGCCCTCCACCCACGGCCTGAAGGCGAGCTTCAGGGAACCGCCGATGGAGAACTTCATTGCGCCGTAGATCAACTCGAAAGCCTTCCTTTGTCCGTCGAACAGACCTTAACCCGTGACCGCCCCTGTGGCGGCCCGACGACCCTGGTCGGTGTCAGCGCGGTCGCGTACGGTGAAATAGCACACCGCACCCACCCCCAGAACGTGATGATCAAGGAGATTCAGGTGCCCGTCCTCCCTGGAGCCGAGCCGTTCCGCCACGAGGGCGGAGAGGTCGGCGTCCTGCTCTGCCACGGCTTCACCGGTTCCCCGCAGTCCCTGCGCCCCTGGGCCGACTACCTGGCCGAGCGCGGGCTGACGGTGTCGCTTCCGCTGCTCCCCGGGCACGGCACCCGGTGGCAGGACATGCAGCTCACCGGCTGGCAGGACTGGTACGCGGAGGTCGACCGCGCGCTGCGGGAGCTGCTGGAGCGGTGCGAGCAGGTCTTCGTGTTCGGGCTGTCGATGGGTGGGGCGCTCACGCTGCGGCTGGCCGCCAAGCACGGGGACGCGATCAGCGGTGTCGTCCTCGTCAACCCGGCCAACAAGGTCCACGACCCGTTGGCCTTCGCGCTCCCCGTCGCCCAGCACTTCCTGCGCTCCACGCCGGGCATCGCCAGCGACATCGCCAAGGGCGGCTCGGAGGAGGTCGGGTACGACCGGGTGCCGACCCGCGCCGCGCACTCGCTGCGCCAGTTCCTGCGGATCGTGGACACCGAGCTGCCGCAGGTGACCCAGCCGGTGCTGTTGCTGCACAGCCCCCAGGACCACGTCGTCCCGCCGGTCGACTCGGCCCGGATCCTCGCCCGGGTGTCGTCCACCGACGTCACCGAAACCCTGCTGGAACAGAGCTACCACGTCGCGACGTTGGACCATGACGCGGAGCGGATCTTCGCGGACAGCTATGCGTTCATCGGGCGGCTCGCGGAGAGCATCGGCAGGGAGGGGGCGGCCAGCGGTGGCTGAGCACGAGGAGTCGTCAGGAGGCGTACCGCCGCTGGACGAAGAGGCGGCGTGGGCGGCCATCGTCGCCGGGTACGGGCAGGAGCCGCCGGACCCGCCGGGGGCGCGGCCCTTCAGACCCATCGAGAACCTGATGCTGCCGGAGGAGGACGTCCAGCCGGAACCGGCCGTGGCGCCGAAGCCGCCGGAGAAGGACGCGGGGCCGGCCGGGCCGCCGGTCCTGGGCAGCTCGGTGGTCTTCGCCCCGGGCGTGGGGGTCGGCCCGCGCGACCACTCGCTGGCGGAACCGGAGCCGGCGGCGGCGGACGGGGCCGGGGACGCGGCGGACGAGGGGCACTTCGTCCCGCCGGAGCCGCCGCCGCTCCCGTCGGGCGATGTCACATCCCGCTTCGCGTGGCTGGCGGTGGTGGGCGGGCCGCTGCTGCTGTTGGTGGCGGTGCTGCTGCAGTGGGAGATGACGTGGTGGCTGACGGCCCTGGGCATCGGCGGCTTCCTGGGCGGGTTCGCGACGCTGGTGGCGCGGATGACTCGCGGTGACGACGACGAGGACGACCACCCGGGCCGCGGCGCAGTCGTCTGACCCCGCCCGGTCGCCCTCGATCGCCGGGCGGGCTCGACCCTGGCCCGGCACCCCCTGCCCGAGCGCCCTCAATCGCCGGGCAGGCTGAATCAGCCCGACCCGGCTCCCACCAAGCCGCCCTCAAACGCCGGGCGGGCCGGTCTTGCTCCGGCCGTCTCGCGCCCCCCGCCCCGCAACGCCCTCAAACGCCGGGCGGGCTGCATGCGCTCCGGCCGCCCCGAAACCCGCGGCCCGGTGGTGCCCTCAAACGCCGGGCGGGCTGAATGAGCCCGGAACGCCGCGCGGGCAACGACAAACCCCGACCGATCCCAGCCCGCCCGGCGCTTGAGGGCACCACCGACCCCCGCCACGATCAGCCCGCCCGGCGCTTGAGGGCGCCCCCGGCCGCAGGCACGGACGAAAACCCGAGCCCAATCCAGCCCGCCCGGCGCTTGAGGGCGCCCCCGGCCGCAGGCACGGACGAAAACCCGAGCCCAATCCAGCCCGCCCGGCGCTTGAGGGCCCCCGCCGGAGGCGCCACCCGCCCCAGCGCCCCTCGACCGCAGGCATGCACGAGACCCCGGGCATGTATCAGCCCGCCCGGCGTTTGAGGGCACCGCCGACCCCCGCCGCGATCAGCCCGCCCGGCGCTTGAGGGCAGGGCGGGGCGGGGCACGGCCGGGGCCCGAGGGAGGGCACCGGGGCACCGGACGGGGCGGCTACCCCGCCGGGAGGCGGAGCGCGGCCAGGACCGGGTAGTGGTCCGTCGCCGCGCGGAGGTCCGCGACGCTGACCCCGGGCAGCCCCACCGGGACCCCTCCCCCCAGCACCTCCACCCCCCGCGAAGCGAACACCGCATCGATGCGCCGCCCAGGACCCCCCGCCCGCACCCACGTGTGCTCCCCGCCCCACGGCGCCACCGCCCAGCAGTCCTGCAGCTCCCCCGCCAGCCGCCGGAAGGCGGACCCCTCCGGCCCCTCGTTGATGTCACCGGCGGCCACCACGTACGGGACGTCCATCCCGGCCAGCCGCTCCAGCAGCATCCCCGCCTGCGCGTACCGCTCCCCCGCCCGCAGGGACAGGTGCGCACTGAGCACCCCCACCCGCACGCCTCCGATCCGCACCACGGCCGTCGCGAAGCCCCGCCGGTGCTCCCCGGGCCGCAGCGGCAGCAGCACGTCCTGCGTGCGTTCGACGAAGGCCCGCAGCGAGCACAGCAGCAGCGGCCCGGCCGCCGTCGCGCCCCCGCTCAGGACCACCAGGTCCGTCTTCGAGGCGAGGCGCGCCGCGTGCTTGCGCCAGCGGAAGAACCGCGGGGCCTCCTGGATGAAGACCAGGTCGGGCGCGCACGCCCGGATGACCCGGACCAGCGCTTCCTCGTCGTCGCGCAAGGAGCGCACGTTGTACCCGAGCACCCGGACCACGGCGGAGCCGTCCGGTTCGGTGCGCGAGCACGGCAACGGCGGCAGGGCCGCGGGCACGTCCACAGGCAGGTCCATGCGGGCCAACCTACGCAGCTGCCCGCCGCTCCCCCAGGGGGCGCGACGGGCAGACGTACGTGCGGTGCGGGCTCAGCCCTGGCGGGCCAGGTCGGCCGCGCCGACGAGTCCGGCCTTGCCGCCGAGCTGGGCGGCCAGGACCTGCGCGTGCGGACGCCAGGCGCCGCCGATCAGCCAGCGCTTGAAGGACTTGCGGATCGGGTCGAGGACGAGGTCGCCCTCGTCCGAGACCCCGCCGCCCACGATGAAGGCGGACGGGTCGAAGAGGGAGGCCAGGTCGGCCAGACCGGCTCCGGCCCAGCGGGCCAGCTCGCGGAAGGAATCGATGGCCACCAGGTCGCCCGCGCGCGCGGCCTCGCTGATGTGCTTGCCCTCGATGCCCTCGGGGGTGCCGTCGCCGAGCGCGAGCAGGACCGCCGCGTTCTCGGGGGTGGCGTTGGCCCGCTGCCGGGCGTACCGGACGAGCGCGCGCCCGGAGGCGTACTGCTCCCAGCAGCCCTGGCTGCCGCAGCCGCACAGCAGGCCGTCGGGGACGACCCGGATGTGGCCGAATTCGGCGGCGACCCCGAAGCGGCCGCGGCGCAGCTTGTTGCCGATGATGATGCCGCCGCCCAGGCCCGTGCCCAGGGTGATGCAGATGACGTCGTCGTGGCCCTGGCCCGCGCCGAAGCGGTACTCGCCCCAGGCGGCGCAGTTGGCGTCGTTCTCGACGACGACCGGCAGGCCGATGCGCTGCTCGACCTTGTCCTTGAGCGGCTCGTGGCGCCAGTCGATGTTGGGTGCGAAGAGCACGGTCGCGCGCTTGTCGTCGACGTATCCGGCCGCGCCGATGCCGACGGCGTCGATGGTGTGGCTGCTGCCGACTTCGGACACTGCGGCGCAGATCGCGTCGGTCACGCCGTCCGCGGTCGGTGGGGTGGGCACCTTGTACGTCTCAAGGATGGTGCCCTCTTCGTCGACCACGCCGGCCGCGATCTTCGTGCCGCCGATGTCGACGCCGATGGTGAGTCCCATTAGTCCCTCGGTTTCCGGTCAAACCCCGCCGGGGCCCACGGTACCCGAGCGCTGGACGAGAGTCAGTCGAGATCGATGCGCTCGCCGGGACCGGATCCGGCCCCGCCGTCCTCGCCCTTGGGGCCGGCTCCGGCCCCGGGGTCCGTGCGCGGCGAGGGCTCGTCCCGGGTCCAGCGGCGCTCGTGGCCCTCGACGGCCGAGCGGTAGGCGGCCAGCAGCTCGGAGCCCGCGGCGGCCAGGTGGTCGAAGACCTCGGGGTTGCGCTCGATCACGGGCTTGACGGCGCTCTTGGCCTGGCTGACGAACTGGCGGGCGGCGCCCTGCGCGGCCGTGCCGATCAGCGGGTTGCCCAGCCCGGCGACCTTGTCGGCGACGGCCTCGAAGAGCTTGAAGAGTTCCTCGGCGGGGCTCCCGGTCTCGGAACCTCCCCCGCCCTGCGAGCGGCGGCGTTCGCGCTCGGCGGCCAGGTCCTCGGCGCACGCCCTGGCCCAGGCGTCTTCGTCTGCGGGACGGTCGGTGGCCTCGCTCATGGCGGACTCTCCTGGGCAGGCTGCGGGGCGGTGGGAACACTCTCGACGTTACCCGAACGGCGGCACCGCGTTCAGGGCGTAAGCGGCCACTGGCCCGGGTCCGGGGTGAAACGGATGCGCAGGGTCCCCTCGTGCAGGCCCGCGCCCGTGACGGTGCACCGGCGCAGCGCCGACGGCAGCGAAACGATCCTGCGGAACGGGCCCGCCGTCAACAGCAGCTCGTCCCCGCGCCGCACCAGGTCCAGGTCCCGCTTGGTCGCCCCCGGCAGCGGCACCACCCAGACGAGCACCCCGTCCTCGGTCAGCCGGTCCTCGACCGCCCACGGCACGCGCGGCCCCGCGGGTACGTCCGCCAGCTCGTCCCGCGCGTCCAGCGCGGCCAGGTCCCGCGGACCCCTCGGGTCCGCGCCCAGGTGCTCCAGAGCGGGCCGGGCCGCGTCGGGGAGGTCCCCGGCCCAGGTGGTGACGTACTTGTCCTGTTGCGCGGCCAGTCCGGCCAGCCAGGGGTCCGTGCTGCCTTGGGGGACGAGCCGGTTGGCCACGACCGCCCCGACGGGCAGCTCGTGCAGGGCCAGGCCGAGCAGCCCGAGCCGCAGCGCGCCGTCGGCGCCCGGTCCCGGCTCGGCGACCATCCGTACGGAGGTGGTGTCCGCCTCCACCACGGCCTGGACCCCGGCCAGCTCCTCGTCCCAGCGCGCGGCCGCCTCGTACAGCCACTGCGCGGGCATCGGTACGCCCGCCAGCTGGGCCAGTACGGGCCGCAGCGCCCGGGCCGCCTGCCGCTGGGCGGGCAGCAGCCGGGCCAGGTAGCGGCGCAGCTGGGCCGGGAGCGCGAGGGTGGCGATCGCCTGGTGGACGGGCGGCATGTCGACCACGACCAGGTCGAAGGCGCCCGCCGCGGCGGCCCCGGCCGCCCGCCGCAGGGCGCGCAGCAGGGCGAACTGTTCGGCGCCGGGGAGTTCGGTGAGTTCCTCGCCGCCCAGGGGCCGTGCCCCGAGCATCCCGAGGACGGTGGATCCGCGCTCCTGGAGACTGACCAGCTCGGCGCGGAACTCGTCCGCGGAGTCGATCCGGGCCGCCCACAGGCCGTCCTCGGCGACGGGGACCGCGGTGAGTCCGGGGGCCACCTCGGCCGGTGCCCCGAGGGCCGGGCCCAGAAGGGCGCCCAGTGGGTCGCCGGGGTCGCCGGAGAGGACCAGCGTCCGCCGGCCGCGCCGGGCCGCCGCGAGGGCGGTGGCGGCGGCGACGGTGGTGCGTCCCGCCCCGCCGGGGCCGGTGATCAGCAAGGTGTGCACGAGCGACGGCTCCGGTTCGGTACGGCAGGTACGTCAGGTACGGCGAGAGGGCAGCCGGGGGCAGCGGGGCCCGGAGGGCTCAGACGGCTTCGACGCGCTTCTTCAGGCCCGCCAGCGCGCGGTCGATGATGACCTTCTCGGCCTTGCGCTTGATCATGCCGAGCATCGGGATCTTGACGTCCACGGTCAGCTGGTAGGTGACCTCGGTCCGCTTGCCCCCGTCCAGCGGGGCCAGTCGGTAGGAGCCGTCGAGCTGGCGCAGCATCTGCGACTTGTCGAGGGTCCAGCTGACCTCGTCCGCACCCTTCCAGGTGTAGTTGAGGGTGTGGTCGTCCTTGATCGCCCCGGCGTCGAGCAGCAGGCGCACCTTCTCGGCACGGCCCGCGGCGTCGGCGGCCAGCACCTCGGCCTCCTTCACCTCGCCGGTCCACTCGGGGTAGCGCGCGAAGTCCGCGATCACGGCCATGACGTCAGCCGGCGCCGCTTCGATCGTGATGCTCGAGCTGGTGTGTTCCGCCATCGCGGGCGCTCCTCCGGGCTGGTCTCACCTCCCAGCGGCAGCTGGGGAAGTTCAGAAGTGTGGCGGCCTACGGCCGCCGCGTGAAGGCTACCGCGCGGGTGGACCTCACCACTCCAGGACCCATGGCCTTCCCGTGGCCGCGAAGTGCCCGACGTTCACGCACTCGGTGGCGCCGATCCGCATCCGGCGGGCCAGCGGCTGGTGCACGTGCCCGAACAGGGCGTAGCGGGGGCGGGTCCGGCGGATGGCGTCGAGGAGGGCCGCGCTGCCGCGTTCGAAGCGGCGGGCGACCGTGTCGTAGCAGAGCTCGGGGACCTCGGGCGGAATGTGCGAGCAGAGCACGTCGACCTCGCCGATCGCCTCGACCTTGGCCGCGTACTCCTCCAGGTCCACCTCGTACGGGGTGCGCATCGGGGTGGGCAGGCCGCCGCCGACGAAGCCGAAGACCCGGCCGCCGATCTCCACGCGCTCGCCGTCCAGGACGGTGGTGCCGGGGCGGGCGTACTGCGGCCAGAGCGCGGGGATGTCGACGTTGCCGTAGGTGGCGTAGGTGGGGGTGGGGAAGGCGGCGAACATCTCCTCGTACTGCCGGCGCACCGCGCCCTCGATGACCTGCTCGCGGTCCAGGCCGGCCCACAGCTCGCGGCCCAGCGCGCGGGCCTCGTCGAAGCGGCGCTCGGTGCGCAGGGCCACGATCCGGTCGGCGTTCTCCACGCCGAAGAGGTCCGGGAAGATGCCGCGCGAATGGTCGGCGTAGTCCAGGAAGAGGACCAGGTCGCCCAGGCAGATCAGGGCGTCGGCGCCCTCTCCGGCCCGGGCCAGCGCCTCCGCGTTGCCGTGCACGTCACTGACGACGTGCACCCGGCTGCCCCGTGTGCCGCTCTTGGTCCCTTTGCGCTCCGTGCGCTCGTTGCCGCTTTTCGTACCGCCCATGACGTCACCCTAGGGGCGGGCGGGAACGGGGCATAGACGGGGTGGGGAGGATCTCGTACAGCTGCCCGGACCTGCGGTTACTTCCGAGTCGTGGAAGACGTCGACTAATGTCGGCCCGGTATGGCCGCGTCATGTGACGCACGGAACATCTGGCCGGTTCCCTCTATCGGGAACCCACTACTCGTGGGTAACGTCCGGTCGGTCCACATGGTGGCGATGGCGCCCAGAGGAGCAGCAGTCTTGCGCGAGTTCAGCCTTCCGGCCCTGTACGAGGTCCCGTCGGACGGGAACCTGACGGATCTCATCCGCCGCAACGCAGCTCAGCATCCGCAGACCGCCGTCATGGCGCGCAAGGTCGGCAGCGGCTGGCAGGACGTGACCGCCACCGAGTTCCTGGCCGAGGTCCGGGCCACGGCCAAGGGCCTCATCGCGGCCGGCGTCCGGCCCGGCGACCGGGTCGCGCTCATCTCGCGCACCCGCTACGAGTGGGTACTGGTCGACTTCGCGATCTGGAGCGCGGGCGCCGTCACGGTCCCCGTGTACGAGACCAGCTCGCCCGAGCAGATCCAGTGGATCCTCGGCGACTCCGGCGCGAGCGCCGTGATCGTCGAGAGCCCGGGCCACAGCGCGTCCGTCGACGCCCTGCGCGACCGGCTCCCCGAGCTGCGCGACGTCTGGGAGATCGAGGCGGGCGCCCTGGAGACCCTGCGCGCCGCGGGCGCCGGGATCACCGACGCCGAGGTCGACGAGCGCAGCGGCCTCGCCAACGCCGACGACCCGGCCACCATCGTCTACACCTCGGGCACCACCGGCCGCCCCAAGGGCTGCGTGCTGACCCACCGCAACTTCTTCGCCGAGTGCGGCAACGTGGTGGAGCGGCTCAGCCCGCTCTTCCGCACCGGCGAGTGCTCGGTCCTGCTCTTCCTCCCGGCGGCCCACGTGTTCGGCCGCCTGGTCGAGGTGGCCGCCGTACTGGCCCCCATCCGGCTGGGCTGCGTACCGGACATCAAGAACCTGACCGACGAGCTCCAGTCCTTCCGGCCGACGCTCATCCTCGGTGTGCCGCGGGTCTTCGAGAAGGTCTACAACTCGGCGCGCGCCAAGGCGCAGGCCGACGGCAAGGGCAAGATCTTCGATGCGGCGGCCGAGACCGCCATCGCCTACAGCCGCGCGCTGGACACCCCGGGCGGCCCGTCCCTCGGGCTGAAGCTCAAGCACAAGGTCTTCTCCAAGCTCGTCTACAGCAAGCTGCACACGGTGCTGGGCGGGCGGGGCGAGTACGCGATCTCCGGCGGCGCCCCGCTGGGCGAGCGGCTCGGCCACTTCTTCCGCGGGATCGGCTTCACGGTGCTGGAGGGCTACGGCCTGACCGAGTCGTGCGCCGCGACCGCCTTCAACCCGTGGGACCGGACGAAGATCGGTACGGTCGGCCAGCCGCTGCCGGGATCGGTCGTGCGCATCGCGGACGACGGCGAGGTGCTGCTGCACGGCGAGCACATCTTCCAGGAGTACTGGAAGAACGAGACGGCGACCGCCGAGGCGCTGGCCGACGGCTGGTTCCGCACGGGCGACGTCGGCACCCTCGACGAGGACGGCTACCTCACGATCACCGGGCGCAAGAAGGAACTCATCGTCACCGCGGGCGGCAAGAACGTCGCTCCCGCGGTGATCGAGGACCGGATCCGCGCCCACGCGCTGGTCGCCGAGTGCATGGTGGTCGGCGACGCGAGGCCGTTCGTGGCCGCGCTGGTGACCATCGACGAGGAGTTCCTCGGCCGGTGGGCCGCGGAGCACGGCAAGCCCGCGGATTCGACGGCGGCTTCGCTGCGCGAGGACGCGGACCTCAACGCCGCCGTCCAGCAGGCCGTGGACGACGGCAACGCGGCGGTCTCCAAGGCGGAATCGGTGCGGAAATTCCGCATTCTGCCCTCCCAGTTCACGGAGGAGTCGGGCCACCTGACGCCCTCGCTGAAGCTGAAGCGCAACGTGGTGGCGAAGGACTTCGCGGACGAGGTCGAGGCCCTCTACCGGGGCTGACGACCGGAACGCAAGGGACGGGCTAGCGCGGGTCCTCGGCGAGGATCCGCGCCATGTTCCGCTCGGCGAGCGCGGTGATGGTGACGAACGGGTTCACCCCGAGCGAGCCGGGGACGAGCGAGCCGTCGACGACGTACAGCCCCTGGTAGCCCTTGGCCCGGCCGTAGTCGTCGGTGGCGGCGCCCAACACGCAGCCGCCGAGCGGGTGGTAGGTGAAGTTGTCGGCGAAGTTCTTGTTGTCGCCGAACAGGTCGTAGCGGTAGATCGTGAAGTTGGCCCGGTTGATCCGGTCGAAGAGCCGCTTGGCGGCGTTCACGGACGGGGTGTTCTGGTCCCGGGTCCACTGGAGCTTCGCGGAGTCGCTGGCGGCGTCGTAGGTGAAGTGGCCGCGCTCGGGGTTCTTGGTGATCGCCAGGTACATCGATATCCAGTGCTCGAACCCCATGGGCAGCGGGGCGATCTCGGCGAAGACCGGGTTCGAGGCGTTGTCCCAGTCGTCGATGCCCAGCGCGGGCATGGTGGCCTGGTTGGCGCCGACGGTGTCCCAGAGGTGGTTGGCCCGGGCGGTCATCACGTTGCCGTTGTGGCCCCAGCCGCGGCCGACCTCCCCGCTGAGCGCGGGCAGCGCGCCGGTCTCGCGGGCGCGCAGCAGGATCTCGGTGGTGCCGAGGCTGCCCGCGCCCAGGAAGAGCTGCTTGCAGCCCAGTTCGCGGGTCCGGGTGACCCGCCCGGTCACGTCGCTGCTCTGGACGGTCAGGACGTAGCCCCCGGCCGGGTCCGGGCGTACGGCGACCACGCGCTGCATGGTCTCGATGGTGACGTTGCCGGTGCCGAGGGCGGCGGCGAGGTAGGTCTTGTCGACGCTCTTCTTGCCGTGGTTGTTGCCGTAGATCACCTCGCCCGCGAGCGCGGACCTGGTGGCGGTGCCCGCCGCCTCGCGCTTCATGTACTCGAAGTCGTAGACGTTGGGCACGAAGGTGGTCTTCAGGCCGGTGTTCTGGGCGTGCTTGCGGGAGATCCGGGCGAAGCGGTACCACTCGGTGGACTCGAACCAGGACGGGTCGATGTCGTTGACGCCGAGCATCTGGCGGGCCCGCGGGTAGTAGGTGCCGTACATCTCGTCGGCGTCGACCCGGGGCAGCACCTCGGTGAAGTACGAGCGCTTGGGGGTCGGCGCCATGCCGCCGTTGACAAGGGAGCCGCCGCCGACGCCGCGGCCGACGTAGACGGACATGTCGCCGTAGTTCACCCGGTCCAGGACGCCCGGGTAGGGGCTGATGACCCGGTTGACCACGTCGAGCCAGAGGAACTGGGCGAGCGGGGCCTCGGTGCGCGTGCGGTACCACATGGAGCGCTGGTCGGGCGCGGAGGTGGAGGGGAAGACCTTGCCGTCGGGGCCCGGGGTGTCCCAGAGCCGGCCCATTTCGAGGACGACGGTGCGCACGCCCGCCTGTCCGAGCCGCAGGGCGGCCACGGCGGAGCCGTAGCCGGAGCCGACGACGATGGCGGGGGCGTACTGCGCGGCGGCGGGTTCGGCGGCGGCCGCGGAGGACAGTCCGATCCTGGTGAACCCGAGTGCCGCGGCGGTCTGGAGGGCGCCGATCCCCAGGAGGTGACGGCGCGTCAGCTGTGATGTCATGGTCGCATCATGGGCGGAATGCTATCGTCCACCCAGACGTCGTATTGACAGATATCTGAGTGACAGTCAGATATGGCCGGGAGCAGCCTTGTTACGGCCGGTACACGATCATCGCGATCACCGCGATCACCGCGATCAACTCGGTTTCACAGCAGCCCGCGCAGCCGGTCCGCCAGCAGGTCCCAGCGCCACCGCTCCTCCACCCAGGCCCGGCCCCGCTCCCCCATCGCCCGGGCCAGCGCAGGATCGCGCAGCAGCGTGACGATCCTCTCCGCCGCGTCGGTCGCGGAGCCGCCCCGGACCACCCAGCCCGTCTCCCCGTCCAGCACCGCGTCCGGCGCGCCCCCGGAGTCCCCCGCGACCACCGGCAGGCCCGTCGCCGAGGCCTCCAGGTAGACGATCCCGAGGCCCTCCACGTCCAGCCCGCCCCGCCGGGTCCGGCACGGCATCGCGAAGACGTCCCCCGCCCCGAAGTGCGCGGGCAGCTCCCCCCACGGCAGGGCCCCGGTGAACCGCACCGCGTCCGTGACCCCGCTCGACGCGGCCAGCGCCCGCAGCGCGCCCTCGTACGGGCCGCCGCCCACGATCAGCAGCACCGTGCCCGGCACCTCGGCCAGGATCAGCGGCAGCGCCCGGATCAGGGTGTCCTGCCCCTTGCGCGGCACCAACCGGGACACGCACACCACCACCGGGCGGTCCGTCAGCCCCAGCCGGGCCCGGATCAGGTCGCCGCCCGACCCGGGGTGGAAGGTCTTCTCGTCGACCCCGGGCGGCAGCCGCACCATCCGCGCCGCCGCCGCCGCGCTCAGCGCGCCCGCGATCCGCGACCGGGTGTACTCGCCGAGGTAGGTGACCGTGTCCGTGCCCTCGCCGATCCGGTGCAGCAGGCCGCGGGCGCCGGGCAGCTGGGCCCAGCCCGCCTCGTGCCCGTGCGTGGTCGCCACCACCCGGCGGGCGCCCGCCCGGCGCAGCGCCGGGCCCATCAGCCCGAGGGGGGCGGCGGCCCCGAACCAGACCGACTCGCAACCGTGTTCGCGCAGCAGGGCGGTGGCCCGACGGGTCACCCGGGGGGTGGGCAGCAGCATCGTCGCGCCGTCCCGCACGACGGGGAAGGGCTGCGCCGCGTCGAAGGCGGCGGTGGCCGCGGCGCCCTCCGCGCCCCGCTTCCAGGTGGAGGCGTAGACGACGACCCGGTCCGGGTCCAGGCGCAGGGCCATGTTGTGGAGGAAGGCCTGGATGCCACCCGGGCGTGGCGGGAAATCGTTGGTCACGATCAGCGTCTTGTGCATCGTGCGGCGAGGCTACCGCTCACCGCAGCTCCTCCCGCAGGGTCGATTGCCACGTTTGGGTGAGGTTTGGGAGGTCGGTGTCCAGGGCGCTCCTCAGGGCCGTCGAGAGCGGATTCCGGCCGGCTTCGACATAGAGCCTGACCAGGGCCGCCTCGCCCCAGCGGTCCGCGATCAAGCGGCAGGCCAACCAGGCCCCTTCGTAGGCGCGGGCCATCGCCTGCGCGTCACCCCCGAAGGTGAACGCCTCGTTCGGGGGGAGCGCGGATGGAAGTTCACCCCGGCCCACGGCCCGGCGCAGGGTCGGTGCGACCTCCGCCGGGGTGCGCCCGGTCGAGCGGTACGCCGCCCAGTCCGCGAAGCCCTCGGAGAGCCACAGCGGGGTCGAGGCGGTGGTCGCGGAGCGGGTGGCGACGTGCGTGCTCTCGTGGGTGATGACCACCTGGCGACCCAGCTCGCCGAGGCCCTCGTACGCCTGCGGGTTGACCACCACCCGGTCCGCCGGGGCCGGGTCCACGCCCACCAGCCCGTTGGTCACCGCCGCCAGTCCCCGGTAGGCGTCGGCGGGCCGCCCCAACAGGGCGGCCATCGCGTCCACGTCCGCGGGGACCACGACCACCAGCCGGCCCGCCCACGGCCGCGGCCAGGCCGCGCCGACCGCGGGCACGGCCCGCCCCGCGACCACCGCGATCTCCTCCAGGCTCTCCCGGGAGCGCCCCCGACCGCCCAGCACCAGCGCCCGCTCCCCGCGCACCACGGACACCGGCCCCTGGTCCCACAGCTGCGGCAGGGCCCCGGGAGCGGGCCGGTCACCGGTGACGTGCCAGCCGCCGGCGTCCTCGCCCAGCGTCAGGGAGCGGGCCGAGCCCGCCGGGGCCCAGTCGTAGCCGGTGAGCCGGTAGCGCAGCTCCGCGCGCACGGAGGCCCGGGAGCCGTCCCGGCGCACCGAGGTGACCTCGTAGCTCCAGCCCTCCAGCGGGACCGCCGCGAGCGCCTCGGGCGGCCGGGCCGACCAGGCGGACACCGCCGCCCTGACGGCCCGCTCGGCGTCGTCGGGCGGCGCCCCGGGTCGGGTGCAGCCGGACCCGCAGGCCAACAGCAGCACGGCCAGCAGCGGGAGCAGCGCACGTAGGGGACCCCGGACCATCCGGCGATCGTACGCGCGCGCACGCACCCCGAGCACGGGAAGCACCACGGGCACCGCAGGCACCACGGGCAACGGCGCCCCGGGGGCCGCTCACCCCCGGGGACGCGGTCACCTCAGGGTCGGGTCACCGAGGACACCGGCATCATTCCGACGGGGTCGTACCGCACGGCGGCCCCCGGGTAGGGGGCGTGGACCACCTGGCCGTTGCCGACGTACATGCCCACGTGGCTCGCGTCCGAGCGGTAGGTCACCAGGTCGCCCGGTCGGGCCTCGGAGAGGGAGACCCTGCGGCCCGCGTGCCGCTGCTCCTGCGAGGTCCGCGGCAGCGAGACGCCCGCCTGCCGGTAGGACCACACCATCAGCCCGGAGCAGTCGAAGCCGGAGGGCCCGGTGGCTCCCCAGACGTACGGGCGCCCGATCGCGGCCCGGGCCGCCATCACGGCGGTCGCGGCGCGCCCCGAGGAGGCGGCGCCGGAGCCGGGGAGTTCGGGCAGTTCGTCGGCGCGCCCGCCGGAACGCGAAGAGCGCTCGAAGGAGGCCCGCTCCTCGGTCGGCATCGCGTTGAGCAGCCGCCGGGCGGCGGCGAGCTTGGCGGTCACGGAGCGCTTCTGGCGCGCCGTGTCGGCCCGCAGCTCGTCGAGTTCGGCGAGCTTGCCCGAGGCGACGCGCCGCTCCTGGTCCAGCTTGCGCTGCTCCTCGCGCAGTTCGTCGAGCTGGCGGGTCTGGCGGCCGGTCAGCCGGTCGAGGGCGCTGGCCTTGTCGAGGTACTCGTCGGGGTCCTCGGAGAGCATCAGCTCGACGGCCGGGTCGAGGCCGCCGGACTTGTACTGGGCCCCGGCGAAGCTGCCGAGCACCCCGCGCATGGTGTTGATCCGGTCCTGGCCGCGCGCCACGGCGTCCTGGGCGCGCAGGACCTCGGCGCGCAGCTTCGCGCTGCGCTCCCCCGCCGCGTTGAACCGCTCGGTGGCCTGCTCGGCCTCCTCGAACAGCCGGTCCACCTGGGCCCGGCTCCCGCCGGGCGGGTCGGCGGGGGCCGCGCTGGCCGGTACGCCGGTCATCGCGACCGCGGCGGTGGCCGCGGCGGCGGTCAGGACCGTGACCCTGGTGTTCCGGTCGTGGCCCGTGGGCGCGGGCCGGCGATGGGATGCCACGTGGAGCCGCCCTTCCGCTAGCGCGGGGCCCGGGTCCGCCCCCCGTGGACGGCCGTGTGCCGGGTTCCGCGCTGGCAGACAGTAGCGGCGCGACCACGCCCCGACCAACGACCGCCGGTGGGCACGCACAGTGACGCCCCGTCGACAGACGCAGGTCACCGGCGGGGCGAGGGGGCGGCGCGCGCCCCGGTAATTCGCCCGGATGGGCGGTGTTCGGGGCGCGCCGCGGGGTTCAGCCGGAGACCCGGACGCCGAACTGGAAGGGCATGTTGGCGACGGCCTCGTACTTCACGCCGCCGCGCGGGTTGGAGGCGTGCAGGGTCATGCCGTTGCCCGCGTACAGGCCGACGTGGTGCAGGTCGTCGTAGAAGAGGATCAGGTCGCCCGGCTGGAGTTCGCTCAGGCTCAGGCGGCGGCCCGCGTTCGCCTGGTCGTAGGTGACGCGCGGGATGTCCACACCGGCCTGGCCGTAGGCCCACTGGGTCAGCCCCGAGCAGTCCCACGAGTCGGGGCCCGTGTCGCCCATGTGGTAGGCGTCGCCGAGCTGCTGCTTGGCGTATTCGAGGGCGGCTCCGGCCCGGCCCGAGCCCTTCGCCCCGCCGCCGGCGTTCGCCTTGTCGGCGGCGCCGCCGCTGGCGCGCTTCTCGTCGGTGCCGAGCTGCGAGCGCTGCTCCGCGGAGAGGGAGTTGAGGACCGCCTGCGCCTCGGCGAGCTTGTCCTGGGAGGCCTTCTTCTTCTCGTTCAGTTCCTTGCGGGTGGCGTCGAGGTCGGTGAGCTTGCCCGAGGCCTCCTGCCGCTTCTGCGCCAGGCTGCGCTGCTTGGCCTGGATCTTCTGGACGGCTTCGACCTGCTGGCCGCTCAACTGCTCCAGCGTGGACGCCTTGTCGAGGTAGTCGTCCGGGTTCGCGGAGAGGAACAGCGCCAGCGAGTTGTCTATGCCGCCGGTGCGGTACTGGGCGCTCGCCATCGAACCGAGTGCGGTGCGCAGGGTGTTGAGCTCGTCCTGCCCCTTCGCCACCTGGTCCTGGATCTGGCCGATCTCCTTCTCCAGCTTGTCCTGGCGCTCCTTGGCCCCGTTGGCCTTCTCGGTGGCCTGTTCGGCCTCCTCGTAGAGCGCGTCGACCTTGGCCTTGGCTTCGTCCTTGCTCGGCTGCGGGGCGGCGGAGGCGCCGTTGGCGGAGAGGACGACGGCCGCGGCGGCGGTGGCCGTCAGGACGGTCACGCGGAGGCGGCTCGGCTGCTTGGGTCGACGGTGGGACGCCACGGGGGCGAGCTCCTTCTTCCTAGAGCCACCGCAGTACGCACACTCGGCAGCCCCTCCGCCCGGCACCCCGAATGAGTGATCCATCGCACGAAGGTTTGGGCCGACCCTAGTGACCCCCCCGTGATCAGTTCAAATCCTGACGAGAAAAAAATCGGTCACCGACCAGCTTCTTTACCTACATCGCACGCCCCGTAGCGGTCACTTGACGGTACGTTCCGAAAATCCCGACAACTTACCCAATCAACCAATCACGGCCAGGAGTTACGAAACGCGCGAAAGCCGCTTCAGCAACAAGGCGGACGTCACCGGCCGCGCCCCCGCCTTGGCCACGCCGTCGGCCACCTCCCGGTCGGTGGAGACCACGACCACCGGCCGCCCCGGCGGCTCCGCGCGCACCAGCTGGCGGATCAACTCGTCCGCCGTGACGCCCGCCTTGGAGAACAGCACCCGGACCCCGCGCGGCGGCGCCAGCAGCACCGGCGCGGCCAGCTCGGCCCCGTCGAAGACACACGTCATCTCGGCGCCGCTCTGGGCGGCCAACATCGACAGCCCGCCCAGCAGCCGCAGCCGCTGCTTCTCCAACGGCATCGTCGGATAGCCGGTCTTGGTGACGTTGTAGCCGTCCACCACCAGATGGGCCTGGGGCAGCGCCAGCAGCTGGTCCAGCAGCGCCGGATCCGTCTCCGACAGCGCCCGCGCCGCGATGTCCTTCGGGGTCATCCGGCCCGGCTCCACCGCCTCCACCGTGTCCGCCGGACGCGTCGAGACCGGCGGCAGCGCCAGCTCCCGGCGCAGCCCCTGGGCCGCGTCGAGCACCGTGTCGAGCAGCAGCCGCAACCGCATGTCCTCGATGCTGCGTCCCTCGCGGGTGGCCCGGCGCGAGGTCTCCAGCGCCGACTCCACCTCCGCCAGCCGGGACTTGAGCCGCCGGGACTCGCTCTCGGCCGCCACCACCCGGGCGCCGGTCTCGCTGCGGATCCCGTCGATCTCGGCGATCACCTTGCGCAGGGCCGCCTCACCGCGCTTGACGTCGTTGAGGGCGCTGCGCAGCTTGCGCTGAAGCGATTCCGCTTCCTTGCGGGCGGCCTCCAGCTCGGTGCGCACCTGCTCGCCGCCGGTGCGCTGCTGCTCGCGCAACTGCGCCAGCTCCTCGCGCAGCCGCTCCAGCTCGCGCTGGGTCTCCTCGCCGACGCGCTCGGCGTCGGCGCGCTGCGCCTCCTCGCCGGCCGCGGCCACGAGCTTGACCCAGCCCGCGGGCCGCAGGACGTACGCGGCGGCCGCCACGTCCAGCGGGTCGGCGGCCGCGGGCGGCGCGCCGGACTCCAGCGCGGCCGACAGCTCCGGCTGGGCCTCGCGCAGCTTCTCGGCGACCCGGCCGCGGAAGACGGCGTCCGTCTCCACGGCCGCCGCCATCGCGTTGCCCGCGAACTTCGCCCGCCGCGTGGGGGTGAACCGGGCGTACTGGCGCAACTGGCCCGGAAGGTCGGCGACCGTCAACCCGCCGAAGGCGTCCGAGACCAGCGCGACCACCCGGCGCCGCACGCCTTCGGGCAGCGGGCGGTCGAGCACCTCCGCGGCGTCGCCGGCCGCGTCGGCCGGCTCAGCGCCGCTTGCTGGCTCCACAATCCGTCACCCCTACCGTTACTTCTCGACCGCGGGCACCGGCTCCCTCAGGAGTCCGTACCCGGCCGGTCCACGAGTTCGATCTGGTCCACCGCGTTGCACCAGCGGCAGCGGACCGACTCGATGGTCTCATTGACCACCTCGCGCTCCTCGACCTTGGGCTCCCCGGCGAGGTCCAGGTGGACGTACTCCACGACCTTCGACGAACGGGTCACGTCGAACCGCGTGAGGTTGCCGCACAGCGTGCAGCGCCACCGGGTCGTCTCCGTCGGCAGGGGAACCGTCATCAGGCCGCTCACTCCTTCGTCGCTCTTTCAATTAAAGCGGTCCGCGCCTCTCGGCGGGACCGTGGCTCGTAACCCTACGGCCTGACGTCCCCCTCGCGTGGGGCACAGTCCTCCATGCGAGACGCGGCGGGGCGAGCCGTCCCGATCCCTCCTCTTACGCCATGCTCTGTCCCATGAGCGCAAGGTGGCCGGCCGTCCGCGAGGCCGCCCGCGGCCCGGTGGTGACGTACGCGCTGATCGCGGCCTGCGCCGTCGTCTTCGTCCTCTCCCCCGCCTCGGGGATGAACCCGGTCTACGGCACGGGCGAGGACCTGGTGGCGACCGGGACGGCGTACTTCCGCCGCTGGGGCGTCGTACCGGACGAACTCTTCACCGGCACCCTGCGCGCGGCCCTCACCCCGCTGACCGCGCTCTTCGTCCACGGCGGCTGGCTGCACCTGCTGGGCAACTGCCTCTTCCTGTACGTCTTCGGCGCGATGACCGAGGAACGCATGGGGCGCCTGCACTTCCTCGTCTTCTACACGACCACCGGCTACCTCGCCCTGGCCGCGTACGCGGCGGCCAACACCTCCTCCGACCAGACCCTGGTCGGCGCCTCCGGGGCCATCTCGGCCGTCCTGGGGGCCTTCCTGTGCCTCTTCCCCAAGGCCCGGGTCACCAGCCTCTTCCCGTTCCTCTTCTTCGTCCCGCTGCGCTTCCCCGCCTGGATCGTGCTGATGTTCTGGTTCGGCCTCCAGTGGCTGGCGGCGCAGCGCGCGGGGAGCGGGCCCGGGGTGGCCTACCTGGCCCACGTGGTGGGCTTCTCGCTCGGGTTCCTCTACGCGTGGGTGCGATATCGGCGTACGACTAGAGTGAGGCGACCAGCGACGGCCACCGAGGGAGACAGCCAACCGTGATCACCGCGATCGTGCTCATCAAGACCAGCGTGGACCGCATCCCCGAGATCGCCGAGTCGATCGCGGCGCTGGACAACGTCAGCGAGGTCTACTCCGTCACGGGGACCTACGACCTGATCGCCCTCGTCCGGGTGCCGCGCCACGAGAACCTGGCGGACATCATCCCGGGCCGCATCAGCAAGATCCCGGGCGTGGAGGCGACGGACACCCACGTGGCGTTCCGCACCTACTCCCAGCACGACCTGGAAGCGGCGTTCGCGATCGGCCTCGACGCGTAACGCCTGGCGGCGAGCCGCTGCCCTTGCCCCTGGCCCGGGGCGTCGCCTCGGCCCGGTCGGTCCGCCTCGATCGCCGGCGGGGCTGAGGATGTGCACCCCTGGCCGGGGTCGGGGTGGGTCAGGGTGGCGGTGCCGCGACGGGGTGGGGTGTCTCCTCGGCTCGCGGCCGCGGCCTCGTCGGAGCGTGCATCCGGTGGTGACCGCTCGTCCTTGCGGGGACACCCCACCCCGTCGCGACGCCACCACCCTGACGCGGGACCACCCGCGCGGGGTGCGGCTGGGACGGGGGCACGCAGGAGTGTCCCCGCAAGGACGAGCGGTCACCGCCGGGCGCACTGTCCGACGGGGCCGCTGCCGCGAGCCGAGGAGACACTCGTGCGGGTCCCCGGCCCGGCCGCACCCCGCCCACCCCGACCCCGGGCAAGGGGTACACCCCAGCCCCGCCGGCGTTTGAGGCGGACCGTCAGACGGCCGGGACGCAGCGGCCCTCTTCCGTCCGGTACGTCCACTGCGCACCCTGGGCCACCAGCTCCCGGACGGCCCCCACGAACCGCTCCACGTGCTCGTCGGGCGTACCCGCACCGAAGCTGACCCGGATCGCGTTCAGCGAGCGCTCACCCGGCTCCGCCTCCGGCGCCCCGCACTCGCCCGGCTCCTGCGGCGCACTGCCCAGCAGCGTCCGCACCAGCGGGTGGGCGCAGAAGAGCCCGTCACGGACGCCGATGCCGTACTCGGCGGACAGCGCGGCGGCGAAGTGCGAGCTGTTCCACCCGTCCACCACGAAGGAGATGACGCCGACCCGCGGGGCGTCGTCGCCGAAGAGCGACAGGATCCGCACCGCCGGGACCTCGGCCAGCCCCTCGCGGACCTTCGCGATCAGGTGCTGCTCGCGGGCCACCAGGCTGTCGAAGCCGGCCTCGGTCAGCGCACGGCAGGCGGAGGCGATGGAGTAGACGCCGATGACGTTCGGCGAACCGGCCTCGTGGCGGGCCGCGGTGGTGTGCCACTCGACGTCCACGCCGCCGGCACCCTCCCCGCTGAGGCGCCGCGCCACCTTGCGCGAGGCACCGCCGCCCGCGAGGTACGGCTCGGCCTCCTGGAGCCAGTCGGCCCGCCCGGCGAGCACGCCCGAGCCGAAGGGCGCGTACAGCTTGTGCCCGGAGAAGGCGACCCAGTCGACGTCCAGCTCCTGGACGGACACGGGGTGGTGCGGGGCGAGCTGGGCGGCGTCCAGGACGATCCGCGCGCCGTGGGCGTGCGCCGCGGCGGCGAGCTCCTTGACGGGCCACAGCTCACCGGTGACGTTGGACGCCCCGGTCACGCAGACCAGCGCCGGACCGTAGGGCTCCCGGTCGGCCAGCGCGCGCTCCAGCGTGGCGACGGCCTGGCCCGGGGTGCGCGGGGCGTTGAGGTAGGTGACCTGCGCGTCGCGCCAGGGCAGCAGCGAGGCGTGGTGCTCGGTCTCGAAGACGAAGACCTGGCAGTCGGCCGGGAGCACCCGGCCGAGGAGGTTCAGCGAGTCGGTGGTGGACCGGGTGAAGACGACCTGGTCGGTGGGGCGGCAGTCGAGGAACTCGGCGACCGTGGCCCGGCTCTGCTCGAAGAGGTCGGTGGAGAGCTGCGAGAGGTACCCGGCCCCACGGTGCACGCTGCCGTAGTACGGGGCGTAGGCGGCCACGTCGTCCCAGACCCGCTGCAGGGCCGGCGCGCTGGCCGCGTAGTCCAGGGCCGCGTAGGTGACTTCGCCGCCGGTGACGAGCGGCACGGTGACGTCCCGGCCGAGCACCTGGAGCGGCTCGACACAAGCGGCGTCGCAGGCGGTCCCGCAGGTGGCGTCGGCGGTCGCGGTCGCGGTGGCAGCGGCGGCGTTCAGGGAAGCGGACATGGCGGAATCTCCCGGCAGGCAGGGGTGAATGGCTTCAAGGGGCCGTACGCGGCCGGGTGCGGCGGGGTACGGAAAGGCCCCGGGAGGAAGGGGTGGCGCCGGCGGTACCTGGGGGTACGCGGACAGGACCCTGTTTCCGGGGGTGAAGAAGGGGCGAGTCGCCCTATCGCATTCGCTTGCTCACGGAAAAAGCTCCTCGAGAGACCAGGACCCCTGGTGTCGAGGGATCCGCGCTTGCCGTAAGCCTCGCTGCCTACGGCCTGGTCATCACCCGGGGCACCCCGCCACGGAAGGAGGGTTGCCGGACAGCAAGCCGGGGCCTAAACGCTGTCACTCGTGACCTGGTCAGCATCCTGCCACAAGATCCGCCACGCACAAGCCCCGGTCCGCATGTCGGGACCGGGGCTTGTCGCAAAATCGCCGCTCGACGGGAGTCGTACGGGCGGGCGCGCGGCCGTCAGGCGTTGCTCGCCTTCACCCACCGCTCCAGCACGGCCTGGGCGGCGCCCGAGTCGATCGACTGCGCCGCGCGGGTCACGCCCGCCGCCAGCTGCTCCTCCAGCGTGCCACTGCCCGGGTCCAGGGCCACCAGGGCGGCCGCGGAGTTCAGCAGGACGGCGTCGCGCACCGGGCCGGTCTCCCCCGCCAGCAGCCGGCGGGCCACGTCCGCGTTGTACGCCGGGTCCGCGCCCCGCAGCGCGGAGACGTCCACCAGCGGGATGCCGATGTCGCGCGGGTCGAAGCCCTGCTCGGTGACCGCGCCGTCGCGCACCCACCACACCCGGGAGGTCGCCGTCGTGGTCAGTTCGTCGAAGCCGTCGTCGCCGCGGAAGACCAGCGCCGAGGAGCCGCGCTCGGCGAGCACGCCCGCGACGATGGGGGCCAGCCGGGCGTCGGCGACACCGGTCGCCTGGGCCCGTACCCGCGCGGGGTTGGTCAGCGGGCCCAGCGCGTTGAAGGTGGTGCGGATGCCCAGTTCCTTGCGGGCGGAGGCCGCGTGGCGCAGCGCCGGGTGGAACTTGACGGCGAAGCAGAAGGTGATGCCCGCCTCCTCGGCCACCTCGGCCACCCGCGCGGGGGTCAGTTCGAGGTTGACGCCCAACTTCTCCAGGACGTCCGAGGCACCGCTGGAGGAGGACGCGGCGCGGTTGCCGTGCTTGACCACCTTGGCGCCCGTACCGGCGACCACGATCGCGGACATCGTCGAGATGTTGACCGTCTTGGCGCCGTCGCCACCGGTGCCGACGATGTCGACCGTGCGGCCGGGGACCTCGATCAGGTTGGCGTGTTCGTACATGGTCCGCACGAGGCCACTGATCTCCGCGACGGTCTCGCCCTTGGCCCGCAGGGCGACCACGAAGCCCGCGATCTGGGCGTCGGTGGCCTCGCCGCTCATGATCCGGTCCATCGCCCACGCCGTGTCGTCCGCGCCGAGGTCGCGGCCGTCCAGCAGGGCGTCCAGTACGCCCGGCCAGGTACGGGCCGCCACGCTGTCGCCGCCTGCCGGGGTCACAACGTTCATGGTCCGCTCCTGATGGGTCCACAGTCGATGGGTGAGGCCCCAGCCTATCCAGCCGGAGCGGACGGCAAAGAGCCCCGTCCAGTGACTGGACGGGGCTCTTGCCGTGGCGACGCGAAGACTGACCGGAATCAGTCCGTCATGCGGAGTCAGTGGTGGCCGTGGCCGCTCTGGATCTCCTTGTACTCCTCAGCCGTGGGCTTCGGGATCTGGTTGTTCTCGCCGTAGAAGCCCTTGCTCAGCTTCGCCCGGAGCTTCTCCAGACCCTTCACCTTGCGCTCGACACCGTTCTCGTCGACCGTCGGGCCGATCTCGACCGGCTTGTACTGCTCGTACGAGGTGAGCGTGTGCAGCTTCCCCTGCGAGAGCGGCTCGTGGACCTCGACGAACTCACCGTGCGGCAGGCGCTTGATGATGCCGGTCTCGCGACCGTGCAGCACCTTGTCCCGGTCCCGGCGCTGGAGGCCGAGGCAGATCCGCTTGGTGGCGATGAAGGCGAGGACCGGGACGGCGAAGAAGCCGATCCGGACGAACCAGGTGATCGAGTTGATCGACAGGTGGAAGTACTGGGCGAACATGTCGTTGCCGCCGCCGATGAGGAGCACGATGTACTCCGCGATCCAGGCGACACCGAAGGCCGTGCGGGTCGGGACGTTGCGCGGGCGGTCCAGGATGTGGTGCTCGCGCTTGTCCCCGGTGACCCAGGACTCGATGAACGGGTAGACCGCGATCGAGCACAGCACCAGCGGGAAGAGCAGCAGCGGGATGAAGACGCCCAGGACCAGCGTGTGGCCCCAGAGGTTGATCTCCCAGCCCGGCATCGCGCGGATGAGGCCTTCCGGCATGCCCATGTACCAGTCGGGCTGCGCACCGGTGGACACGTGGTCCGGGCGGTACGGGCCGAGCGCCCAGATCGGGTTGATCGAGGCGATCGCCGCGATGGCCGCGATGACACCGAAGACCAGGAAGAAGAAGCCTCCGGCCTTGGCCATGTAGACCGGCAGCAGCGGCATGCCGACGACGTTGTTGTTCGTCTTGCCGGGGCCCGCGAACTGGGTGTGCTTGTGGTAGAAGACCAGGATCAGGTGGGCCACCAGCAGGCCCATCATGATGCCCGGCAGCAGCAGGATGTGCACCGAGTAGAAGCGCGCGACGAAGTCGCCGCCCGGGAACTCCCCACCGAACAGGAACATCGACAGGTACGTGCCGACGACCGGGACGGACAGGATGGCGCCCTGCATGAAGCGGACACCGGTGCCCGAGAGCAGGTCGTCCGGCAGCGAGTAACCGGTGAAACCGGTGAACATGCCGAGGAACAGCAGCAGGAAGCCGAAGACCCAGTTGACCTCACGCGGCTTGCGGAACGCACCGGTGAAGAACACGCGCATCATGTGCACGACCATCGCGGCGACGAAGATCAGCGCCGCCCAGTGGTGGATCTGGCGGATCAGCAGACCGCCGCGCACGTCGAAGCTGATGTCCAGGGTCGAGGCGAAGGCCTCGGACATCTGGACGCCCTGCATCGGCACGTACGAGCCGTGGTACACGACCTCGTTCATGCTCGGGTGGAAGAACAGCGTCAGGTACACACCCGTGAGGATGATGATGATGAAGCTGTAGAGGCAGATCTCACCGAGCATGAAGGACCAGTGGTCCGGGAAGATCTTGCGCATGTTCGCCTTGGCGAGGCTGTAGATGCCCAGGCGACCGTCCGCCCAGTCGGCTACGCGCTCACCGGCAGGCGCTTTGCGCTCCGTCGTTTCAGTGGCAGTGCTCATCCGCGCTCCCAGAATGCAGGACCGACGGGCTCTTCGAAGTCGCCGTGCGCTTCGAGGAAGCCTTCGGCATTCACGCCGATCCGCAGCTGCGGAAGCGCGTGGCCGGCCGGGCCGAAGATGACACGGGCGCCGTCGGAGAGGTCGAAGGTGGACTGGTGGCACGGGCAGAGCACGTGGTGGGTCTGCTGCTCGTACAGGCTGATCGGGCAGCCGACGTGGGTGCAGATCTTCGAGTAGGCCACGATGCCCTCGTGGGACCACTCCAGCTCCTGCTTGTCCTTGATGTCCTCCGGCTTGATGCGGACGATCATCAGGGCAGCCTTGGCGATCTGCGTCTGGAAGTCGTGCTGGTCCTCCTCCAGGCCCTCGGGCCGGGCGAAGGTCAGCGAGCCGACGATGACGTCCTCGGGACGCAGCGGCTCGTTGGTGTTGTCGTTGATGAGCAGCTTGCCCTTGGCCCACAGCGTCTTGCGGAGCTTGTCCTCGGGCAGCGGACCCAGGTCGCGCAGGATCACGACGGCGGAGAGCGGCAGCATGGCCAGCGCGCCCAGCATCGTGTTGCGGATCAGGGGGCGCCGGCCGATGGCCGACTCCTTGGCGCCGTCGGCGAAGTCCTGCAGGACCTGCGCCTTGACCTCCGCCGGGGCGGCGATCTCGTGACGCTCGGCGGCGACCTCGACGTCGGACATCAGGGTGCGGGCCCAGTGGACCGCTCCCGCGCCGATGCAGAAGAGCGCCGTGCCGAGGGTCATGCCGAGGGCGAAGTTGAGCGCGCTCACCTTCCCGATGGGGAAGATGTACACGGTCTTGTCGACCGGCAGGGTCACGTACGAGGCGATGAAGCCGACCGTGGCCAGCATCGACAGCGTGAACAGCATCGCGACCGTGCGCTCGGAGCGCTTGGCCGCCCGCTCGTCGATGTCCTGGATACGGGGCTTGTGGGCCGGCAGGCCCGGGTCGGCGAACGGGTCGTCCGCCAGCGCTACGCCACCGTGGTGCGCGTCGCCCTGCTCGCTCGGCAGGTGCTTCTCTTCGGGAATGTCTTGGCTACTCATGACTTCTTGGCCTTAGCGGTGTGGGCCGCGACCCAGACGGCGACAGCGATCAGCGCACCCAGTCCGAAGATCCAGCCGAAGAGACCCTCGGAAACGGGGCCGAGGCCACCGAGCTTGAGCCCACCGGGGCTGGTCGACTTCTCGCCGTTCACGTTCTGGAGGTACGCGATGATGTCCTTCTTCTGCTTCTCCGGCATGGTGCTGTCCGGGAAGGAGGGCATGTTCTGCGGGCCGGTGAGCATGGCCTCGTAGATGTGCTTCGGCTCGACGCCCTCGAGGTTCGGGGCGTACTTGCCGTGCGTCAGCGCGCCGCCCTCACCGGTGAAGTTGTGGCACTGCGCGCAGTTGTTGCGGAACAGTTCGCCACCTGCGGCGATGTCGGCGCCCGCCGGGTCGTACTGCTTCTCGGCAGGCGTGATCGGACCGGCACCGAGGGACGCGATGTACGCGGCCAGCTGGTCGGTCTGCGCCTGCGAGTAGACGACGGGCTTCTTCGGCACCTGGGCGCCGGGCTGCTGGGCGGGCATACGGCCCGTGCTCACCTGGAAGTCGACGGCGGCGGAGCCGACGCCCACCAGGCTCGGGCCGTCAGAGGAACCCTGACCGCCGGTTCCGTGGCAGCTTGCGCAGCCCACGGCGTAGAGCTTCTTGCCCTCCTCGATGGCGAGGGACTGGGAGGTTTCGTCTGCCTGCGCGTTGCCCGCGGGCGCGAAGGCGGCGTACAGCCCCCCGGTGACCGCCAGTGCGAAGAGTAGAACGACGACCGCCGCCAGCGGATGGCGTCGTCGTGCGGAGAGCTTTTTCACGGATTACCCCGGTGTCAGGATCTTCTGCGTCGGTGTGTCTGGATGGAGTGCCGGGCCGGGCCCGGCGACGTGTTCGCTACTTGATCAGGTAGATCGTGGCGAAGAGGCCGATCCAGACGACATCGACGAAGTGCCAGTAGTAGGACACGACGATGGCCGACGTGGCCTGTTCGTGGGTGAACCTCTTGGCCGCGTACGTCCGGCCGAGGACCAGGAGGAAGGCGATGAGGCCGCCCGTCACGTGCAGCCCGTGGAAGCCGGTGGTCAGGTAGAACACCGAGCCGTACGGGTCTGACGAGAGACTCAGGCCGTCCTTCTTGACCAGCTCGGTGTACTCGAACACCTGCCCGCCAATGAAGAACGCACCCATCACGAACGTGATGATGAACCACGTCCTGAGCTTCTTCACGTCACCGCGCTCGGCGGCGAATACGCCGAGCTGGCAGGTGAGCGAGGAAAGCACCAGGACCGTGGTGTTCGTCGCCGAGAAGGGCAGATTCAAGGCCTCGGCCTGTTCTGCCCAATGCTCGGCGCCCATCACCGATCGCAGGGTGAAGTACATCGCGAAGAGGGCCGCGAAGAACATCAGCTCGGAACTCAACCAGATGATCGTTCCGACGCTGACGAGGTTCGGCCTGTTGACCGTCGGGTGCGCGTGCCCGGTATCTACTGTCGTTGCTGTCGCCACGACCGACATTATGTCGGTCGCTTATCCCGCCCTCACCCCGGGGGGTGCCGTTCGGAGTGTCCGGGGCGTGTGCAAGGCCCGAACGGCCCATCGGAGGCCCCTGCGAACCGATGTTGACAGGGTGTCGGACGGAGTAGCATCCGCGACATCATCAACGTGATTCATGTGACACGTGGAGGAACGAAATGCGGGCGACTGCGCGGGTTCTGCTCTACAGCGATGACGCCAACACCCGGGAGCAGGTGCGGCTGGCGTCCGGGCGCAGGCCCGCAGCGGACCTGCCGCCGGTGGAGTTCCTTGAGTGCGCCACCATGGACGCCGTCCTCAAGGAGCTGGACGCGGGCGGCATCGACGCCTGCGTGTTGGACGGCGAGGCCGTACCGGCCGGGGGCATGGGCGTGTGCCGCCAGATCAAGGACGAGATCTTCCGGTGCCCCCCGGTGCTGCTGCTGATCGGGCGCCCGCAGGACGCCTGGCTGGCCACCTGGAGCCGCGCCGACCGCGCGGTGACGTTGCCGGTCGACCCGGTGGACTTCCCCGAGGCCCTGGCGGACGTGCTGCGCACGCGCCTGTCCCTGAACGCCTGAGCGCCCGAAACGGGCCCAACCGGCCGGGAGATCGCACAGCGGCCCCTGGAAGCCGTCCTACGGGCTTCCAGGGGCCGCTGTGTCGCTCGTGGCGCCGGTCGGGGTCAGGGGCGGTGCCGCGGGATCCGACGGTGCCTCAGACCTGCGGGCGCAGCCGGGCCGCGTCGACGGGACTGCGGCCGTCCTGCGTGCCCTTGAGGAGGGCGCTGCCTTCGCGCCACTCCTTCCAGTCGAGGTTCCAGTCGCCGTAGCCGTTGCCGAAGGGATCCATGTCGTCGCCGATGCTGTTGATCACCCGGACGATGTCGCCCTCGCTGATGTTCTCGTAGAACCAGGCGGCGTTGCCGGTGCTCATGCCGGTGCAGCCGTGGCTGACGTTCTCGTAGCCCTGGGAGCCGACGGACCACGGCGCGGCGTGCACGTATTCACCGCTCCAGGTCACCCGGGTGGCGTAGTACACCGGGAGGTTGTAGTACTCGCTGCCGCCGATGCCGACGGTGTCGCCGCGCATCTGGACGAAGTACTGCTTGCCCAGTACGACCTTGACGCCGTTGCGGGTGGAGAAGCCGGGCTTTCCGGTGGTGACCGGAATGGTGTTGATCACTTCTCCGTTGCGCTTGAAGGTCAGGTAGTGCGAGGAGGCGTCCGTGGTGACCTCGACCCGGTCGCCGATCTCCAGCTTGAGCGAGCCCGCGGCGGCGCCGTAGAGCCCGTCCGCGATCTTGATGCCCTCCAGGTTGCTCCGTACGGAGACCTCGGTGTTGGCGGGCCAGTAGTCCTTGGGGCGGAAGTGCAGCTTCTTGTCGTCCACCCAGTGCCAGGCGCCCTGGACGTTGCCCGGGGACTCCACGACCAGGCCGCGCTCGATGACGGCGCGGGCGGCCTTGTCCTTGACCGGTTCGGTGAGCTCGGCCGTCAGGGGTTGGCCGACGCCGTATTTGCCCGCCTCCGGGCCGAATTCGATGTGGACGACCTTCTTGGCCGGGGTGGTCTCGAAGTTCAGCGTGCGCTGCCCCTGGGCGCCGCGCTCGTCCTCCGTGCCGACGGTGACGGTGTAACGGACGCCCGCGGCCATCGGCGCGGTGCTGTGCCAGCGGTCGCCCTTGGCGGAGAGCTCGCCCGCGAGGTGACGGCCGTGGGTGTCGACGGCGCTCACGTCGGTGATCCGGCCGTCGCCCTTCTTGGCGGTGACTTCGAGGGGGCGGTCGGGGTCGACCGGCCGGCCGCCCGACGATTGGTTGAAGGCGACCTCGTCGTCCGCGTCGTAGGGGCGGGCAGACAGCGGGTTGTTGTCGCCGGACCCGCATGCGGTGGCGCCGGCCCCGAGGGACGCGACCAGCAGGGAGCAGCCGACTACCGTCCAAAGACGCGGTGAGTGGTTCATGAGTCCACGCTATGAAGATATGACTATTACGGCGCGCGGGGTGCCTGCAAACGAGGGGCCCGGACTCCTCTTGACGAGGTGTCCGGGCCCCAAGTGGGTCACGCGGCGGGTCCGACTACTGGTTGGCGTTCTCGCCCCGGTAGTACTCGTACACCCAGCCCCACAGACCGATCAGGATCAGCGGCGCCGAGAAGTACATCAGCCACCAGCCGAAGATGACGCCCATGAAGGCGAAGGCGCCACCGATGGCCAGGGAGAGCGGCTGCCAGCTGTGCGGGGAGAAGAATCCCAGCTCGCCGGCCTCGTCCGCGACATCGGCCTCCAGGTTGTCCTGGGCCATCTCGTCCACGCGCCGGGCCGTGAAGGCCAGGTAGTAGCCGATCATGACGCTCAGGCCGAAGGCCAGGAAGAGAGCGGTGGTCCCGACCGGTTCCTTCGACCACACGCCGTACACGACGGCCATGATCAGAATGAACAGGGAGAGCCAGAGGAACATCCTGCCCTGGATCTTCACTTGCCGGACTCCTTGCCGCCGGTGACCGCCGAGGGAGCCGTGCCGTGGTCCGCCAGGTGGTCCAGGGCCGCGATCTCCGGGTGGTGCAGGTCGAACGCCGGGGATTCGGAACGGATCCGCGGCAGGGTGAGGAAGTTGTGCCGCGGCGGCGGGCAGGACGTCGCCCACTCGAGCGAGCGACCGTAGCCCCACGGGTCGTCGACCTCGACCTTCTTGCCGTACTTCGCCGTCTTCCAGACGTTGTACATGAAGGGGAGCATCGACAGGCCGAGCAGGAACGAGCTGATCGTCGAGATCGTGTTCAGCGCGGTGAAACCGTCGGCGGCGAGGTAGTCCGCGTAACGACGCGGCATGCCCTCGGCACCCAGCCAGTGCTGCACCAGGAACGTGCCGTGGAAGCCCACGAACAGCGTCCAGAAGGTGATCTTGCCCAGGCGCTCGTCCAGCATCTTGCCCGTGAACTTCGGCCACCAGAAGTGGAAGCCGGAGAACATCGCGAAGACCACGGTGCCGAAGATGACGTAGTGGAAGTGCGCGACGACGAAGTACGAGTCGGAGACGTGGAAGTCCATCGGGGGCGAGGCCAGGATGACGCCGGTCAGACCACCGAAGGTGAAGGTGATCAGGAAGCCGACGGCCCAGAGCATCGGGGTCTCGAAGGACAGCGAGCCCTTCCACATGGTGCCGATCCAGTTGAAGAACTTCACACCGGTCGGTACCGCGATCAGGAAGGTCATGAAGGAGAAGAACGGCAGCAGCACACCACCGGTGACGTACATGTGGTGGGCCCACACGGTCACGGAGAGGCCGGCGATCGCGATCGTCGCGGCGATCAGGCCGATGTAACCGAACATCGGCTTGCGCGAGAAGACCGGGATCACTTCGGAAATGATGCCGAAGAAGGGCAAGGCGATGATGTACACCTCTGGGTGTCCGAAGAACCAGAAGAGGTGTTGCCACAGCAGGGCGCCGCCGTTGGCGGCGTCGAAGACGTGCGCACCGAACTTCCGGTCGGCCTCCAGCGCGAAGAGCGCGGCGGCGAGGACCGGGAACGCGAGCAGGACCAGCACACCGGTCAGCAGGACGTTCCAGACGAAGATCGGCATGCGGAACATCGTCATGCCGGGAGCGCGCATGCAGATGATCGTGGTGATGAAGTTGACCGAACCGAGGATCGTGCCGAAGCCGGAGAAGGCCAGACCCATGATCCACATGTCGGCGCCGATGCCCGGCGAGCGGACGGCGTCCGACAGCGGGGAGTAGGCGAACCAACCGAAGTCGGCGGCACCCGAGGGGGTGACGAAGCCGGCCACCGCGATGGTCGAACCGAAGAGGTACAGCCAGTACGCGAACATGTTCAGCCGCGGGAACGCCACGTCGGGCGCGCCGATCTGCAGCGGCATGATCCAGTTCGCGAAGCCGGCGAACAGCGGGGTGGCGAACATCAGCAGCATGATCGTGCCATGCATGGTGAAGGCCTGGTTGAACTGTTCGTTCGACATGATCTGCGTGCCCGGACGGGCCAGCTCGGCGCGCATGAAGAGCGCCATGATCCCGCCGATGATGAAGAACACGAACGACGTGACCAGGTACATCGTGCCGATCGTCTTGTGGTCGGTGGTGGTCAACCACTTCACGACGACGTTGCCCGGCTGCTTGCGCCGTACCGGAAGCTCGTTCTCATACGAGTCGGCGGCGGCACCCTGAGGCTGGTTGAGGATGCTCACAGTTTGTTCACCTCAGCGTTGCGGGCCGGGTCGGTCTGCTTGATGCCGGCCGGGAGGTAACCGGTCTGCCCCTTCTCCGCCAGGTCCTTGAGGTGCTTGCGGTACTCCTCGGGGGAGACGACCTTGACGTTGAAGAGCATCCGGGAGTGGTCGACGCCACACAGCTCGGCGCACTTGCCCATGAAGACGCCCTCTTCGGTCGGGGTGACCTCGAAGACGTTGGTGTGCCCCGGGATGACGTCCTGCTTGAACAGGAAGGGGACCACCCAGAAGGAGTGGATGACGTCGTTGGACGACAGGATGAAGCGAACCTTCTCACCCTTGGGCAGCCAAAGCGTCGGACCGGGCCACTTGACGCCCTCCGCAGCCTTGTCCGGGTTCACGTCTCCGGGGACACCCTTGGTGTAGACGCCTTCGGCGCCCGCGGGGAAGTCCTTGGTGAAGCGGTCCGGAATGGAGGCCAGTTCCTTGGGAACCGTGCCCGCCTTCGGGGTCGCCGCGTCGCCGTCGACGTTCTCGATGTAGTTGAAGCCCCAGCTCCACTGGTAGCCGATCACGTTGATCGTGTGCGTCGGCTTGGCGGAGAGGGAGAGCAGCTTCGACTCGTCACGCGCGGTGAAGTAGAACAACACCGAGACGATGATGAGCGGGACCACCGTGTACAGGGCCTCGATCGGCATGTTGTACCGGGTCTGCGGCGGAACCTCGATCTTCGTCCGGCTACGCCGGTGGAAGATGACGCTCCACATGATCAGGCCCCAGACCAGGACGCCTGTGATCAGCGCTGCCGCCCACGACCCCTGCCACAGGGAGAGGATGATCGGCGCCTCTTTGGTGACCGGGTCCGGCATACCGAGGTTGGGGAAGTTCTTATATGAATACGAGCAACCAGTGGCGGTCGCCAGGACCACGCCCGCAGTCAGCGCCTGCAGCAGCTTCCGCCGCATCGGGCGCCGCGGCGAGCGGTCGGAGCCGTAGGGACTCACGTAGCGCCTTCCCGAGAGTCTCGGCCCGCGCGGTCGGCCGCGGCCGTGTTCGGGTCGGTCGCCGGCCCTGACGCAGGCAGGGGTTTGGATGTTTATGCGGACCAAACCCTACTGGACGCTATTTGGGGTCGCGCGGGGAGGGTGCCCAACGCGCCGCTACTGCGCCCGAAGGGGTGGATCCGCCGTACGGGGGAAGCCCTCCGTACACCTGAATGGCGGTGTCCGGACGGCATCTGACGGCCCCTGACCTCGGCGGACGTCCGACCGCGCGGGGCCGCCGGATAGCGTGGGCGGATGCCGTACTTCGATGTCGCCTCCGCCGCTCCGCTGCACCCGGTCGCCCGGCAGGCCCTGCAGGCCGCGCTGGACGAGGGCTGGGCCGACCCGGCCCGGCTCTACCGGGAGGGCAGGCGGGCCCGGCTGCTGCTGGACGCGGCGCGGGAGGCGGCGGCCGAGGCCGTCGGGTGCCGTCCGGACGAACTCGTCTTCACTCCTTCGGGGACGCACGCCGTTCACGCGGGCGTCGAAGGCGCCCTGGCGGGCCGTCGGCGCGTCGGCGCGCACCTCGTGGTGTCCGCGGTCGAACACAGTTCTGTCCTCCATTCGGCGGCGGCAGTCGAGTCACGCGGGGGCTCCTTCTCCGAAGTCCCGGTCGATCGCACCGGAGCGGTGGATCCGCAGGTGTTCGAACGCTCGCTGCGCCCCGACACCGCGCTGGCCGCCCTGCAGTCCGCCAACCACGAGGTGGGGACGGTCCAGCCGGTGCCGGAGGTGGCCGAGCGCTGCCGGGCGGCCGGGGTCCCGCTGCTCGTGGACGCGGCACAGTCGTTGCCCTGGGGCCCGGCGCCCGAGGGCTGGTCGCTGCTGACCGCGAGCGCGCACAAGTGGGGCGGCCCGCCCGGGGTCGGCCTGCTGGCCGTCCGCAAGGGGGTCCGCTTCGCGCCCCAAGGCCCGGGCGGAGAAAGGGAGTCGGGCCGCTCCCCCGGCTTCGAGAACATCCCGGCCGTCGTGGCGGCCGCGGCCTCGCTGAGGGCCGTACGGGCCGAGGCGCGGGCCGAGTCGGAGCGGCTCGGGGTCCTGGTGGACCGGATCCGGCGGCGGGTGGCGCGGTTGGTCCCGGACGTCGAGGTGGTCGGCGATCCGCTGCGGCGGCTGCCGCACCTGGTCACCTTCTCCTGTCTCTACGTCGACGGGGAGATCCTGCTGCACGAGCTGGACCGGGCCGGGTACTCGGTGTCGTCCGGGTCCTCGTGCACGAGCTCGACGCTGACCCCGAGCCACGTGCTCAAGGCGATGGGGGTGCTCTCGGAGGGGAACGTCCGGATCTCGCTGCCGGTGGGCACGACGGCGCAGGAGGTGAACGGCTTCCTGGAGGTGCTGCCGGGGGTGGTGGCCGGGGTGCGGACGCGGCTGGGCGTGGCGCCGTCCGCGCAGTCCTCCGCACGGCCTTCCGCGCAGCCTTCCGCGGAGCCTTCCGCGCAGCCGGCGGGGGCGGCCGACTCGCTGGTCATCGACGCGCTCGGGCTGCGGTGCCCGCAGCCGGTGATCGAGCTGGGTAACGCGATCGGGGGGGTGGCGGTCGGCGGGACGGTCACGGTCCTGTCGGACGACGAGGTCGCGCGGCTGGACATTCCGGCGTGGTGCGGGATGCGGGGCCAGGAGTACGTGGGAGCGACCCCCGCCCCGGGTGGGGTGGGGGTCGCTCACACGGTGCGGCGCCTGGTGTGACGGGTGGCCGCGTGCGGCCGCCCGTCAGGTCGGCGCGCGGGCGCTACGCCAGGTGCGCCTGGACCTCGGCCGCGGCCTCCGGGCCGTAGGCCTTGGCGAAGCGCTCCATGAAGTGGGCGCGGGCCAGGGTGTACTCCTGGGTGCCGAGGGTCTCGATGACGAGGGTCGCCAGCATGCAGCCGACCTGCGCCGCGCGCTCCAGCCCGACGCCCCAGCCCAGGCCCGTCAGGAAACCGGCGCGGAAGGCGTCGCCGACACCGGTGGGGTCGACCTTCGCGGTCTCCTCGGGGCAGCCGACGACGATCGGGTCGTGGCCGACCCGCTCGATCTTGACGCCGTTCGAGCCCAGCGTGGTGACGCGGGTGCCGACCTTGGTGAGGATCTCCGCGTCGGTCCAGCCGGACTTCGACTCGATGAGGCCCTTCTCGTACTCGTTGGAGAAGAGGAACGTCGCCCCCTCCATCAGCGTCCGGATGTTCTCGCCGTCCATCCGCGCGATCTGCTGCGAGAAGTCGGCGGCGAAGGGGATCTCGCGCGTCCGGCACTCCTCGGTGTGGCGCAGCATCGCCTCGGGGTCGTCGGCGCCGATCAGGACGAGGTCCAGGCCGCCCACGCGGTCGGCGACGGCCTTCAGCTCGATCAGCCGGGCCTCGCTCATGGCGCCGGTGTAGAAGGAGCCGATCTGGTTGTGGTCGGCGTCCGTGGTGCACACGAAGCGCGCGGTGTGCAGCACTTCGGAGATCCGGACGGACTCGGTGTCCACGCCGTGGCGGTCGAGCCAGGCACGGTACTCGTCGAAGTCGTAGCCGGCGGCGCCGACGAGGACCGGGCGGCTTCCGAGCTGCCCCATACCGAAGCAGATGTTCGGGCCGACACCGCCCCGTCGCACGTCGAGGTTGTCGACGAGGAAGGAGAGGGAGACCGTGTGCAGCTGGTCCGCGACCAGCTGGTCGGCGAAGCGGCCGGGGAAGGTCATGAGGTGGTCGGTGGCGATGGAGCCTGTGACTGCGATACGCACGGCGTGGATGCTCCTGCGGAGGGCGGCGGGCTGACAATCAAACCTACCCGGTAGACGCCGCGAGGCCGACCGGCTGAAACTACCCCGTAGTAGGTCTTTCTTCGCACCCGGACCGCTGCTTACGGTGCCCCCATGACCTATACCGATGGCTTCGGGTACCCGCAGTACACCGCTCCCGGGCGGACCACGGAAGTCTCGCGCCGGCCAGGCTTCGCCCGGCTGCTGGGCGACTGCGCCCGGATGGCGCCCCACTGGTCGGTCCCGGCGGTCCCCCGGCCGGCCCCGGTGGCGCCCTCGCAGATCCACGGGGTCCGCGTGCCGCCGGCCTCCGCGCAGCTCATCGCCTCCACCGCGCAGTACGGGTACTGATCCCCTCCGCGGGTCCGGGGAACCGGTTTCGCTCCTGTTCCGTCCCACTCGCATCACGCACGGCGAGGCAGGCGAAGGAGCGATCCGGTGACCACCGAGCATTCCGGTCCGACTGACAACACCGAACCGGCCGAAGCGGTCGGCTCGGCCGAACCGACCGAACCGGCCGACGTCGCGGCGCGCCCCGGCGGCGCCCCCGGGCGGCGCCCCCGCTGGGCCGTCGCCTCGGTCGCGGCCGCCGTCCTGCTGGCCGGCGGCGGTACGGCGTACTGGGCCACCACGGCCCACGGCGGCACGGGCGCGGCCACGGCGTCGCTGTCCGCGGGCGACGCCGCCAGGGCGGCCTCCCCCGGCGCCCCCGACTCCGTCGGCCCCTCGGCCCCCGGCATCGCGCCGGGCGAACCGAACCCCAACGGGTCCGGAGTGACCTACCGGGCCGAAGGCCCCCTCCCTCAGGGCCCGGCCACCGCGCCGGCCTTCGCCGCGGGCGGCGAGGTCACCGAGGCCGAGGTGGCCCGGCTCGCGAGCGCGCTGGGCATCACCGCCACCCCGCAGCTGGTGGGCGAGCTCTGGCAGGCGGGGGTGGTCGGGGACCCGTCCGGCCCGCGCCTCCAGGTGAACCTCAAGGCGCCCGGGACCTGGACGTTCACCCGCCACCTGGCGGGCGGCTCGGACGACTGCCGGCGCGGCAAGGACACCTGCGGGCCCGCCACCCTGCCCGGCGGCGGCGCGCAGGCCCCCAGCGGCGGCCAGGGCCCCGGCCCCGCCGCGGTGTCCGGTTCGGACGCGGGCGCGGGTACGGGCGCGGGCACGCCGGTGAGCGAGGAGGCGGCGAAGGCCGCGGCGGCTCCGCTGCTCGCGGCGGTGGGCCAGCAGGGCGCGAAGCTGGACGCCCGGCAGCTCAAGGGCTCGGTGCGGGTGGTGACCGCGGACCCGGTGGTCGGTGGGCTGCCGACGCAGGGCTGGCAGAGCACGGTGAACGTGGGCGCGGACGGCCAGGTGGTGGCCGCCGGCGGCGAGCTGAAGGCACCGGTGCGGTCGAGCGAGCAGCAGGTCGTCGGCGCGCAGGAGGCCCTGGACCGGCTGAACGCCGCGTCGACCCCCGGTCCCGGGACCGGGCCGAGCGGGTGCGCCACGTCCGTGCCGCTGGAGCCGGAGGCCCCGATCGCGCCGGGCGAGACGCCGCCGTGCAACCCGGAGCCGCGCCCGATGAAGCCGCCGCGGACGGAGACGGTCCGCACGGCGGTGCTGGGCCTGGTCGGGGGGACCGTGGACGGCGCCCGCGGGCTGGTGCCCGCCTGGCTCTTCGAGGTGGCGGGCACCGGGGGCGGTGCGGGTCGCACGGTGGCCCAGCCCGCGGCGCGGGACGCGGCCCCCGCGCCGCGGACCGGACGTACGGTGCCGGGGTTCTCGTACTCCGCGGCCGACCGGAAGCTGACCGTGAACTTCTGGGGCGGGGCGTGCAGTACCTACGCCGCCGAGGCCCGGGAGAGCGCCGATGCGGTGACGGTGAAGATCACGGACACCCCGACGAACCCGGGTGGGGCCTGCATCATGCTCGCCAAGGACATGTCCGTGTCGGTGACGCTGGAGCAGCCGCTGGGCGCCCGGAAGGTGGTCGACGGGACCACGGGCAAGCCGCTGCCCCGCCAGTAGCCGGGGACCGGCACCCGCACGCGCGGAGGGGCGCCCCCCCCCCCACGGGGGGGGGGGCCCCGGGGGGGGGGGGGGGGGCCCGGGGGGGGGGTTGGGTGCCGGGTGGCGGCGGGCGGCGGGGCGCGGGGGGGTGGGGGTGGGGTT
>NZ_JBITDP010000021.1:13473-67346 GCF_044454405.1 Streptomyces sp. NPDC051555 | reverse complement strand
CAGCCGCCGGGGGGCGCCGGGAGGTTGGGCCCGGGCCCCCGGGCACCGCCGCGCCCCCGCCTGCCGCGGGGCCCCGGCCCCCGCCGGCGGGGGGGGCCCCCCCCCCACCCGGGGGGGCGGGCCCCTCCGTGCATGGGTGCCGAGACGGCTCAGGGGTTAGCTGAACGAGTCGCCGCAGGCGCAGGAGCCCGTGGCGTTCGGGTTGTCGATCGTGAAGCCCTGCTTCTCGATCGTGTCGACGAAGTCGATCGACGCACCGTGCAGGTACGGGGAGCTCATCCGGTCCGTGACGACCTTGACGCCGTCGAAGTCCTTGACCACGTCACCGTCGAGGGAGCGCTCGTCGAAGAAGAGCTGGTAGCGCAGGCCGGAGCAACCGCCGGGCTGGACGGCGACGCGAAGCGCCAGGTCCTCGCGGCCTTCCTGCTCCAGCAGCGTCCTGACCTTCTCGGCGGCGGCGTCGGACAGGAGGATGCCGTCGCTCACAGTGGTCTTTTCGTCCTGAACGGACATCTGCATTCACTCCCGAAGTGGGCGGCTTCCCGGCGGGGGCAGGGAAACGTCGGTCGGACTCTTGCCGTCGGTGGCAACGAGCGCGGCCGCCGATTCATTCCGGGTCCGGCGCTTGTTCCAGACATTCATGCTCGCACACCTGTCGGCCGGGCGAATGCGTCACATCGACACTATCGGCATCGTCAAAGTGACGTGAAGCGGTTATGATAGATAACGTCAAATAGACGAGAAGTCGCAGTACCCCGCAGTGCAGTACCCCTCAGTGCAGTCCCTAGTCGCAGAACAGAAAGGGTGCGTGTCGTGACCACCGCCCAGCCCTTGGACGTCCAGCCGACGCCCCTTGCCCTGCTGCTGCTCGGCCGTGAGGCCGACCCCAAGAGCGAGCGCGGGGTGGAGTGCCCCGGCGACCTGCCCTCACCCTCGGACCCCAACCTGGTGGCCCGTGCCCGCGCGGCCAAGGAGAAGCTCGGGGACAAGGTCTTCATCCTCGGCCACCACTACCAGCGCGACGAGGTGATCGAGTTCGCCGACGTCACCGGCGACTCCTTCAAGCTGGCCAAGGACGCGGCCGCCAAGCCGGAGGCCGAGTACATCGTCTTCTGCGGCGTCCACTTCATGGCCGAGTCCGCGGACATCCTGACCACGGACGACCAGAAGGTCGTCCTGCCGGACCTGGCCGCCGGCTGCTCGATGGCCGACATGGCCACCGCCGAGCAGGTCGCGGAGTGCTGGGACGTGCTGACCGAGGCCGGCATCGCCGACGTCACGGTGCCCGTCTCGTACATGAACTCCTCCGCCGACATCAAGGCCTTCACCGGCAAGCACGGCGGCACGATCTGTACGTCCTCCAACGCGAAGCGGGCACTGGACTGGGCGTTCGAGCAGGGCGAGAAGGTCCTCTTCCTGCCCGACCAGCACCTCGGCCGCAACACCGCCGTCCGCGACATGGGCATGTCCCTCGACGACTGCGTCCTGTACAACCCGCACAAGCCGAACGGCGGCCTGACCGTCGAGCAGCTGCGGAACGCCAAGATGATCCTGTGGCGCGGGCACTGCTCGGTGCACGGCCGCTTCTCCGTGGAGTCGGTCGAGGACGTCCGCGCCCGCATCCCCGGTGTGAACGTACTGGTCCACCCCGAGTGCAAGCACGAGGTCGTGGCCGCCGCGGACTACGTCGGCTCGACGGAGTACATCATCAAGGCGCTGGAGGCGGCCCCGGCCGGCTCCAAGTGGGCCATCGGCACCGAGCTGAACCTGGTCCGCCGCCTGGCGAATCGATTCGCCGCCGAGGACAAGGAAGTCGTCTTCCTCGACAAGACGGTCTGCTTCTGCTCGACCATGAACCGCATCGACCTCCCCCACCTGGTGTGGACCCTGGAGTCCCTGGCCGAGGGCAACCTCGTCAACCAGATCCAGGTGGACAAGGAGACCGAGAGCTTCGCCAAGCTCGCCCTGGAGCGCATGCTCACCCTCCCGTAACCGAGCCCCCCGCCCATGCCGAAGGGCCGCCCCCCACGTGGGGGGCGGCCCTTCGGCATGGGCGTGCGTTCGTGAGATCAGACCCTGACGGGGCTTTCCTCGTCCTCCGTGGCGGGGGCAGCGGTGGGCGTCGGGCGGGGTGCGCGCTTCGCCGCGCGCTTTGCCGCGCGGCGCTCCTTGCGCAGTTCCACCATCGTGTAGATGGCCGGGACCAGGAGGAGGGTCAGCAGGGTGGAGCTGACCAGGCCGCCGATGACCACCACGGCGAGCGGCTGCGAGATGAAGCCGCCGCCGCCCGTGACGCCGAGCGCCATCGGGAGCAGGGCGAAGATGGTCGCCAGGGCCGTCATCAGGATCGGGCGCAGGCGGTGGCGACCGCCCTCGACGACGGCTTCGACGACCCCGAGGCCCTGGGCCCGGTACTGGTTGACCAGGTCGATCAGGACGATCGCGTTGGTCACCACGATGCCGATGAGCATCAGCATGCCGATCATCGCGGGCACGCCCATCGGAGTGCCGGTGATCAGGAGCAGGCCGAGCGCGCCGGTCGCCGCGAAGGGCACGGAGACCAGCAGGATCAGCGGCTGGACGAGCGAGCGGAAGGTCGCCACCAGCAGCATGAACACGATCGCGATGGCCGCGAGCATGGCCAGGCCCAGCGAGCCGAAGGCGTCGTCCTGGTCGGAGGAGACGCCGCCGATGGTGGCGGTGGCCCCGTCGGGCAGGTGCAGGGCCTTGAGCTTGGCGCTGAGCTCGGTGCTGACCGCGCCGGTGTTGTCGCCGTTCGGCTTGGCCGTGATGGTGGCGGCGCGGGCGCCGTCGATCCGGGTCATCGCGACCGGGCCCGGGACCACCTTGACGTCGGCGATGTCACCGAGCTTGACCGGGCCGACCGGCAGCGCCTGGAGTTCGGCGAGGGTCTTGGCGGGCTGCCCGGAGGCGATGACCACGTTGCGCTCGGTGTTGCCGAGGAAAGCCTTGCCCGCGGGGGTGCCCTGGACGGCCTGGGCGACGAGTCCGCCGAGGGCGGCCTGGTTCAGGCCCGCGTCGGCGGCCTTGGAGTTGGCGGTGACCGAGATGCGGGGCACCGACTGGGAGAGGTCGCTCTGGACGTCGCTGACGTCCTTGAGCTTGGCGACCTCGGCGCGGACCTGCTCGGCGGCCTTGGCGAGGACGCCGGCGTCGCCCGCCTTGACGACCACGCTGAGGTCCGTGTTGCCGAAGGCGGCGCCCGCCGAGACCGTGGTGCGGCCGATGCCGTCGAGCTTGGCCAGGTCGGTCTCGATGCTCTTCTGGACGGCCTCGCCGTCCTTGGCGTCCTTCAGGGTCACCTGGTAGGACGCCTGGTTGGTGCCCGTACCGCCGCCGAAGGCCGCCATGAAGCCGGAGGAGCCGACGGTGACCTGGTAGTCCTTGACGCCGGCGGTGCCCGCGAGGACCTTCTCCACCTTGCGGCTCGCCTCGTCGGAGGCGGACAAGGAGGTGCCGGGGGCCAGCGCCTGCTTGATGGTCAGGACGTCCTGCTCGCCCTTGTCGAAGAAGTTGGTCTTCAGCAGCGGGGCCATGGCGAAGGTGGCGACGAGGAGCGCGCACGCGACGGCCACGGTGGCCAGGCGGCGGCGCGCCACGAAGCGCAGCACCCGCACGTAGAAGGTCTGGAGCCGGCTGTGCGACTCCTTCTCCTCGGCGGCCCGCCGGACGGCCTCCACGGTGGCCGGGTCGGCCCCGTCCATGCCCTTGGGGGCGCTGAGGAACCAGTACGACAGGACCGGTACGACCGTCAGGGACACCAGCAGCGAGGCCAGCAGGGCCGCGGTCACGGTGAGCGAGAAGGAGCTGAACAGCTCGCCGATCATGCCACCGACCAGACCGATCGGCAGGAAGACGGCGACGGTGGTGAGCGTCGAGGAGGTGACCGCGCCGGCCACTTCCTTGACCGCGGTGATGATCGCGGCCTCGCGCTCCTCGCCGTAGGACAGGTGCCTCTTGATGTTCTCCAGGACCACGATGGAGTCGTCGACCACGCGGCCGATGGCGATGGTGAGCGCGCCCAGCGTCAGCATGTTCAGCGACAGGTCGCGGGTCCACAGCACGATCAGCGCGAGCACGATGGACAGCGGGATGGAGACCGCGGTGACCAGGGTCGAGCGGATCGAGGCGAGGAAGACCAGGATCACGATCACCGCGAAGACCAGGCCGAGCAGGCCCTCCGTGGTGAGGCTGGAGATGGCGGTGGCGACGGCCGGGCCGTTGTCGCTGACCATCGTGAGGCCGGCGCCGGCGCCGAGGGCGGTGCGCAGCTCGGGCAGCTTGTCCTTGACGGCGTCGGAGATGGCGACGGAGCTGCCGTCCTTGTCCATCGTGAGGACGACGGCCAGGCTGGGCTTGCCGTTGGTGCGGGTGATGGAGACGGCCTTGGCGGGCTCCTGCTTGACGGTGGCGACGTCGCCGAGGCGGACCGCCGGCTTGCCGCTCGGCGCCGCGCCGCCCGCTCCCGCGCCCGCTCCCGCGCCCACGCTCAGGCGCAGGTCCTCCAGTTGGGCGAGCGAGGTGTAGCCGCCGCCGACGCGGACGGTGCGGTTCTTGCCCTCCTCGTCGAAGGCGCCGGCGGGCATGGTGGCGCCGCCCGCTTCCAGGCCCTTGGCGAGCGCGGCCGTGTCGAGGCCGGCGGCCGCCAGCTTGGCCCGGTCCGGGGTCACGGTGACCTGGAGGTCCTGGACGCCGTTGACGCTGACCTGGCCGACGCCCGGGATGTCCTCCAGGACGGGGACGACGCTGCGCTGGAGCTGGTCGGCGAGGGCCTGCTGGTCCTTGTCGGAGGTGGCGGCGAGGACGACGGTGGGCATGTCGTCGGTGGAGCCGGCCACGACCTGCGGGTCGACGTCGGCGGGCAGCCGGACGCGGGCCCGGTTGACGGCCTGCTGGACGTCGGCGACGAGCTGCTTGGTGCCGCTGTCGCCGAAGTCGAACTTGGCCATGATGAGGGCGTTGCCCTCGCTGGCGGTGGAGGTGATGCCGGTGATGCCGTCGACGCCCTTGAGGGTGGCCTCGATCGGTTCGATGACCTGCTTCTCGACCACGTCGGGCGAGGCGCCCTGGTACGGCGCGAGGATGGACACCATCGGCAGCTCGATGGAGGGCAGCAGTTGCTGCTTGAGCTGGGGGATGGCTATGGCGCCGAACAGGAGCGCGACGATCGACACGAGGCCGACCAGTGCCCGTTGGGCAAGGCTGAAGCGGGACAGCCAGGACATGGGTGAGATCTCTCTGCCGAGTTGAGCGAGGGTCGTCCCACCTTCTCCCCCGCCACGGTGCCCGGACGTCGCCCGCAGGTCCCGTCCTTGTCCCGCGTGTACCGCGTCCGCAGTACGCCCGACTACTCAGGACTGCTCAGGACGACTCGGAACTACTCGGCTCGGGGCCGCACCAAGCCCGATTCGTACGCAATGACCACCAATTGAGCCCGGTCCCGGGCGCCGAGCTTGGCCATCGCGCGGTTCACGTGGGTCTTCACGGTGAGCGGGCTGACCTCCAGCCGGCCGCCGATCTCGTCGTTGGACAGGCCGCCCGCGACCAGGCCGAGCACCTCGCGCTCACGGCCGGTCAGGGCGGCGAGCCGTTCGGCGTGGGCGCCCGCGGCGGCGGCCGGCGGGGCGCCGCCGCCCTGGGCGAGGAAGGTGGCGATGAGGCCCTTGGTGGCGGCCGGGGAGAGCAGCGCCTCGCCGGCGACCGCGATCCGGATGGCGTTGAGCAGCTCGTCGGGCTCGGCGCCCTTGCCGAGGAAGCCGGAGGCGCCCGCCCGTAGGGCCGCGGCGACGTACTCGTCGACCTCGAAGGTCGTCAGCATCACCACGCGCACGCCGGAGAGTTCCGGGTCGGCGCTGATCATCCGGGTGGCGGCGAGCCCGTCGGTGCCGGGCATCCGGATGTCCATGAGGACCACGTCGGCGCGCCGCTCGCGGGCCAGCGCGTAGGCCTGCGCGCCGTCGGCGGCCTCCCCGACGACCTCCATGTCGGGCTCGGAGTCGACCAGCACCTTGAAGGCGCTGCGCAGCAGGGCCTGGTCGTCGGCGAGGAGCACCCGGATGGGCACGGCGGGGGGCTGCGGGTCGCTCGGCGTGTGTTCCACGGGAAGAGAGCGTACGTCGCCGGGCCGACCCGGCGGCCACTCCAGCCCGGCGGGACTGACTTTGGCCGGGCCCGACTGGAAGGGTCCCGGGGCTCCGCCCGGACCCGCGCCTCGAACGCCGGCGAGGCTGGAAGGGTCGGGCCCGACCGAGTCAGCCCAGGGCGAGGACCACCAGCGCCGTGGTCGCCGCGACCTCGGCCAGCGCCCCGAAGACGTCACCGGTGACCCCGTCGAAGCGCTGCACGCACCGGCGCAGCAGGAGTTCGGCGGCGCCCAGCCCGGCCAGCACGGCCACGGCGTGCTGCGTGGCGGCGGGCAGCCCCGACGGCAGGGCGGCGGCCGCCGCGGCGGCGACGGCGAGCGCGGCGACCGTGGCCGCCGACCGGATCGGCACCACGCCCGCGACGGCCGCGCCGAGGCCTTCGTGGCGGGCCGGGGGCACCCCGTCGCGCGAGGCCAGGGTCAGGGCGGTCCGGGCGGCGACGGCGGCGACCACGGTGGCGAGGGCGCCGCGGAACCAGCCGTCGGCGTAGGCCTGGGCGAGCGCGGCGCTCTGCACCAGGAGGGCCAGGACCAGGCAGATGACGCCGAACGGCCCGATGTCGGACTGCTTCATGATGCGCAGCGCGGTGTCGGCGGGCTTGGCGCTGCCCAGGCCGTCGGCGGTGTCGGCCAAGCCGTCGAGGTGCAGCCCGCGGGTGAGGGCGGCGGGCACGGCCACGGTGACGACCGCGGCCAGCAGCGGCGACGCCCCGAGGAGGAGGAGCAGGCACCCCGGCACGGCCGCGCAGAGCCCGACGACCAGCCCGACCAGCGGGGCGCAGGCCATGCCGGTGCGGGCGGCCGGGCGGTCCCAGCGGGTGATGCGGGCGGGCAGCACGGTGAGCGTCCCGAAGGCGAAGCGCAGGCCGTCGCGGAGCGAGGCGCGTTCGTCGGGCGGGCTCAGCGGCGGGCCCGGCAGGGGTTCCGGGGACGGTTCCGGAGGCGGATCGGGGAGCGGATCGTTCACCGCCGGAACGGTACCCGCTCAGCACGGAAGGTAAATTACCCAATACATGCCAAATGGGGAGCTGGTGTCATGGGTCACTGGTGGTACCGCAACATCGTGGAACCGGGGAAGCTCCCGCTGTTCCTCGCCCTGCTCTCCTTCGTACTGTCCTTCCTGGTCACCCGCACGATCACCCGCCTGATCCGGGCCGGCCGGGGCCCCTTCAAGAACATCACCCCGGGCGGCGTGCACGTCCACCACGTGGTGCCCGGCGTGGTGCTGACGATCATCGGCGGTTTCGGCGCCGTGGGCAGCGGCCGGCACGGCGTGGGGGCGCTGATCTCGGCGGTGCTGTTCGGGCTGGGCGCCGGTCTGGTGCTGGACGAGTTCGCGCTGGTCCTGCACCTGGACGACGTGTACTGGAGCGAGCAGGGCCGCAAGAGCGTGGAGATCGTGGTGCTGACGGCGGCGCTGGTGGCGCTGGTGCTCGGCGGGTTCCTGCCCTTCGGGGTCAACGACCTGACCGTCGACGAGCGGCACAACCGCGGGCTGGTCGTGATGAACACGGCCACGAACTTCTTCCTGGCCCTGGTCGCCCTGTGGAAGGGCAAACCGCGCACCGCACTGCTGGGGACGGTGATCCCGTTCGTGGCGCTGGTCGGCGCGGTCCGCCTGGCCCGGCCGGATTCGCCGTACGCGCGCCGCTTCTACACGAACCGCCCGCGGGCCCGGGCCAAGGCCGGGCTGCGGGCGTTCCACCACGACCGCCGCTGGGCGGCGCCCCGCCGTCGCTTCGAGAACTTCATCGGCGGCACCCCGGACCCCGACCACGGCCCCGGCCATGGCCCCGGCAAGGTCACCCGGGCCGTGCGGGCCCGGATCAAGGGAACGAAGGACACGAAGTCCTGAGGCCGGGTCGGGGTGGGTCGCGGCGGCGGTGCCGTGACGGGGTGGGGTGGGGTGTCTCCTCGGCTCGCGGCTGCGGGCCGGTCGGAGACTGCGTCCGGTGGTGACCGCTCGTCCTGCGGGGACACCCCACCCCGTCACGACCCCACCACCCCGACGCGGGGACGCCCTCAGCCCGGGATGAGCCCGTCGGAGTTGAGCATCTCCCGCACCTCGTCCAGACTCGCGTCCGGCGCGGGCAGGATCAGCTCGGAGGGCGCCAGCTCCGCGTCCGGCAGCGGGCTGCCGAGCCGGCGCACGGCGTCGAGGAGGCCGCCCAGCGTCCGCCGGAAGCCCTCCTCGTCCCCCGCTTCCATCTCCGACAGCAGCTCGTCGTCCAGCGCGTTGAGCTCCACGAGGTGCTCGTCGCCGAGCCGGACCTGACCTTCCCCCATGATGCGGACGATCATGACGGACCCCGTTCTACTGCTTGTCGAAGCGGTGCTGGGGGTGCGGCTGCTGCGCGTTGCCCGCGCCGCCGCCCTCGATGGCCTGCTGCTGGGCGGAGGGGCCGCCCGCCAGTTCCTGCTTCATCCGGGCGAGCTCCAGCTCCACGTCCGTACCGCCGGAGAGGCGGTCCAGTTCGAGCTGGATGTCGTCCTTGGAGCCGAGGCCGCTCTGGTCGTCCAGGGCGCCGGAGGCGAGCAGCTCGTCGATCGCGCCCGCGCGCGCCTGGAGCTGCGCGGTCTTGTCCTCGGCGCGCTGGATGGCGAGGCCGACGTCGCTCATCTCCTCCGAGATGCCGGAGAAGGACTCCGCGATCCGGGTCTGCGCCTGGGCCGCGGTGTAGGTGGCCTTGATGGTCTCCTTCTTGGTGCGGAAGGCGTCCACCTTGGCCTGGAGGCGCTGCGCCGCGAGGGTCAGCTTCTCCTCCTCGCCCTGGAGGGTCTGGTGCTGCACTTCGAGGTCGCTGACCTGCTGCTGGAGCGAGGCGCGGCGGGAGAGGGCCTCGCGGGCGAGGTCCTCGCGGCCGAGCGCGAGGGCCTTGCGGCCCTGGTCCTCCAGCTTGGCGGACTGTCCCTGGAGCTGGTTGAGCTGGAGCTCCAGGCGCTTGCGGGAGGTCGCGACGTCGGCGACTCCGCGGCGCACCTTCTGGAGCAGTTCCAGCTGCTTCTGGTACGAGTAGTCGAGGGTCTCGCGCGGGTCCTCGGCCTTGTCAAGGGCCTTGTTCGCCTTCGCGCGGAAGATCATCCCCATACGCTTCATGACACCGCTCATGGGCTTCGCGCGCCCCCTTCTGAAGGACTTCGGCTCGTGGTGACCTACAGAACCCACACTACGGGCCCTGTCTCCATTACCGCACTGTTCGAGTGCGGTTGCGCTCCTCCTCCAGGACGACCTCCGCTCCGCCCTGTCAGGCTGAAGGAGTAGGTGACCCCCCTGGAGGCGGGCGCGGCGGGCGGACCCGCCACCGGTTAAGACGCCCGCCGTTGCGGGATCGTTCCCCGCCGGGGTGGGGGCCATGCCCGCAACCACGTAGGCTTGGTTTCGTGTTTGGTAGCCGCTCCTCCAAGGAAGAGAAGGCCGCCGCCACCGACAAGGTGAGCGCCGACCTCTCGCAGACCCGTGACCCGCAGGCCCCGAAGGGCCGCCCGACGCCGAAGCGTGCTGTGGCCCAGTCGCAGCGCAAGGCCGTGGTGGCCTCGACCGGCAACCGCAAGGAGGATGCCAAGCGCAACCGTGAACGTCGGCGGGAGGCGATGACCAAGCAGCGCGAGGCCCTCGCCAACGGCGACCAGCGTTACCTGCCCGCCCGCGACAAGGGTCCGGTGCGCAAGTTCGCCCGCGACTTCGTCGACTCCCGCTTCTCCGTCGCCGAGATGTTCCTGCCCCTCGCGGTGATCATCCTGGTGCTGAGCATGGTCCGGGTCCCGTCGATCCAGAACATCGCCCTGCTCCTTTGGCTCGGCGTGATCGCGCTGATCATCGTCGACTCGATCGGCCTGTTCATCCGCCTGCGCAAGGCGCTGAACACCCGCTTCCCGGACGAGCCCAAGCGCGGCGCCGTCGCCTACGGCCTGATGCGCACGCTCCAGATGCGCCGGCTGCGCCTGCCGAAGCCGCAGGTCAAGCGCGGGGAACGGCCCTGACCGGAGCGTCGCCCGCAGCCGCGGGCGACAGCTTCGCGGGCGGTGCCCGGCTGTGGCTGGAGGGACTGGGGGGCCTGCGCAACGCGGTCCGTCAGGAACTCGTGGGCCGTCAGGTCGACGAGCAGATCGCCCAGCGCTTCCCGGTGGGGCAGCGCCTGCGCGTCCTGGACGTCGGCATGGGCCAGGGCACCCAGGCCCTGCGCCTCGCCCGGGCCGGGCACATGGTGACCGGCCTGGAGCAGGACCCCGGCATGCTGGCCGTGGCCCGCGAGGCGCTGGACGCCGAGCCGGCCGGGATCCGTGACCGGGTCCGGCTGATGGAGGGCGACGGCCGGGAGACCGGCGCGCACTTCCTGCCGGGCAGCTTCGACGTGGTGCTCTGCCACGGCGTGCTGATGTACGTACCGGAGTCGGACGGCATGCTCGCCGGGCTGGCCCGGATGCTGGCGCACGGCGGACTGCTGTCCCTGCTGGTGCGCAACGGCGACGCCCTCGCGATGCGCCCGGCGCTCACCGGTGACTGGAAGGCCGCGCTGGCCGCCTTCGACACCGTCGACTACACGAACCGGCTGGGCCTGGACGTGCGCGCCGACCGGCTGTCCGCGCTGACCGGGACCCTGTCCGGGATCGGCGCGCCGCTGCAGTCCTGGTACGGCGTACGGGTCTTCACCGACGGCAGCGAGGCCGGCGAGGTACTGCCCCCCGAGGGCGAGCTGGAGCTGTTGCTCGCCGCCGAGGACCGGGCCGGGCGCACCGACCCCTACCGCGGGGTCGCGGCGCTGCTGCACCTGTGCGGGGTCCGGGGCTGACCCCCCGGGCCGGAGCCCGATCCGGTTCAGCGTCCGTGTCCGGGGGACCTCCCCCGGACCGGACGGCCGGCCTCAGGCGTTCAGGGCCTCGCGCAGGCTCATCGTGTAGAGCTCGGTGCCGCCGTCGTCGGACAGCTTCACCTTCTCCGTGCCGCCTTCGAGCAGTTCCTTCCAGTACTCACCGATCCAGGACTCCGCGTCGCCCTGCGTGGTGAACTCCTCCGGCGCCACCGCCGGGGTCGACTCGCTGCCCTCGGCCGTCTCGAACCGCCACGTCCACGCCATGTCCGCCTCCGTTGCTCGTCCGGCACCCGTCCGGTACGCGTCCGGGTGCTCCCCGTGAGTCTGCCCGCAGAGTAACCGGGCGCGCACCACTCCCGCCGACACGGGAGGATCATCTGTGTGGAACTGACTCTGCTGGGCACCGGCACACCCGAAGGACTGCCCCGCCCCGGCTGTCCCTGTGCGGCCTGCGCCGTCTCCGTGGGCACCCGGGTGCGGGCCGCGACCGCCGTACTGGTGGACGGTGCGCTCCTGCTCGATCTCACCCCCGGGGCCGTGCTGGCCGCCGCCCGGGCCGGACATTCCCTGGGCGGCGTCCGTCAGGTGCTGCTGAGCCACCCGCACGACGGGCCCGCGGTCGAGCTGCCGCCGGGGCTGCCCGCCGCCGGCCGGGTGCCGGACGGCCAGCGGCTGGCGGTGATCAGCGGGCACCGGGTGCGGGCGGTGGCGATGGACGCGCCGGGCACCGGGTACGAGGTGATCGGGCCCCACGGGGACCGGATGCTGTACCTGCCCCCCGGCGGGGCGCCGGCCGGGACCAACGGGACGGCGGAGCAGCCGTACGACATGGTCCTGCTGGACGTGCTGGGGCGGCCCGAGGCGCTGGCCCGGCTGCGGGCGAGCGGCGCGGTCGGCCCGGCCACCGACGTGATCGCCGTCCACCTCGACCACGACGTGCCGCCCGGCCGCGAGCTGGCCCGCCGGTGCGCGGCGACCGGTGCGCGGGCGGTGCCGGACGGGACCACGCTGACCGTCGGCGCCTACCACGCGGTGCCGGACCTGCCCCGGCGCACGCTGGTGCTGGGCGGGGCCCGGTCGGGGAAGTCGCTGGAGGCGGAGCGGCGGCTGGCCGCCTTCCCCGAGGTGCTCTACGTCGCCACGAGCGGCACCCGCGAGGGCGACCCGGAGTGGGCGGCCCGGGTCGGGCTGCACCGGGAGCGGCGGCCCGGCAGCTGGCAGACCGTGGAGACCTGCGAGCTGGTGGAGCTGCTCGACGCCGACGACGCGCAGGGCCCGGCGCTGCTGATCGACTGTCTGGCGCTGTGGCTGACGGACGCGATGGACCGGGCCGGCGCCTGGGACGACGAGACGTGGGCGGGCGGCGGGCAGAAGGAGCTGCGCCGGCGCACGGCCGCGCTGGTGGCGGCCGTCCGCGCGACCCGGCGCCGGGTGGTCCTGGTCAGCAACGAGGTCGGCGCCGGGGTCGTCCCGGCGACCTCCTCGGGGCGGCGGTTCCGCGACGAGCTGGGGCGGTTGAACGCGGCGGTCGCGGCGGAGTGCGAGCACGTCCTGCTGGTGGTGTCGGGCCAGCCGCTGGCGCTCAAGGACTGACGCTCCGCCAGCTCTCGGGCAGGACCCCGTCAGGTCTCGGCCAAGGCCCCGTCAGGTCTCGGCCAGGGCCCCCGGGGGCCGCCCGCCGGAGCCGCCGGGCGGGGCGCGGACCCGCGGGCGGGCGGGGCACGAACCGGCGCGCGGGCACGGGTACCCTTCGGCAGATGACCACGCTGAATCTCGACGACTTCTCCGATCTGATCGAGCGCCCCGACGGGGGCGTCCGGCGTGACGCCGAGGATCGCCGCGAACGGCTGGCCGTGCCCGCCGGGGCGCTCGGGCGGCTCGACGAGCTCGCCGAGTGGCTGGCGGCCGCGCAGGGCCGCGTACCGGTCGCTCCGATCGCGCGGCCGCGCGTCGTGCTGTTCGCCGCCGACCACGGGATCGCGGCCCAGGGCGTCTCGGCGCGCCCCGCCTCCTCCGCCCACCTGCTGGTGCGGTCCGTGCTCGACGGGAACAGCCCGGTGTCGATCCTGGCGGCCCGCTTCGGCGCGGGGCTGCGGGTCGTGGACGCGGGCCTGGACTGCGATCCGGGGCTGCTGCCCGAGGACGTGGTCAAGCACCGGGTCCGGCGGGGCAGCGGGCGCATCGACACCGAGGACGCGCTGACGGTCGAGGAGGCCCGGGACGCCATCCGCCTCGGCATCTCCATCGCCGACGAGGAGGCCGACTCCGGTACGGACCTCGTGGTCCTCGGTGACCTCAGCGTCGGCGGGACCACGGTCGCCGCCACCCTCGTCGCCGCGCTGTGCGGCACGGACGCCTCCGTGGTCACCGGGCGCGGTGGCGCGCCCATCGACGACCTGACCTGGATGCGCAAGTGCGCGGCGATCCGTGACGCGCTGCGCCGGGCCCGCCCGGTCCTGGGGGACCAGGTGGCGCTGCTCGCGGCGGTCGGCGGGGCGGACGTCGCCGCGATGACCGGATTCCTGCTGCAGTGCGCGGTGCGGCGCACGCCGGTGATCCTCGACGGGATCGTCTCGGCGGCCTGCGGGCTCGTGGCCCAGCGGGCCGCCTTCCGGGCCCCGGACTGGTGGTTGGCGGGACAGGCGAGCGGCGAGCCGGGACAGGCGAAGGCGCTGGACCGGATGGCACTCAACCCGGTGCTCGACCACGGCGTCTCCGTGGGAGAAGGAACCGGGGCGTTGCTCGCCCTCCCCCTGGTCCAGGCGGCCGCCGCGCTCGCGGCGGACCTCCCGGAGCGGACGACCGGGTCCGACGGGCCGGCCGAAGAGGCCGTGCCGTTGCCGGAGTAAGGGGTCGGGAAACCTCAGCGCCCTGACCAGGCCGGGGTCTTCCGACGCTCCAAGGGAAGGCGGGCCCCATATCATCGCTTTCCATGGGAGAGGTCCGTTTGACCAGCGCAGATTCCGTCCGGAGCACCGACCGAGGACCCGGCGGCGATCCGAGCGGCAGGAAAGACTCCGGCGCGGACGCCGGAAAATCGGGGGGCGGCCGGGAGACCGGCAGAGGGAGCGCCCGATCAAGGCGCAGTGCCGCGTTCGCGGTGTGGTACCTGCGCGCCGTCACCTTCGTCAACTTCCTCAGTGCGGTGTGGCTTTCGCTCGGGCAGGACCTGCGCGACCACAACACCGCCGACTTCTACACGCCGTACCTGCTCACGGCCGGTTTCGCGTCCGGCCTGTTCTCGCTGCTGCTCGCGGTGACGATGGGCCGCCGCAAGCGGGCCGCGTGGATCCTCAACCTGGTGCTCAGCGGGCTGCTGTTGCTCGCCTTCGCCCTGGTGACCTTCACCTCGTACTACCCCGAGTTCCGTCAACACACCCAGAACTGGGTGTCGCTGGCGCTGACCGCCGCCTTCGTCGGAGCGCTGTTGCTGGGGCGCAAGGAGTTCTACGCGCGCGGTGACCGCTCGAACCCGAAGCTGGCGACCGTGGTCGGCGCCGTGGGCCTGCTGCTGACCTCGCTGATCGCGGCGCTGCTGGTGGGTGCGACCAACCACGCTCCGGACCAGTCCGGGGTGACGTTCTTGACCCGCTGGCGCTACGGCGCGATGCGGCTGGTCACCCTGGCCCCCGATGACCAGGCGCTGAGCGGGATCGCCACGCCCGGCTGGGTGGACGTCTTCATCAACGTGATGTCGACGGTGCTGCTCCTGGCGGTGCTCTTCGCCGCCTTCCGTTCCCGCCGGGCGGTGGATCCGATCACCGAGGCCGACGAGGAACAGCTGCGCGCGCTGCTCGCCAAGCAGGGCGACCGCGATTCGCTGGGCTACTTCGCGCTGCGCCGGGAGAAGAGCGTCATCTGGTCCCCCACCGGCAAGGCCGCGGTCACCTACCGGGTGATCGGCGGGGTCTCGCTGGCCTCCGGCGACCCGATCGGCGACCCCGAGGCGTGGCCCGGGGCGATCGAGCCGTGGCTGGCCGAGGCCCGGGAGCACGGCTGGGTGCCCGCGGTGACGGGTGCGAGCGAGGAAGCGGGCACGATCTACGCCCGGCACGGTCTGGACGCCCTGGAGCTGGGCGACGAGGCGATCGTGGAGACCGCCGACTTCACGCTGGAGGGTCGCGCGATGCGGACCGTCCGGCAGGCCTACAACCGGGTCAAGCGGGCCGGGTACGACGTCCGGATCCGGCGGCACGCGGACATTCCGGCCGACGAGATGGACTTCCTGCTCCGGCGGGCCGACGACTGGCGCGACGGTGCGACCGAGCGCGGCTTCTCGATGGCGCTGGGCCGGCTGGGTGATCCGGCGGACGGCCAGTGCGTGATGCTGGAGTGCACCGACGGCAACGGCGACCTGCGGGCCGTGCTGTCGTTCGTGCCGTGGGGGCCCAAGGGCCTCTCGCTCGACCTGATGCGCCGTGACCGGGATTCCGAGAACGGCCTGATGGAGTTCATGGTCATCGAACTCCTGGAGCGTTCCAAGGAGATCGGGGTCACCCAGGTCTCGCTGAACTTCGCGATGTTCCGTTCCGTCTTCGAGCGCGGATCCAAGCTCGGCGCGGGGCCGGTGCTGCGGATGTGGCGCTCGCTGCTCAGCTTCTTCTCGCGGTGGTGGCAGATCGAGTCCCTCTACCGGGCCAACGCCAAATACCGGCCGATCTGGGAACCGCGGTTCATGCTCTTCGAGAAGAGTTCGGACCTGCTGCGGATCGGTATCGCCGCGGGCCGCGCCGAGGGCTTCCTGGAGGCTCCCGGCCTGCCGAAGTGGCTGCACCGCAGACACCTGGAGACGCGCCGTTGACCCTGCCGACCACAGCCTCCCTGAGGCGGTTCGCCCGCCGCGAGTGGGGGCCCCTGTACTGGACCGTTCGGGACACGCTCGTCGCCAAGAGGTGGCGGGCGGTCCCGATGTCGCTCGGCGCGGTCGCTCTGACCTCGATCTTCCAGATCGTGCAGAACCAGTCGTGGGGCTTCCAGCCGGTGCAGAACCTCGGGTCGGTGAAGGCCGCCGACCCCATGTGGCTGGCCCTGATCCGAACCCCGCTGTCGCTGTTCGTGCCCGCCCTCGACCTGCCGGTGTGGGGCGCGCTGCTCCAGATGCTGCTGGTGTTCGGGATCGCGGAGATCTGCATCGGCTGGTGGCGGACGCTGCTGATCGGGTACGTGGCCACGCTGGCCGGTACGACGTACGCGCGGATCGGGCTGTCGCTGAGCCCCGAGCACCCCTTCGGGCTGCCGCTGACGGACCGGGTGGTGAACGACACCGGGCCGTCGGCGGCGGTGGTCGGGCTCGCGGTGTTCGTGTGCTGGCGCTACCGGGCGTACGTCACCGGGGGGCTGGTGATCGCCGTCATGATCATCGAGGTGATCGTGAAGAACAACCTGGCGGGCAAGGAACACCTGGCGGCCATCGCCGCCGTGATGGTGGTGTGCGTGGTGCGCGCGAAGTGGGGCCCGGACCGGCGAAACGTCCCTCCGGGCCGTAGGCCCCCGGCCCCGCCCGCCCGTTCCGCTTCGGGCGGGCCGCAGGCCGTACCGTAGCTTCCCGTGACCACACCCTTCGGGCCGTCCGTGGCCGGCACCCGGCAGTGGATGCGCGCGCACCCGCTCGTCACCGATGCCCTGGTCGCCCTCGGGGCGTTCGCGACGATGCTCCTCGGGTCCTTCGCCGACCCGCACGGACCGCACGGGCAGCCCACCTTCGGCACCCGCGTCCCCCACCTGCTGTCCCTGGTCCTGATGGTCCTGGCGGCGGCGGCCCTGGTGCTGCGCCGCCGCCACCCGCGCGCCGTACTGGCCGCGACCAGTGCGCTCACCCTGACCGAGCTGGTCACCGGGGAGCCGCGGGCGCCCGTCGCGATGGGCGCGGTGGTCGCCCTGTACACGCTGGCCTCCCGCACCGACCGGCCCACGACCTGGCGCGTCGGCCTGCTCACGATGGCCGCGCTGACGGGCGTGGCGATGCTCGCCGGGCCGCTGCCCTGGTACGCGCAGGAGAACCTCGGGGTGTTCGCCTGGACCGGGATGGCCGCGGCGGCCGGGGACGCCGTCCGCAGCCGGCGCGCCTTCATCGACGCGATCCGCGAGCGGGCCGAGCGCGCGGAGCGCACCCGCGAGGAGGAGGCCCGGCGCCGGGTGGCCGAGGAGCGGCTGCGGATCGCGCGTGACCTGCACGACGTGGTGGCGCACCACATCGCGCTGGTCAACGTGCAGGCGGGGGTGGCCGCGCACGTCATGGACAAGCGGCCGGACCAGGCCAAGGAGGCCCTCGCGCACGTCCGCGAGGCCAGCCGCTCCGCACTGAACGAGCTGCGGGCCACCGTCGGGCTGCTGCGCCAGTCCGGCGACCCGGAGGCCCCGACCGAGCCCGCGCCGGGACTCGCCGTGCTGGACGCGCTGGTGGACACCTTCCGGCACGCCGGGCTGCCGGTGGACGTGATCGTCCAGCTCGGCCCCGACCCCGAGCCCGCGCTGCCCGCCGCCGTGGACCTGGTGGCGTACCGGGTGATCCAGGAGGCGCTGACGAACGTGCGCAAGCACGCCGGTCCGGGCGCCCGCGCCGAGGTGAGCGTGGTCCGGGTCGGGGCCTCGGCCGAGGTCACCGTGCTCGACGACGGCGGCAGCGGCGCGGATCCCTCGCCGCAGCCCGTGGACCCGGGCGGCGGCCACGGGCTGCTCGGCATGCGCGAGCGGGCGGGCGCGCTGGGCGGCTCCTGCTTCGCCGGCCCCCGCTACGGGGGCGGCTACCGGGTGCACGTCATCCTGCCGGTGTGAGCGGGGACCACGGCCGGCTCAGCAGGTCTTGCGCCAGGCGTCCAGGTCGTACTTCTTCTGCAGCGAGCTGATCCCCAGCTCCTTGGAGCGCGCGCAGAAACGGCCGAGCGGCAGCTCGTACTCCACGTGGAAGACCGCCTTGCCCGCCGCCACGAAGGGGCTCAGCCGCTCGCACTCCCCGTACTGCGCGCACTGCTCGTTGACCGCGAAGTCGAAGTCGCCCACCAGCTGCGGGATCTGGTCCAGGTCGTTCTTGAGGCCGACCGCGAGCCCCCGGTCGTGCGCCAGCTTCGCGATCAGCCGGTTGTAGCGCAGCTGGTCCTCGGCGGTCAGCGGGAAGCCGGACGCGTTGCGGTAGCCGTCCATGTTGTCCGGTTCCACCGCGTCGAAGCCCTTGTCCCGGCACATGTCGAAGCGCTTGGCGATCAGCGGTTCCAGCTCGGTCAGCCGCCGGACGTCGAGCCAGCGCTCCCCTTCCCAGCCGTTGCCCTTGCCGAGCATGTCCTTGGGGAAGTCCCCCTCGTCCGGCCGGAAGTCCTCCCACGCGCCGGTCGACAGGTAGCAGATGACCTCCCGGCCGTCCTTCTTCAGTCCCGCGACCTGCTCCCTTGTGGTGGTGAACCCGTCCACGTCGTAGACCGGCGCGTCCACCGAGGTGTCCAGCTTCCCGGTGAGCTGCCACTGCCAGCCGAGGCCGGGCTTCGGCTGCCAACGCTCCCCCGGCGCCCGGCTGGGCGCCGGACCCGGGCCGGGACCGTCCCCACCGTCCCCGCCGTCGTCGTCCGGGCCCGCCGTGCAGGCCGCGAGGAGCAGCAGCGGCAGCAGCCAGAGCAGCCGCCGGCCACCCGCTCCCGCGGCGAGCGGTCTCCTCATCCTGCGGCCTCCAGCGCGTACGGCAAGGTCCCCCACGGGTGCGCCCCGGTGCCCGGGACCGCGCAGTGCACCGCCGCCCCGCGCTGCGCGGCCAGTTCGGCCGCGGGGGCGCCCGGCGGGACCGCGTACACCAGGTGGCAGAACCGCTGGGCGGGATGGTCGGCGGTCCACGGCGGGACCGCCGCCGCGTCCCGGTAGGCGTCCCACGGACCCTCGAAGGTGACCAGCAGGTCGGCGAGTTCGGCGTACCCGGGGTGCGGGTGCACGCCGTGGTTGAGTACGAGCGTACGGGCGCCGGCGGCCCGGGAGGCGACGGCGAGCCGCCGGTAGTGGGCCAGCTGGTCCCCCTCGGCGGACGCCTGGTCGAGGAAGGCCCCGTCCGTGCCGTACCACTCGCGGTGGCGCAACAGGTCCTGGACGACGGCCGCGTGCGGGCGCCGTCCGTAGTCGGTGTCGGCGTAGCCCAGGACGGGCACGCCCGCCGCGCGCAGCCGCTCCGCGACCGCGGCGAACCGCTCGTCGGGGGCGGTGCCCGGACCGCTGTCGGGGTTGAGCACCACCGAGTGCAGCCGGCCCGCGGAGCGGATCAGGGCCTCCCAGGCCTCGGGCCGGTCGGCGGGGTGCTCGTACAGGGGCACCAGCAACATGTCTTCCTTCACTTCCCTCTGGTCGGGTCAGCGGTGCGCCGTGGCACGGCCGAGGAGTACGCAGACCAGCCCGGCCAGGGCCGCTGCCGCCGCCCCCGCCACCACCAGCTGGACCAGCCGGGGCTGGCCGAAGCCGGTCAGCAGGGCCAGGCTCTGTGCCCCGGCCGCGCTCGCGCACACCCCGGCGGCGGCCCGGACCGCGCCGAAGGACTGGAGCAGCAGCCCGGTCCACATCACGGTGCCGAGCAACAGCAAGGTCGCCACCCGGACCCCGCTGAGCCCGGGCGCCCCGGTCCACAGCAGGGTTCCGGCGATGCCCAGGGCGAGGAGCACCGTCAGGTACGAGGCCAGGCACTCGGCCAGGGTCGCCACCATCCGCCCCCAGAACGCCCGGGGCGAGCGAGCGGCCCGCAGCCCCGCGAGGGAGCCGCTGCGGAAGCGGTGGAGCAGCCATTCGGCGGGTCCCATGCTGAGCGTGAGGGCCACCGCCGAGGGGGCCGCGACCGCCTCGGCGGGGCCGCCCGCGAGCACCTCTCCGAGGGCGGCGTAGAGCACGAGGAGGCCGGTACCCAGACCGAAGACCCCGAAGGGCACCGAATCCCCGAGCCGGGGTCCGCGCGGCGCGAACTCCTCCTCGGCGCCCCGCAGCATCCGCCAGCGGACCGTCCCCTCGCCGGGCCCCCGCCGGAGCCGGTCGCGGACCCGGCGGGCCGCCGTCCGCACCCCCTCGACCAGCGGGAGCTCCCGCAGCGCCAGGGTGCAGGCCCCGAGCAGCGACAGCAGGAGCAGGGCCACCCGCAGCGGCGTCGCCAGCCCCACGACCAGCGACACCACCGCGCCCGCCGCCATCGGCGCCAGCGCGCACAGCAGCAGCCGTTCCCGGCCGAGCACGAGCAGGACCGTCGCGGCCCCGACGTAGAGCGCCTGCCCGGCGGCGAAGGCGTAGGAGAAGGCGGGGCCGCCGGGCACCGCCAGGGCCGCCGCACCGCCCAGCAGGGCGCCCGCCGGGGCGCCGACGAGCAGGGTCCGGCCGGCGGCGGCCCGGTCGCCCAGGCCCAGCCAGGAGTAGGCGCGGTGGGACAGGGTCTGGTCCCAGACCCAGCCGATCAGGGCCCCGGCGAGCAGGGTCAGCGTCCCGGCGGGCAGCCCGAACCGGTCGGGCGGACCCTCCAGCAGGGGCGCGCCCAGGACGTAGGCGAGCCCGGGCAGGGCGAAGATCAGCCCGCGCAGCAGGCAGGCGGTGAGGGAGACCTTCCAGGGGTCGGGGGTCTCGGCGGGTTCGGGGAAGGACCGGGGCACCCGGGCGTACAGCTCCTCGGCGAGGCCGAAGGAGTCGTGGCGGCCGTAGGCGAGCCGGATGTGCTCGTCGGTCATGCCGTCGGATTCGAGGACGGCGGCGATCTCGTCGGGGTGCACGGCGGCCGCGATGAAGGGGGCGAGCCGCTCGGCGAGTTCCTCCATCGGGTCGCCGGCGGGCGCCCCCGCCCCGGCGCGCCGGGGCCGGGGGATCGCGGGCAGGGTGTCGCCGCCGGGGGTCTTGAGCCAGAGGGAGCCGCTCACCACAGGCTCCCGTCGGCCGCCAGTTCGCGGTACCAGGGGTCGGCGAGCCGCTGGGTCCAGTCGTCGCCGGCGCGGACGGGCAGCACGGGCTGGCCGGCGAGCTCACGGTAGATGTGCCGGAAGCCGTCCACGGACCGGTGGAGGGTGAACTTCTCCACGACCCGCTTGCGCGACCTGCGGCCCAACTCCGCGCGGCGGGCGTCGTCGCGCAGCAGCGCGAGGGTGGCCTTGGCCATCAGCTCCGGTTCGCGGGGCGGTACGACGAGGCCGGTGTCGCCGACGGCCTCGCGGACCCCGCCGACATCGGTGGAGACGGTGGTGCGCCCGCAGGACATGGCCTCGATGATGCTGAAGGGGAAGCCCTCGCTGATGCTGGAGAGCATCACGATGCTGCCCGCCGCGTACGCCCGGGCGACGTCGTCGATGCGGCCCTCGTAGGAGATCCCGTCGGTGACCCCGAGTTCGACCGCGAGCTTCTCCAGGCTCAGCCGGTAGTCCTCGCAGCCCGCGGGGACGGGCCCGAAGAGCCGCAGCCGCAGGGCGGGGAGCTCCTCGCGCATGAACGTGTAGGCACGGATGAGGGTGTCGAGGTCCTTGATCGGGTCGATGCGCCCGCACCAGCTGAGGGTGGGGACCGCGGGTTCGGGTCCGGCGTCGGGGAAGGCGTGCGGGTCGACGCCGTTGTAGACCGTGCGGATCTTCTCGGAGGGCGCACCGCCGCGCTCCTCCCAGCGCCGGTTGTACTGGTTGCAGGGGGTGATCAGGTCGGCCTGGCGGTACCCCTCGCCGTTCAGCTCGCGGTAGAAGGCGAGCAGCAGGGCCTTGACGGGCCAGCTCTGGGCGGCGGTGCGGTAGCCGAGGTAGCGCTCGCGCAGGTAGATGCCGTGCTCGGTGAGCAGGAACGGGACCCCGTCCAGGCGTTTGGCGGCGAGCGCCGGGAGGGTGGCGAGGCCGCTGCTGACGGCGTGCGCGACGCTGTCGGGCGGGATCCGGACGGCGAGCGGGCGCAGCGCGTGTTCCAGCAGGTCGGTCGCGGTGAGCGCGTCGTGGATGGTGGGGGCGGCGCCCGCGGTGGGCAGCTCCGGGCGGGTCCACACGGCCATGAGCGTGCGCAGGACGGATTCGGAGCGCAGGGCCGTGGTGAGCCGGCCGGCCCGGGCGTGCACGGCGAGTTCGCGCAGGGCGGCGGAGAAGGCGGCGTTGCCGGGGCCGGGTCCGGGATCGAGCAGGGAGAGCAGGAACTGTTCGTAGGTCTCGGTGAAACGGCGGTGGGCCTTGCCCCGCGGGGCCCAGCGGCGGCCGCGGACGGGGGCCTGGCCCCAGAGCGGTACGGCGGTGTGCCGGTAGACGTTGCGCGGCAGTTCCCAGGTGACCGGCTCGCGACCGGAGCCGGTCAGGGCTATGACGTTGAAGTCCACCTCCGGCATCCCCCGGACGAGCTGGTCGCACCAGGTGCTGACGCCCCCGTGGACGTGCGGATAGGTGCCTTCGGTGAGCATGGTGACGTGACGCCCATGACTCATGCGGTGTGTCCCCCCAGGACGGAAAAGGGGCCGGCGCCCGTGGGTTCGCGGAGCGCCGGCGCTGTGGTGCGGCGTGCTTGTCGTGTGCTGCGTGCGGCGTGCTTGTCGCGTGCCGCGTGTCGTGCGGGCGCCGTTCAGCCCTGGCGGGTCGGCCGGGCGGGCCGGTTCGGCTGGGTGGGCCGGTTCGAGCGGCCGGAACGGTTCAGTCGGCCGGAACGGTCCGGTCGGCCGGAACGGTTCAGCTCGGCAGCTTGAGCGTCACCGCGGACTGGAGGACCTCAGGCGCGGTCCAGTCGGACCGGTTGCCCGCGTAGGCGGTGCCGAAGACGGAGGTGCCGAGCAGCAGCTGCTTCTTCGTGCCTTCGGGGACCGTGACCGGCGCGACGACCCCGCTGGGGGCCTTGACCGTCACGTCGGTGCCGATGCGGTAGGCGGTGACCTGGCCCGCGGCGATCGCCTTGGCCCAGGCGGTCCGGCGGCTCAGCTCTACGCCGGAGTCCTTCTGGCTCTGGTTCACGATCGGCGTGCTGGGCGCGTACAGGGTCCGGTAGGTGTCCAGGACCTGGTTGAGCACCGGGTAGAGGGTGCGGTCCTCGGCGAGGTTGGCCTGGTGGACGTAGTGCGGCCGGGGGTCGTTGGAGAGCACGTGCCGCAGGGCGGTCCGGGTCTCCTGGGGGACGATGTAGTTCAGGAAGCCGGTGGTGGCGTCGAGGGGGGCCGGCAGGCAGGTCGAGGTCGCCGGGTTGTCCTCGCACAGGCCGCTGCCGCCGTCGGCACGGCTGGTGTAGATCCAGTTGTACTCGTCGGCCATCTCCGCGTTGGTGCCCGTGTTGTAGTACACGTTCATCGGGTACCGGGGGACGGTCTGGGCGGCGCCGACGGCCCGCATCTCCGGCTCGCGGGAGTTGTCGCTCGCGGTCCACTTCACGCCGTTGTCGGCGAGCGCCCCGGCCAGGTTGGGGTTGTCCACGGGCTGCTGGGGCGCCACCTTGAGGCCCGAGTGCTCGCCGGTGACCAGCTCGGAGCGGTCGGTGGTGATGCCCTTGGACGCGGCCCAGTTGTTGTTGTCGCTGATCTGCTTGGAGATGTCGGCCCGGGTGGTCCACTGGACGGCGCCCTGGGCGTTGGTCTTGCAGGTCCAGGGGTTGGTGTCGACGTTCTGCAGGCACCCGAGGAAGAGGTGCGTGTAGGTGTGGTTCACCCAGCGGTACTTCGCCTTGTCCGCGATCAGCTGGGTGACGAGCGGGTCGGCGCCCGCGTGCTCGCTCTTCCACTCCTCGCCCGCGCCGGCGTTGAAGACCATGTCGAGCTTGAAGTTCTTGCTCGTCTGCCACTGCGCGAGGTACTGCGCGTCGGCGGCGGTCATCCGGATGTCGCTCTCCTGGCCCGCGCCGCCCGCACAGGCGTAGTCGCCCGGCGTGCAGTTGAGGTCCTTGCTCCAGCGCGCGTCCGGCGCCAGCACGTCGTCGACGTGGACCGCGAAGTAGCTCCGGCTCTGGCCGAGGTGCACGCCCTGCGTGAGCCACTCGACGATGCCCCGGGCCAGCAGCCGGAACTGCTGCTGGTACTGGTTGTACCCGAAGGTGACCACCAGTTCCTTGCGCCCGTCGTGGGCGTACTCACCGACGAGCGAGGCCCGCCCGGAGCCGACCGGGGCATCGAGGTAGCTGGTGTAGCCGGCCCGCGGCTTGGCCATGAAGCCGTAGCTCTCGGGGATCAGCGGCGAGTTGTCCTCGAAGGCGACCTGGCCCCCCAGGTACCCGAAGGGACCGGCCTTGCCCGCCGTCGTGACGGCCGCCTGGGTGCCGTCGAGCGTCCCGCTGTAACCACCGTTGTCCGTGTACTCCAGACCGACCTCCGGGTGCGCCCAGGTGTAGGCGTCCACCTGCCGGATGCCGTACGTCGTCTCGTAGGCGCTGAGCGCGGTCATTTCGGCCGAGCCCGCTCCGAACGGGTTCTCGTTCGGCAGCACCACCCCCTGGAACTTGGCGCGCGGGCGGCCGTCGACCGTATCGGCCAGGTACGCCGCATTGATCACCGGGCGGCTGCTGCTGCCCAGGTCGACGCGGGTGAACGGAACCCCGGTGCTGGTGAGTTCCGCGGTGATCGCCTGGACGGAACTGCCGCCGTCGTCGACGACCAGCACCTTCAGGTCGACCCGTGGCGCCGTGGCCGCCTGGGCGGTCGCGGCGGGTACTGCGACGGACATCAGGGCGGTCGCAGCCATGGCGGCGGCAACCCTGTTCATCCGGTTCTTGTTGACCATTTCGGCCTTTCCCCCCGCAGGCTCCCCACGACCTCGGCCATGGCGGACGGCCGAATCGAGGAGGCTCTGTGGAAATCATGCAAAGGGACCCCGCGTCCCCTTGCGAGAGTGGCTCGAGTCTCTCGGACCTCGTCAGGTCTAATCGGCAAACCTGTAACACAGGCCACAGATGGGTGAACCGTCCAGCGCCTTGATCGAACAACTTGCCAAACCTTCGAGTGACGTACGGACGAGTGCGTGCGCGTAGGCTCATTTCTGGCGGCCGCCGAGCCGGAATACGATCGCTGTCGGAACGGCCGGCGACCCCGACCCGACCGCAGCCCCACACCACATAGACGGAAGCGAGACTTCACCACCGTGACTGCTCTGACTCTCAGCACTGCCGGCGCTGCGACGCTGCGCGCCGACGCCCTCGTGGTCGGCGTGGCGAAGGGCCCCAAGGGCCCCGTAGTCGCCGCCGGCGCCGAGGCCGTGGACAAGGCGTTCGACGGAAAGCTGGGCACCGTGCTCGAAGCCCTCGGTGCCTCCGGCGCCGAAGGCGAGATCACCAAGCTGCCCGCCCCGGCCGGCCTGAAGGTCCCGGTCGTGCTGGCGGTCGGGCTCGGCTCGGTCCCGGACACGGACGAGTCCTACGACGAGGAGGCGCTGCGCCGCGCTTCCGGCGCCGCCGCACGCGCGCTGCACGGCACCAAGAAGGCCGCCTTCGCGCTGCCCCTGGACGACGCCTCCGCCGTGACCGCGGTCGCCGAGGGCGCGCTGCTGGGCGCGTACGCCTTCACCGCGTACCAGGGCGGCGACAAGAAGGGCGCGAAGAACTCCGGTCCGAAGCAGCCCCTCGCCGAGATCGCGCTGCTCGGCGCCAAGCCCCGCGACAAGGAGCACAAGGCCGCGGCCGAGCGCGCCGCGGTCGTGGCCGCCGAGGTCAACGTCGCCCGTGACCTGATCAACACCCCGCCGAACGACCTGACCCCCGAGGCCTTCGCCGCGGTCGCCTCCGCGGCCGCGAAGGAGAACGGCATCAAGGTCCAGGTGCTGGACGAGAAGGCGCTCCTCAAGGGCGGCTACGGCGGCATCATGGGCGTCGGTCAGGGCTCCGCGAACCCGCCGCGCCTGGTGAAGCTCTCCTACACCCACGCCAAGGCGGAGAAGACCCTCGCCTTCGTCGGCAAGGGCATCACCTACGACTCGGGCGGCATCTCGCTGAAGCCGGCCGGCCACAACGAGACGATGAAGTGCGACATGTCCGGCGCCGCCGCCGTGTTCGCCGCCGTCGTCGCGGCCGCCAAGCTGGGCCTCCAGGTCAACGTCACCGGTTGGCTCGCGCTCGCCGAGAACATGCCCTCCGGCACCGCCACCCGCCCCGGTGACGTGCTGCGCATGTACAGCGGCAAGACCGTCGAGGTCCTCAACACGGACGCCGAGGGCCGCCTGGTCCTGGGTGACGCGCTGACCAAGGCCTCCGAGGACAACCCGGACGCGATCGTCGACGTCGCGACCCTGACCGGCGCGATGGTGCTGGCCCTGGGCAACCGGACCTTCGGCATCATGGCCAACGACGACGCCTTCCGCACCTCGATCCACGAGATCGCCGAGGAGGTCGGCGAGGCCTCCTGGCCGATGCCGCTCCCCGCCGACCTGCGCAAGGGCATGGACTCCCCCACCGCCGACATCGCCAACATGGGCGAGCGCATGGGCGGCGGCCTGGTGGCCGGCCTCTTCCTCCAGGAGTTCGTGGGCGAGGGCATCACCTGGGCGCACCTGGACATCGCGGGTCCCGCCTTCCACGAGGGCGCCCCGTACGGCTACACCCCCAAGGGCGGCACCGGCTCCGCCGTGCGCACCCTGGTGCGGCTGGCCGAGCGCACGGCCACGGGCGACCTGGGCTGACGCACCGCTCACCCCTGGTGAACGGATGGTGAGGACGCGCCCCCGGGACCTGATCGAGGTCCCGGGGGCGCTCTTCGCCCGGCGTTCACTTCCGCCCTGTTCACTCTCGACGAAAATCCGCTGCGCTCCGTAGGTTTCTACGCCTCGGTAACCGTCGGTTCGGGCAGAACGCCCCGTCCCACCCCGGGCCCGGCGTCCCGTGTGCCCCCGACAAATGCGAAGATGGGTTCTCGGCAGGACAGGGCCCCCACCACAGGGCCGAAGAAAAGCGGCCGATTACCAGCCGCCGCCCGGTCCCAGAGGACCGGCGCCCGGCGCACATGCATGGAGGACGTGACGTGGCGAACGACGCCAGCACCGTTTTCGACCTAGTGATCCTCGGCGGTGGCAGTGGCGGTTACGCCGCGGCGCTGCGGGCCTCCCAGCTGGGTCTCGACGTTGCCCTGATCGAGAAGAACAAGCTCGGTGGCACCTGCCTGCACAACGGATGTATCCCCACGAAGGCTCTGCTGCACGCGGGCGAGGTCGCTGACCAGGCTCGCGAAGCGGGCCAGTTCGGTGTCAAGGCCACCTTCGAGGGCATCGACATCGCCGGTGTCCACAAGTACAAGGACGAGGTCATCTCGGGCCTGTACAAGGGTCTGCAGGGCCTGGTCGCCTCGCGCAAGGTGACCTACATCGAGGGAGAGGGCCGCCTCTCCTCCCCGACTTCCGTCGACGTGAACGGCCAGCGCGTCCAGGGCCGCCACGTCCTGCTGGCGACCGGCTCCGTGCCGAAGTCGCTGCCGGGCCTGGAGATCGACGGCAACCGCATCATCTCCTCGGACCACGCGCTGGTCCTGGACCGCGTGCCCGAGTCCGCGATCATCCTGGGCGGCGGCGTCATCGGCGTCGAGTTCGCCTCGGCGTGGAAGTCCTTCGGCACCGACGTCACCGTCGTCGAGGGCCTCAAGCACCTCGTCCCGGTCGAGGACGAGAACAGCTCGAAGATCCTGGAGCGCGCGTTCCGCAAGCGCGGCATCAAGTTCAACCTCGGCACCTTCTTCCAGAAGGCCGAGTACACCGAGACCGGCGTGCGCGTCACGCTGGCCGACGGCAAGACCTTCGACGCCGAGGTGCTGCTGGTCGCCATCGGCCGCGGCCCGGTCTCGCAGGGTCTGGGCTACGAGGAGCAGGGCGTCGCGATGGACCGCGGCTACGTCCTGGTCGACGAGTACATGCAGACCAACGTGCCGACCATCTCGGCCGTCGGTGACCTCGTCCCGACCCTCCAGCTCGCGCACGTCGGCTTCGCCGAGGGCATCCTGGTGGCGGAGCGTCTGGCCGGTCTCAAGACCGTCCCGATCGACTACGACGGCGTCCCGCGCGTCACGTACTGCCACCCCGAGGTCGCTTCCGTCGGCATCACCGAGGCCAAGGCCAAGGAGATCTACGGCGCGGACAAGGTCGTCGCCCTCAAGTACAACCTGGCGGGCAACGGCAAGAGCAAGATCCTGAAGACCGCGGGCGAGATCAAGCTCGTCCAGGTCAAGGACGGTGCCGTGGTCGGCGTCCACATGGTCGGCGACCGGATGGGCGAGCAGGTCGGCGAGGCCCAGCTGATTTACAACTGGGAGGCTCTGCCGGCCGAGGTCGCGCAGCTCATCCACGCGCACCCGACCCAGAATGAAGCGCTCGGCGAGGCCCACCTGGCCCTGGCCGGCAAGCCGCTTCACTCCCACGACTAATCCACAGTCACGGGCGCGACGACCACATCCGCACTTTCGTTAGGAGCAACTGAAACCATGTCGGTTTCCGTAACCCTTCCGGCGCTCGGTGAGAGCGTCACCGAGGGCACCGTCACCCGCTGGCTGAAGGCCGAGGGCGAGCGCGTCGAGGCCGACGAGCCGTTGCTCGAGGTCTCGACCGACAAGGTCGACACCGAGATCCCCTCCCCCGTCTCCGGCATCCTGGCCTCCATCAAGGTGGCCGAGGACGAGACCGTCGAGGTCGGCGCCGAGCTGGCCGTCATCGACGACGGCAGCGGCGCCCCGGCTCCGGCCGCGGCCCCCGCCGCCGAGCCGGCCGTCGCCGAGGCCCCCGCTGCCCCGGCTCCGGTCGCCGAGGCCCCGGCGGCTCCGGCCCCCGTGGCCGAGACCCCCGCCCCCGCCGCCGCGGCCCCCGCGTCCGGCACGGACGTCGTGCTCCCCGCCCTGGGCGAGTCCGTCACCGAGGGCACCGTCACCCGTTGGCTGAAGCAGGTCGGCGAGTCGGTCGAGGCCGACGAGCCGCTGCTGGAGGTCTCCACCGACAAGGTCGACACCGAGATCCCGGCGCCCGTCTCGGGCACCCTGCTGGAGATCCTGGTCGCCGAGGACGAGAACGCCGAGGTCGGCGCTCGCCTGGCCGTCATCGGCGTGGCGGGCGCGGCTCCCGCGGCCGCTCCGGCCGCCGCCGCCCCGGCTCCGGTCGCGGCCCCGGCTCCGGTCGCCGCTCCGGCCCCGGTCGCCGCTCCGGCCCCGGTCGCCCCGGCTCCGGCCGCGCCGGCCCCCGTGGCCGCTCCGGTCGCCGCTCCGGCTCCGGTCGCGGCTCCCGCCCCGGTCGCCGCTCCGGCCCCCGCTGTGACTGCCGGGGGCCATGTCTCCGCCGGTGACGAGGGCGCGTACGTGACCCCGCTGGTGCGCAAGCTCGCCTCGGAGTCCGGCGTCGACCTCTCCGCGGTGACGGGCACCGGTGTCGGTGGCCGCATCCGCAAGCAGGACGTCCTGGCCGCCGCCGAGGCCGCCAAGGCCGCCGCCGCACCGGCTCCGGCCGCCGCTGCCGCCGCTCCGAAGGCCGCCGCCCCGGCCGCCGTCTCGGAGCTGCGCGGGCAGACCGTCAAGATGACCCGCATGCGCAAGGTCATCGGCGACAACATGATGAAGGCGCTGCACTCGCAGGCGCAGCTCAGCTCCGTGGTCGAGGTGGACATCACCAAGATCATGAAGCTGCGCGGCCAGGCCAAGGACTCGTTCCTGGCCCGTGAGGGCGTCAAGCTCTCGCCGATGCCGTTCTTCGTCAAGGCCGCGGCCCAGGCGCTGAAGGCCCACGCGGTCGTCAACGCCCGGATCAACGAGGACGAGGGCACGATCACCTACTTCGACTCGGAGAACATCGGCATCGCCGTGGACTCCGAGAAGGGCCTGATGACCCCGGTCATCAAGGGTGCCGGTGACCTCAACCTGGCGGGCATCTCCAAGGCGACCGCCTCGCTGGCCGCCAAGGTCCGCGGCAACAAGATCACGCCGGACGAGCTGTCGGGCGCGACCTTCACCATCAGCAACACCGGCTCGCGCGGTGCGCTGTTCGACACCGTCATCGTGCCGCCGAACCAGGTCGCCATCCTGGGCATCGGTGCCACGGTCAAGCGCCCGGTGGTCATCGAGACCGCCGAGGGCACGAACATCGGCATCCGCGACATGACGTACCTGACCCTGTCCTACGACCACCGCCTGGTGGACGGCGCGGACGCGGCCCGGTACCTCTCGGCCGTGAAGGCGATCCTCGAGGCCGGCGAGTTCGAGGTCGAGCTCGGCCTCTAGCAGCACCGCTGTTGTAACGAGCCTCACCGTCGGCGCCCCCGTCCGGAATACTTCCGGGCGGGGGCGCCGCCGTATTCTCTAGGACATCGGGCGGCTCCCCCCTCGGGCGGCCCGAGTCCGGTCCGCACGGCCCTGTACACCGATCAGGAGATGAAGACCCGATGATCACGCCACCCGTGGTGCACTCGCTGCGCGAGCAGATCCGCGAGCACATCGTGGAGGGGATCGTCAGCGGGCGCTGGAAGCCCGGCGAGCGGATCGTGGAGCGTCGGATCGCCGTCGAACTGGAGGTCAGCCAGACGCCGGTGCGCGAGGCCCTGCGCGAGCTGGAGACCCTGCGGCTGATCGAGTCGGCGCCGAACAAGGGCGTGCGGGTGCGCAACCTCTCCGCGGCCGACCTGGAGGAGATCTACCCGGTCCGCGCCGGCCTGGAGCAGATCGCCGCCGAGCTGGCGGCGCCCCGCCTGGCGGCCGACTGTGCGGCCCTGGAGCCGCATGTGGCGGCCTTGTGGGAGGCCGACCGCAGCGAGGACGGCACGGCGCAGGTGCGGCACACCGTGGGCTTCCACCGGGAGCTGGTGCGGGCCGCCGGGAACAGCGTGCTGCTGCACACCTGGGAGAGCCTGGGCATCGAGGTGTTCACGGCCCTGTCGATCCGTTGGCTGGGAACCGTGCAGAAGTCGTACGCCGAGGAGCACGCCTCGCTCGTCGAAGCCTTCCGCAACCGCGACCCCGAGATCGGTCTGCTGGTGAAGCGGCACGTCCTCGGGTGCGCTCCGCGCGCCTGAGTTGACCTGATTTGCCCGGCACCGGGTGCCTTGATTCATGGCACCGGGTGCCGACTTTTGTCACATGGCCATTTTTTCGCCACTTTCATTTGATCGATCATCGATCAGCGATTTACAGTCGTCCGCGGACCCCACCCGGGTCCAACGACCCTGTCCTGCCCGTCAGGGATTTTCTCCACCACCTCTCCTTTGTCCGGAAGGCGGCGCACACCGATGTCCGACCCCGTAGGAAAGCTTCCGAGCGAGCTCGACCAGCTCCCGGACCGCGACACCGAGGAGACCGCCGAATGGGCGGCCTCCCTCGACGCCGTCGCACAGGCCGCCGGTACGCGCCGCGCCGAATACCTGCTCCGCCGCACGCTCCAGCACGCCGAGGCCGCCGGCCTCGCGCTGCCGAAGCTGTTGGAGACGGACTACGTCAACACCATCCCCACCGCCGCGGAGCCGGAGTTCCCCGGTGACGAGGCGATGGAAGCCCGGATCACCGCCTGGAACCGCTGGAACGCGGCCGCCATGGTGACCCGCGGCTCCAAGTACGGCGTCGGCGGCCACATCGCCACCTTCGCCTCGGCGGCCTGGCTCTACGAGACCGGCTTCCAGCACTTCTTCCGGGGCAAGGAGTCCGACGGATCGGGCGACCAGCTCTACATCCAGGGCCACGCCTCCCCCGGCATCTACGCCCGCGCCTTCCTCGACGGCCGGATCTCCGAGCAGCAGCTCGACCTCTTCCGGCAGGAGTCGGGCGGCAACGGCCTCCCGTCCTACCCGCACCCGCGGCGGCTGCCCTGGCTGTGGGAGTTCCCGACGGTCTCCATGGGCCTCGGCCCGCTCTCCGCGATCTACCAGGCGCGGTTCAACCGCTACCTGCACAACCGGAGCATCAAGGACACCGCCAACTCGCACGTCTGGGCCTTCCTCGGCGACGGCGAGATGGACGAGCCGGAGTCGACCGCCGCCCTGGCCCTGGCCTCGCGCGAGCAGCTCGACAACCTGACCTTCGTCATCAACTGCAACCTGCAGCGCCTCGACGGTCCGGTCCGCGCGAACTTCCGCGTGGTGCAGGAGCTGGAAGCCCAGTTCCGCGGCGCCGGCTGGAACGTCATCAAGTCCCTGTGGGGCTCCGCCTGGGACGAGCTCTTCCAGCTCGACACCACGGGCGCCCTGGTACGCCGCCTGCGCGAGGTACCGGACGCGCAGTTCCAGACGTACGCGACCCGCGACGTGGCCTACATCCGCCAGCACTTCTTCGGCGCCAACGCCGACCTCGTGCAGCTGGCCGGCGTACTGTCCGACGCGAAGATCGCCGAGTGCTTCCACACCTCCCGCGGCGGCCACGAGCCCCGCAAGGTCTACGCCGCGTACAAGGCCGCGCTGGAGCACAAGGGTGCTCCGACGGTCATCCTCGCGCAGACCGTCAAGGGCTACACGCTGGGCGCCGGGTTCGAGTCGAAGAACGCGAACCACCAGATGAAGAAGCTGACGGTCGACGAGTTCAAGGACATGCGCGACCTCCTCGGTCTGCCGATCCCGGACAGCGCCTTCGTCGACGGCCAGGTGCCCTACGGCCACCCGGGCGCCAACAGCCCCGAGGTGCAGTACCTGAACGAGCGCCGCGCGGCGCTCGGCGGCCCGGCCCCGGCCCGCAAGGTCAAGCACGTGGCCCTGCCCGCGCCGGCGGACCGTTCCTTCGCCCCGCTGCTCAAGGGCTCCGGCAAGCAGGAGATGGCCACCACCATGGCCTTCGTCCGGCTCGTCAAGGACCTGATGCGGGACAAGGAGACCGGCAAGCGCTGGGTGCCGATCGTCCCCGACGAGGCCCGCACCTTCGGCATGGAGTCCCTCTTCCCCTCGGCCGGCATCTACTCGCCGCTCGGCCAGACGTACGAGCCGGTCGACCGCGACCAGCTCATGTACTACAAGGAAGCCAAGGACGGCCAGATCCTCAACGAGGGGATCACCGAGGCCGGCGCCATGGCCGACTTCATCGCCGCCTGCACGTCGTACGCGACGCACGGCGAGCCGATGATCCCCTTCTACATCTTCTACTCGATGTTCGGCTGGCAGCGCACCGCCGACCAGATGTGGCAGCTCGCCGACCAACTCGGCAAGGGCTTCATCGTCGGCGCCACCGCCGGTCGCACCACGCTGACCGGCGAGGGCCTCCAGCACGCGGACGGCCACTCGCACCTGATCGCGTCCACGAACCCGGCGTCGCTCAACTACGACCCGGCCTTCGCGTTCGAGATCGCGGTGATCGTCAAGGACGGTCTGCGCCGGATGTACGGCGAGAAGCCGGAAGACGTCTTCTACTACCTGACGGTCTACAACGAGCCGAAGGTGCAGCCCGCGATGCCCGAGGGCGTCGAGGAAGGCATCATCAAGGGTCTGTACCGCTTCAACACCGCGGCCGACCTGGCGGAGGCGGCCCCGGCCGCCGACGCCCCGAAGATCCAGCTCATGGCCTCCGGCACGGCGATCCACTGGATCCTGGAGGCGCAGAAGCTCCTCGCCGCCGAGTGGAACGTCTCCGCCGACGTCTGGTCCGCCACCTCGTGGGGCGAGCTGCGCCGCGAAGCGCTGGAGTGCGACGAGGCCCTGCTGCGCGGCGAGGTGCGCACGCCGTACGTCACCCGCGCGCTGGAAGGCACCCAGGGCCCGGTCCTGGCCGTCTCCGACTGGATGCGTCAGGTCCCGGACCAGATCAGCCAGTGGGTCGAGCAGGACTACACCTCGCTGGGCACGGACGGCTTCGGCCTCTCCGACACCCGTGAGGGTGCGCGCCGCCACTTCGGCGTCGACGCCCAGTCGATCGTGGTCGCCGCGCTGGCCCAGCTGGCCCGCCGCGGCGAGGTCCCGGCCTCGTCCGTGAAGGAAGCCCGCGAGCGCTACGGCATCTGAGCCGCGGCGCGCCGCGCGCACTGAGCCGAAAGGCCGGTGTCCACCCCTTCCGGGGGCGGACACCGGCCTTTCGCCGTACGCGCGGTGGCGGGTGGGGGTCGCAACCGTGATGCTGGAGCGGTGATGGACGAGACGGAGTTCTGGGAGATCGTCGACAGCACCCGCGCGGCCGCCGGAGGCGACCCCGAGGACCATGCCGACCTGCTCGTGGAACGGTTGGTACGGCTCGACCCGGACTCCGTCCTGGACTTCGCCCGACACTTCGAGTCCCGGTACAACCGCGCGTACACCTGGGAGCTGTGGGGGGCGGCCGCCGTCCTGCTGAACGGGGCGAGCGACGACGCCTTCGACTTCTTCCGCTGCTGGCTGATCGGCCAGGGCCGGGAGGTCTTCGAGGGCGCGGTGCACGACCCGGAGCACCTCGCGGAGCTGCTGGACGACTTCGACGAGGAGATCGACGGGGACGGCGAGGAGCTGGGGTACGCCGCCGACGAGGCGTACGAGCAGCTGACCGGCGCACAGCCGCCGGACCTGGGCATCCCCGAGCAGGCCGCAGAGCCGGAGGGCGCCGTGCTCGACCTCGAGGACGAGGCCGGGCTGGCGGAGCACTTCCCCCGGCTCTGGGACCGCTTCGGCGGCTGAGGGCCCGCTCGTCAGTAGTGCGTGCCGCCGTCGATGCGGATCTCCGTACCGGTGATGAAGGCGCCGTCCTCCGAGCCGAGCATCGCCACGACGCCCGCGACGGTCTGCGGGCCGGCGAAGCCCTGGCCGAGGGCCGGGGCCAGCTTGGTGAACAGGCTCCAGTCGGTGTCCTCGGGCAGGCCGGGGCCGTTGCCCGTGGTCATCCCGCTCTCGATGGAGCCCGGGGCGACGGCGACGAAGCGCACGCCCTGCTTGCTGTACTCGGCGGCGAGGGCGTGGGTCATCGACTGGATGCCGCCCTTGCTCGCCGCGTAGGCGGCCATGTAGGGGTGCGCGAAGGACGCCGAGGTGGAGCTGAAGTTGACGACGACCGGCTGGTCGCCCTCGATCAGCGCCGGGATCGCCTCGCGGATCATCAGGAAGGTGCCGGTCAGGTTGACCGTGATGACCTTGTTCCAGAAGTCGAGCGTCGTCTGGTGGGTGTGCGCGGAGCGCAGGATCCCGGCGGCGTTGACGAGTACGTCGAGGCCCCCGAGGCCCGCGACGGCCTCGGCCACTCCCGCCCGTACGGCGGCCTCGTCGGATATGTCGAGGACCGCGGTGGTGAGCGCTGCGGCGTGCCCGTCGGCCGCTGCCCGCTCGGCGGTGGCCTTCAGGCCGGCTTCGCTGACGTCCACGGTGTGGACCCGGCCGCCCTCGGACAGGATGCGGTGGACGGTGGCCTGCCCGATGCCGGAGCCACCGCCGGTGATGAGGACGCGACGTCCTTCGTAACGGTTCATGGGACCGAGCGTACGACTCGATGGCACGTTTTGCCAGCATGACAATGAATGCCGTCCAATGCGATGGGCAGAGGTAGGCTTCGGGGGTGAGATCTCCCCGTCCGTACGCTCCCCAGCCCGGCCCCGCAGCGCAGTCCCTGACCGAACGGCGCAAGGCCGCCACCCAGCTGGACATCGCCCGCGCCGCCTGCGAACTCTTCGCCGAACACGGCCCCGACGGCACCACCGCCGAGGACATCGCGCACCGCGCGGGCGTCGCACTGCGCACGTTCTACCGCTACTTCCGCAACAAACAGGAAGCCGTGGCACCGCTGCTCGCGGGCGGCGGCGACGAGTGGCGAGCCCTGCTCGCCGAGGAGCACCCCGGCACCCCCCTGGCCGAAGCCCTGGAGCGCGCCGTCACCCGCTCCCTCACGGACCCGCTCGTCATCGGCGAGGGCCTGGAGGTGACCCGCGGCCTGCTGCGCGCGGCGGCCGGCGACCCCGCCCTGCGGGCCGTCTGGTACCGGGTCAACCAGGAGTCCGAGGAACAGCTGGTCCCCCTGATAGCGCGGCTGGCCGGCCCGGACGCGGACGCCCTGGCGGTACGCCTCCTCGCGGCGGCGGCCACCGACGCCATCCGCGTCGCCCTGGAGGTCTGGTCCACGGGCGACGGCCCCACCACGGGCCCGGGCTCCCCCGCCGCCCTCGCGGTCCACGCCCTCCACGCCCTGACGAACGGCATGCCGGCGCTGCGCTGAGGCGGGGCCCGTCACCCCTCCAGATCAATGGTGTAGACGGGCTGTTCCTCGATCCCGAGCAGCCGCATCAAGGGCGTGGTCGGGATCCGGTAGCGGCCGCCCACGCGAAGCACCGGGCAGGGGAAGACTCCCTGCCGCACCAGTTTGTACGCCGTTGCCCGACCGATCCCCAACGCCCGGGCCGCCGTTCGCAGATCGACCGCGACCGGCAACTCGAAGGCCTCGCCGAAGGTCAGCGGCGCACGCGGCTGCACGGTCACGGTCGCCGCCCGTCGAGGCGCGGCGGCACCGCGCCGGTCCAGCGCCCGCGCCCGGGCCGCTTGGACCTGCGGAGCGGGGCACCCAGCTCCGGACGGGCGACCGAGGCCCCCGACCGGGCACCTTCGAGCCGCTCCGCCGAGACGGTGAAGCGGAGCGGCGCCCGGAGCCCGGCGAGGCCGTCGGGGCGGACCACCTCGACCGTCCGTCCCTGCGCCCCGTCGGCCCCGTCGGCCCCCTCCTCCGCGTCCGCCCCCGGATGCCGGCCGTCGTGCACCAGGTCCTCGATGTATCCGACGGGCACCAGACCCTTCAACGACCGGGCGTACCGCCACGCCCTGCTCCGCGCGGTCCGCAGGAGGACGGTCGCCGCCTCCGGAAGGTCCGGGTCCAAGGACGGCAGCACCTCCAGGAACGCGGTCACCACCTCGGCCTCGACATCGGCGCGGACCGCCCGCATCCGGGTGCAGACCCGGTAGACCGCGCCGCTCAACCTGGGCAGTGCCAACCAGATCAACAGCAGCCGCCACGGACCGTACGGCCCGCCCTCCGTTTGTGCGGCACGGATGGCCGACCGCCAGACCTCGACGCCGACTGCCTCATCGGCACTCGGCCCGTACAGGGCGGCGAACGCGCCGTCCGGGGACAGCAGGGTCACCTCCCCGTCCACGCGGACCGGCAGACGCACCTCATCGGCGGTGCGCGGATCGGCTATGGACTTCCTGACGGCGGCGAACACTCCACTGGGATGTAGCAACGTCATGAAACGGCTCCTTGACACGGCGAGTTGTCCGAGCGGGCGCATGATTCTGGACAAGTCGGACTCCAGCCTCATGTGCCTCACTTTTATGCGCTTGTGCGAGAACGGTCGATCGCTGACGGCCCGTTGGAACCGGAGGCCATGAGGGGTGGGCGCCCGGAACAGCGGCGCCCACGACCTCACCGGGCAACGGTCGGTCAGGGGGTCTGCTCGGGCTCCGGGTCCGCGGGGGTGGCCGTCGGCGGGACCTCGGGCCCCTGCGCCTTCGCCTTGGACGCCTTCGACGCCCGGTAGTTGCCCCGGTTCGACGAGGACCTCCTGAGACGGGAGAGGTCCCGACCTCCACCGCTTCGGTTCATGCTCCGCACCTTCCTGCTGGATCTCTTCTGAGCGAGTGATGTCATGGTGCCCGGCTGCCGGCGGGCTCCGAGAAGACAGCTGTGAGGTGGGTGTGAGGTCTCCGTGATGCCGGAACGGGACGTGGGGAGATCGGCCCGGGTGTAGGAAGCGTGGGGAGTGCGCACTGATGCAGCAGAGCCGTCAGTGGCACCCGATCATTCGAGGAGGAGTTCTTGGAGGCGTTCGTACTGGGCCCGATCAGCGTGATGAAGGCTGGTCAGCGCATCATTTCCGGTACCTCGCAGATGGCCGCGCTGTTCGCACTGCTGGCCACGTCACCCGGCCTCACGGCCGATTACGGCGAGATCCGCCATGCGGTCTGGCCCGGGCGGGCGGCACAGGACTCCACCATCCGTCAGGCGGTCCGAGCGCTCCGCCTCAAGCTCGACGGCCGCGTGATCAGCCCCCGCAAGCACGCGTATTCGATTCTCCTGGACACCGGCGAGCTGGACTTGCTCCGCTTCCAGGACTACCACGCGCAGGGGATGAGCGAGGCGGGAGCCGACCGCCTCAAGTTGCTGGCCCTGGCCCTGGCCGAGTTCCACCCGGACGGACCTCTCCACGGGCTGGGCGGAACCGCGTTCGAAGTACGAAAGAGCGAACTGCGGGGCCTCCAGAAGCAGACCAGCCTGGCACGCCTGAAGGCCGCCCGGGACATGGGCGAGCTCGCAGAGGTCCAGCGCGACTGCGACGACCTGTTGCGGCGCTATCCGGGATGGCACGAGGTCTTCCTCATCCAGCTGGACACCGCGCAGCCCAAACTGTCCGAACGCCTCGACCGCATCGCTCACTGGACGGCCCGGCACGGCCAGCCGACCGCCCCGCACGAGCGCGAGATGCTCGCCGAGCTCAAGAAGCGCCGTCCGGCCGGACCGGCCGTCCGCGGAGCGCGGCCCGTCCTGCAGCAACTGCCCGCGGCGGGCGGCCCCCTCTACGGCCGGGACAGCGTGCTCGGCCCGATCGCGGCGGCCGTCCTGGAGGACCGACGGCGCCGGTGCCTGTCCGTGGTCGAGATCAGCGGAATGGCCGGGGCGGGCAAGAGCGCCGTCGCCCTCCATCTCGCCGCACGCATCGCGGGCGCGTATCCGGACGGTGCGCTGCACGCCGACCTCCTCGGCTTCGCCGAGGACACGGACCCGCTGCCGCCGGAGCAGCTGCTCGACCGCTTCCTGGCCCAGCTGAAGATCCGGACCCGCGCCACCACACCGGAGGAGAAGACCGCCGCGTTCCGGACGGCATTGTCCGGTCGCTCCGTCCTCCTCGTCCTGGACAACGCGGCCACGGCCCATCAGGTGGCGCCGCTGTTACCCGGTGACGGAACCTGCGCGGTGATCGTCACGACCCGTCGTGCCGGCATCTGCACCTCCGCCGCTCCGGGCGCGCACCGGCTGAGCTTGGGCCCGTTGGCCCCGGCAGCCTCTCAGGAACTCCTCCGGCGCGGCCTCTCCCCGGCCGCCCACGAACGGATCGCGCACCAGCTGCCCGAGATCGCCGATCTCTGCGACCACCTTCCGCTCGCCCTGACCCTCGTGGCGGCGCTCCTGGGCAAACGGCCGCCCCACGCCATCGCATTCCTCATCGCTCAACTCACCACTGAACGGACCCGGTTGGAGGCCATGGAACCCCACGACCCCGCCCGGTCGGTCCGAGCGGCTCTGCAGTCGTCGGTCGCCGGGCTCTCTCCCGAGGCCGCCCTGCTGCTGTGGCAGACGGCCATCCATCCCGGACCGGTGATCAGCTGGTGCGCGCTGATGGACCTGGCTCAGGCGGGGCCCCTGGCCGACGCGGCCCGCGCCATCGACGAACTCGTCGACCTCCACCTGCTGGAACGGGTGTGCGATGCCTCGGAGCACTACCGGATGCACGACCTGGTCCGCGTCTACGGGCGCCACTACGCGGCGCAGCACATCCCGGGGACCAGCCAGGACCTCGCGGAGCGCACCCTTCAGCGCTCTCTCGAATATGCGCTCCAGCAGGTCAGCACCTGCGACCGGATCCTCGACCCGACCCGGTGGCTGCCGGTCGGCGGGCCGGGGGACACGACGGTCATGCTCCCGTCCGGGGAGGACGCGGCCATGCGCTTGCTGGACACCGAGTACCAAACGCTGCTGTCGATGGTGGACCTGGCGGTGAGCGCCGGGTCCAAGCGCCACATGTGGCTCCTGCCCATGGCCCTGATCACGTACCAATGGCGCCGCGGTTTCCACTTCGAGGCCCACCGCAATCTCGAACACGCCTGTTCCGCGGCCTCGGACATCGCTTCGCCCGCCGATCTCGCCATGGTGCACCGGATGCTGGCCAGCAGCCTGCCGGGCCCGTCCGGCTACGAACGGGCCGCCGCCCACCTGCGCAAGGCCGTCGAGCTGAGCGTCCAGCACGACGACGGGACCGGGAGCATGAGCCTCGCCTGGTCCCTGCACGCGCTGGCGACGCTCTGCCGCCGGCAAGGAGATCCCGCCGGCGCCAGGGAGCACTCCGAGCGCGCCTTGGCCATCTTCCGCGCGGCGCAGCAGGCCGAAGGTGAGGCCGCCGTACTCAACGGCCTCGGCACCCTGGCCCACGACCGCGGCGAGCACGACCTGGCGCTGGGCCTGTGCAACGCGGCACTCCGGATCTTCCGGCACGGCGCGGACCGCAACGCCACCGCGAACGCGCTGACCACCCTGGCCAAGATCCATCTCTCCCGTGCGGAGGGGCCCCTGGCCCTGAGCCTCTACGAACAGGCCCTGGAGATATACCGCGAGCTGGACTACCGCCCCAACGAGGCCAAGTTCCTGCGCCCCTACGCCGCGGCGCTGCTGAGCGGCGGGCACACCACCCGTGCGGTGGCGGCGCTGGAGCGGGCCGCCCAGCTGCTGGAAGCACTGGGCGGCGAGGGGGTGGATGAGGTACTGGCCGAGCTGGCGAGCCTGCGGTAGCGGTCGCCCGGTCACAGCGCATGACCGTGGCGGCGGAAGTGCTCGGTGGGATCGGGCTTGATCCGGCTCACGGGGGGCGCCGCCCCCCGTACGGGGATCAAAAGCCGCAAGGATTCGAACACTTCGAGCAGGTCCGGCCGATCACCCGGATCCATCGCCACCATGCGGAGGATCAGGGAATGGAATTCCGGTGGCACCAGCCGGTCCACCTCGGGCGGAATGGCAGGAACGTCGAGCGAGGGTCGACCGTACATACCGCGATAGGGAAGGTACATGGTGGTCAGTTCCAGCAGAATGCAGCCGAGAGCGAATACGTCCGCACGCGGCGTGACCCCCTCCTCCCGGTCCTCGAATTGTTCAGGCGCAGCGTATCCACGCGTCGCGTACCCCCCGAGAGTGGCCCTTCCCTCCTTCACCGCAAAACCGAGATCCAGCACCCAGAGGGTTCCATCCCAGTCGAGGATCGCATTCTCCGGCTTCACGTCCCGGTGGACGAATCCGTTCTCGTGCACCACATGGAGGATCTCGCAGAACTGGCCGATCACCGATGCCGTCGTGGCCAGATCCTTGAAAGGCCTTGCGGAGATCACGGAATCGTAGAGCATGACGCCATCGATGAAGCTCATCACGACGTAGTAGCGATCACCCTTGTACCAACCCCGGTCCACAACCTTGGGGATGCGCGTCAGAGCAGAAAGGCGACCGCTCCGACATGCTTCCCGCTGCATTTCCCTCGACTCCTCCCTGTACTGGCTGACGCTCTGCAGAACGAGGGGCAGTTGCGCCTTCACCGCCACCACTTCGCCCGTTTCGAGATCATGCGCCGCATAGAGGTGGGCCTGACCGCCGACACTGATTTCTTCACCCACCTTGTAACGCCCATTGAGCAGCGTCCCCTTTTCGATCATCGCCACCGTCCGCTCTTCCAGCAGAAAGGAATTCTTCATGACGGGTTTCGGGGCACCCCCCGACGGTCTGCACCAGCGGTCCAACGTCATCACCGTCCCCCTGGGCACGTTCAAGCGGAGCGACTTCCGCTGCCCCGCCGCGGATGCCCTCAAGGCCCGGGGCTACCGGGTGCGGCGCCCCGCCTACGGCACGAAGGAGGAACTGGAGCACTTCGCCCTCGGGCCCTTCATGGCCGCCCTGGACCACGAGGTGCCCGACCGGGCCGAAGGCGAGGGTCCGCGACGGCGTCCGACCGCGGTGCACGACGGCCTGCGGCAGTGGACCGTACACGCCGTCGCGATGTACCGGGACGCATTTGCGCCGGACCCGGACCGGCCGCTGGTCGAGCAGCCCTCCCCCTGGGTGTACCGCCACCAGCCGGCCTCGCCCGACCACCGCGGCGCGCGCGAGTACCGCATCTCCGTATGGGGCCGCTGCCTCCGGTCCGAGGACGGTACCCAACGCGAACTCCGGCTCCCCGTCAACCGACTGAGCAGCACCGATCCCGATCCGGGCCACGTGGCCGCAGCGGCCCTGGTGCTCGCGGAAGGCGGCCCGGGGCCGTTGCCGGACCGTCTGCGCATCGTCGAGTTCGCCCTGTTCGACGGGAGCGTGCGCGTCCTGTTCGAGGGCACTCGCCCACAGGCCCTCGCCCTCTACCGCACGCACGGGGCCAAGGCCCTCTCGGCCCTGCTCGACACGCAGGACTACCGGCCCGGATCGGGCTGCGCGGAATGCCCCTTCCAGTCCGTCTGCCCCGCCCTGCGCAAGGCCCCCGGCCTCCTCGGCATCAGCGGTACGGGCCGCCCCCGGCGGAGCTGGTCGGTGACCAACGGCCGCAACTACCGGGCCTGTCCGGCCCGTGACCACTTCCGTCGGCTGCGGCTGCCCACCGCCGACGCCGTGGAACGCAGCTCGGCGGCCGAACGGGGCCGGGCGGTGCACGCGTACCTCGCCCAGCAGCATGGCAGCGGTCCGCTGCGGACCTGCACCGACGACGTGCCCGAGGACTGGGTGCCCGACACCTACGCGCTCGGCCCCCAAGAGCGCACGCTCGGACGGCTCCTGCTCCAGCGGCACGCGGTCGTGTGCCCCATGCGTTTCGCCGGGGACCGGACCGACGTGCGCGCCGAGGCCCGTGTCGTGCGCCACGACACCGCGGCCGACGTGGTGGTGATCGCGGCACCGGACCTCCTCTACCGGGACGGCGGCTCCTGGGTGTGGCGCGAGACCAAGACCTCCGCGAGCAACTACCGCGCCGCCGACGACCTGCTCGTCCGCCATCCCCAACTGGCCCTGGGAGTCCTGCTGCTCGCTCGCGGCGATCTCGGCGGAACACGCGCGCGCGCCCGCGTCGAACTGGAGGTGCTGCGCCCCGACGGAGCGGATCTGGAGATCATCGACCCGTTCGTGCCGGCGGTGCGGAGCTCGGCGGAGCAGATCGTGGCCTCCCTGGTGACCGACTGGTACCGCGACGACGCCTTCCGGGCCGCCCCGGGCACCGAGTGCTCCCGGTGCGAGGTCGCGCGCTGGTGCCCGGCGAACGCCGCCGGAGCGGGCGCGCCGACGCAGCGCGCCGCTCAGGAGGTCCTCGCTTGACGCCCCCCGAACCGGACCCCTCCGGCACAGCGCTCTACACCGCACTCGCGAGGATCGTGGTCGAACTGGCGGACCAGGACCGCCTGCGTTCCTTCTCGCTGCCCTACCCCCGCCGCGTCCAGCTGGTGCTGGACCGCACCGGCTTGTACTGCATCCGCCGCGGTCTGCCACCGCCGAAGGGCGTGCCGGAGCTGATCGAGTGGTGCCGGGACGTCCCTGCGGGCGATCCGTTGTTCCAGGTCCCGGACACCCTCGTGGACCCGGGGACGACGCTCGTCGATGCCGTCGGCGCGATGCCCAGTCGATCATGTCTGGAACTCGCTTCCCACGGTCCGCAGGGAGAGGTCGAGCAGGAAGCGGTGCAGCTGCTCGCGGAGCCCGCGGTACGGCGCGGACCGGTCGAACGCCATCGCCGCCGCCGTCTCTTCCTCGCGCAGCACCCCGTGATCACGCGGCGCCACCGCATACAGCCCTCGTGGAACACGGCCGTCTGGACGAGCATCAGCGACCTCTACGAGCGGGTGCCGGCTTCTCTCCTCACCGACGGTGACCTGGAGCTGTGTGGCACCTGCGGTCTCCCGTACCGCTCGGAGGGGCGCCGGGACGGCAGCACCGGCGTGTGGTGCGAAGGCGAGGCCTGCCCGGCGGACGTGCCGCCCGAAACGGTCCGCCAAGCGGGGCTGGCCAAGATCCTCCGGCCGAGCCTGCGCGCCTTCCTCTCGCTCCCGTGGCACACCGAGCAGGCCGCGCTGAGCGAGCTGACCCGCGCCGAAGTGCCGTACGAGTTCGCGGGGGCCGGGCTGGGCGGCCATGTCGTGCGGGGCCGGGTCGGCAGGACCTGGCTCGTGCGCGCCTACGACCGCCGCCAGCCCGCCCTGCTCGCCGCCCGGGTACGGGAAGACCGTGCTGCCCACGGCGGGCCGCTGCTGGCCGTCGTACCCCGGTGGGCCTGGGACGCGCCCGGGTACCGCACCGCCTTCGCCGCGGCGATCGGTGACGACGTCGCGCAGGACGTGGTGCTGAGCACTCCCGAGGACCTGCCGGGTCGGCTGACCGACTCGCCCAAGAAGCCGAACGGAACGGAGTCGCCGGATGCGTGACGTCAACGGCCCCCTGTACGAATCCCTGTCGGGCCTCGCCCGGTTCTCCGGCCTCTCTGCGAGCGGCCCCGAACTGAGGGACATGTGCCAGGTCGAGATCGGCCTGCACTTCCAGCAGCGGCTGATGCCGGGCAGCCCCGCCACCCACGCCTGGGTGCTCTTCAGCGGCTACCCGTTCGCCTCGGCGTGGGGCGTGGGACACCCGCAGGCCGTCGAACAGCAGCAGCGCGTCGCCCGCCACTCGCTGTGGACCCTGGGGCGCCGCAGGGCGTGGCGCGACGCGCTGGAGCGCTACCAGAAGCTCGCTCCCGCCCTGCGCGGCTTCGACGTGACGGACCCCGACCGGCCGGCGGTGCGCCGCGAGGTCTCGGTGGCGGGACGCCGCTGGCAGGACTACGACGAGGTGCTGCGGGTGGCCCCGCCCCTCGCGGGTGTCCGTCCGGCGCAGGCCGGGGAAGGCACGTACGCCTTCCCCCTCAGCCGCAGCATGGCCGTGGTGGACCTGCCGCAGCTTCCACAGGCGCCGCTGATCGCCCACGACGTGGACCGACCGCCTCCTGGTGGTGGCGAGCCGCTGACCTTCACCCTCGGCGAGCTGATCCGTACCGCGGCCTGGATGGACACCGTCGAGGACAGGCAGTGGGCCGCCCGGCTCGCCCCGCTCGTCCTCTCGGTCCGCACCGCGGCCGGGTTCGAACCGTCGGATTCCTTCACGGTGGACGGCGTCCAGCACCTGCTCGGCATCGTCGGGTCGGGCAAGAGCACCCTGAGGGACGTCATCGCCGTACATCTGGCCACCCGGTGTGCGAAGCGGACCACCGTGGTCGTCAGCGACGTGGCCGACGTCCTCAAATTGACCAAGCTCTACAACGTCTACACCGGCAACGGCGCCGCCCCGATCCTCGGTGCGGCAGGGCGGGAGCGCCATGCCCAGCGACTGCACCGCCGACTGGCGGGACAGGGCGAACACCGGCTGCTCGCCCACACCGATTCCTCCTTCGCGTACCTGAGCAGCGCCTGCACCCTGAACGCGCTGCGCCGGGGCGACACCGGCGGCGACGTGCTCGGCTTCGGCGAGGCCCCCTGCAACAACCTGCACGCGCCGTCCCGCCGGGCGGCGCCGGGACGGCGGGACCGGCGGGACCCGGATTGGCAGAAGGAGTCGGTCAGCTGTCCGCTCTGGTCGTCGTGCCCACGGCACCACGCCGCCCGGGAGCTGGTGTCCGCCGACATCTGGGTGACCACGCCCGCCGGTCTGGTCGATGCGGAGCCGCCCCGCCCGCAGAACGGCGAACGGATCCGCTATCTGGAACTGGCCTGCCGCCGGAGCGATCTGGTCATCGTCGACGAGGCCGACCGGGTCCAGATGCAGCTCGACCAGATGTTCGCGCCCGCGGTACTGCTCGCGGGAACGGACGAAGAGGGCTTCATCGACAAGCTGAGCGGCCACAAGATCCGAGAACTGTCCGTGGGCGGGCGGATCCAGCTCTCGGACCGCGACGTGGAGAACTTCATCGCCTCGTTGAACACCGCGACCCAGGCCACGGACCGGCTCTTCGCCATGCTCGTCGCGGACCACGGGCTGCGGTCCTGGGTGCGGACCGGCTACTTCAGCGCGTGGACGCTCCAGCTGGGACTGCTCGACGAACGCTACCCGCCGGCGGACGCGTCGAACGCGAGCACGGAGGCTCAGACGTCCGCGAGAGAGGCACTCGGCAAGAAGCTGGACGCCTTCCGGGACAACCCGTTCGGCGACCGGCGACGGTCCACCACGGAACGGTTCGCGGACCTGACGGAACTGCTCAACGCGATCATGCACACCAACACTCCGGAGCACACCCGCCGGCAGCTCATGAAGGTTATGGACCGCGTCTTCGCGATCGACAAGAACTTCCTCGCGGCCAAACGGGCCCGGTACGCGGAGCAGCTCGCCGCACGGGAGAGGAAGTCGGCCGAGCGACGCGCGGGAAGCCGCCGCTACAAGAAGGACCTCCCGCTGCCGCAGTCCCCCGACGAGTGGCACGCGGAAATGGGCAAGCGCTTCGAATTCACCCTCCTCCTGGCCGCCCTCGAACCGAAGCTCGCCCTCATCAACGCCATGTGGCCGCGCGTCGAGGCCGCCCTCAACCTGGGCTTCAACTCGATGTACCGCCGCCCCGTCGACTACGCGCCCGTGGTGCCCGAAGCACCGATGGGCAACGTGCTGGGTTTCCAGTTCCAGGTCGAGGGTCAGGACGAGGGCGGGATCCGCAGCGGGGAGCTGAAGTTCTTCCGGTGCAGCGGCGTCGGCCGGGAACTGCTCCGCGCCATGCCGAAAATGGCAGCGGCCGACGGGCGGCCGGGCGCGCACGTCCTGCTGATGTCCGCCAGCAGCTGGGCCGGCCGGTCCAGTCGCTACCACGTCCCGGTCGAGGTGGGCGTGGTCATCCAGCCTCCGGCCGCCATGACCGAGCGGCTCGCCCGGGAGAGCACGATGCGGTTCGAGTTCATCGAGGAGGACGGCGAGTACCTACGGGTTTCCGGCACGGACCCCGAGGACCGACCGGAGAAGCTGCGCCGCATCGCCCGGTGGCTGGGAGCCGGCATCGAACAGGGCAAGGAGCACGGAGGACCGCTGGAGCGGGAACTCCGGGAAGTGTCGAGCAGGCGGGACCAGATCCTGCTCCTCGTGGGCAGTTACGAGGAGGCGCGGGTGGTGGCCGACACCTTGCACAACCTCAACTCCCGGTGGAAGGACCGCGTCCTGCGCCTGGTCTCGGACGACGAGGAGTTCGAGGACGAACCCCACGAGGGCGGCCAGTACGCCAGGACGCTGCGGCGGGGCGACGTCGAACGGCTCCGGGACAGCTGCGCGGACGTTCTGGTCGCCCCGCTGCTGGCCGTGGAACGCGGTCACAACATCCTCAACGAGGACGACGTGGCCGCCATCGGCACGGTGTACTTCCTCGCCCGCCCCAACCCGCACCCCCACGACCTGATGCTCGCCGTCTACGCGATCAACGACTGGATCGTACGGGCGGTGGACGGCGGCGACTTCGAGCGCTGGGTCCGCAGTGGCAGCACCGTCGACGAGGGTGCCGACGAGGTCCGGCGCCAGGCCCGGGCCCGCTGGTACCAGGTCCTCCAGCGCAGCATGGCCTGGAGCCGCCTCGGCGACGAGCGCGTACCGGTCACCTGGGACCTGCTGGTGTTGATGTGGCAGGTCATCGGCCGACTGGTGCGCGGTGGCGTACCGGCCAGGGTGGTCTTCGTGGACGCCGCGTTCGCTCCCCGTCGGGCCGCCGACCCGCCGTCCGCCGATGACCACGAGTCCAGTCTCCTGCACAGCGTCCTGGCCGTACTGCGGCCGTACTTCACGGACGGCACGGACGTCCCGCCGGACGACCGGTTCATCGTCCACGCCCTCTACGCGCCGCTGTGGCAGATGCTCGGCCGGTGCCTGCACCCGGCCGAGTCCGCGTAGTCCCCGCTATCCCACGACGTCGGGAGCACCCGCATGTACCAAACCATTCGGACGACCGCCTATGAAGCCGATCCCGCCCACGGGCCCTGGCTCGTGCAGCCCAGCGTGCTGGCCTTCGGGCCGGAACTCCACACCCGGCTCACCGGCCTGTACGCCCGCGGACACACCTCCCGCGCACACACCTCCCGCGACCACCCCCTCCAGCTCCCCGTGCGTCGGCTCAACACCCTGCTCTCCGCTCTGGCGCCGGGCGTGATCGCCACGGCCAAGGGCGTCGGAGCAGACGGCCGGGTCCCCTGGCTCTACGCCCGCGAGCCGGTGCCCCGTGAAGTCATCGCCGCGCTGGTCGGCTCGTGGGCCGCCGGTTTCACCCGCGGCTCCGCAGACACCGAGGATGCGGACGCGGACGCGGCGGACGATGCGGGGGCGGAGGAGGAACTGTTCCAGGTGCTGGAGTCGGTCACGGACGGGCTCCAGCCGTGGCGGACCGAGCCGCTCGACCTGACCGAGTCGTCCCTGTCGCCCGGCGGCACGGCCGAACCCGCTCGGCAGCTGTACGGCCTGCTGCCGGAGTGGATCGCCTTCCGTCTCGCAGAACGCCCCTACCGCGCCCAGGGCAGCGAACTGAACTTCCGGGTCGTGAGCACCGACACGGGCGTCGACCTGGTGTCCTGGCCGCCACAGCAGTACGAGCACCGGAAGCGGAGCTGGTACTACTCCGCCTTGGTCGGCATCACCGTGCACACGGTCCCGTTCACCGAGCGCTTCCGCGTGCACGTCTCCACCAGCATCCGGCGCTGGGCCACCTCCCTGTCGATCCGGCCCCGCGAATTCCGCGGTGCCACGGTGCTGTTGGACGCTCCGCTGCCGTGGCCGGACGGTCCCGACAAGGGCCACCGGCTGATCGGCAACGGGCTGTACTTCGACCGCGGCCGCCGGCAGCTCGCCTGGCGCCGCCGCAGCCCCTCCCTGCTCCTTCCCGAGTTGGACATCGTCCGCCGCTACCCGGAGCCCGACGAGCTGTTCCAGGATCCCGGGAAGTGGCTCAGGGGCAGCGGGGACATCGCTGCCGGGATCGTCTACAGCCCGGTGCTCGGCACCCACGAAGTCGGCTCCGGGCTCATGCCCAAGGAGCGTTCGCAACTGGATGCCTGGGTCGAGGAGGGGCTCCGGCCGATGATGCGCCGCATCCCCGACCTGACCCGGGTCACCCGCAGCAACACGCCGTCCCTGTTGCCCCGGCCCACGACGCCCGACGCGCGGGAGACCCGGGAGGCCCAGCTCGCGCTCGGCCGCCGGGAGGCGCTGGCGGCCACCCTGGGGGGCGGTCCGCTGGAGATCGACGTCTTCTGGCAGTCCCCGCGCACCGTGAACGCGCTGCTGACCGCGCTGCCGGAGCTGATCGGGCTGCCACCGGGCATCAAGGGGAAGGAGACCACCGCGGAGAGCTGGCGGTGGCAGGCCCCGGGCATCGACGTCACGGTCCGTGCCCAACCGGCGGGTTCCGTGGCCGAGGGGCTCGACATCCCGGGCAAGGGTCCTCGGTCGGTCCGCTTCGCCGAATCCGCGGGCCTGCGCTGCGCCATGGTCGCGGACCGCGTCCCGCCGTTGGACGGTGCACGCGGGCTGGCAATCATCGAGCTGGCCGACAAGGAACGGTTCCATCCGACGGACACCGATCCCAAGCACGCGCTGCGCATCGCCTGCGCCCGCACGGGCCGGCTCAGCCAGTTCATCAACCTGCGCGAGGACGCGGACGAGCTCTTGAACCACCGGGCCCGGTGGACGTGGCTCGACGCCTTCCGCCAGCTCGGCGCGACGGCGCCCCCCGCGCACCGGGTGGGAGCGGGTATCCCCGGGGACCTCCAGTACGTCGGCCTGTGGCTCGTCCGGTACACCCGCAAGGGCCCTACCCGCTGCGCCGTGCGGCGGCTGGTCGCGGTCCGGGTCCGTCCGGACGGAGCTCGGGGCGCCATCGACGGCTGGGATCCGGCCCGGGCCGCGTGGGTCCCGTATCCGGAACTGATGCTCTCCCTGGCGGCGGTACCGGACACGGCGGCCACCGTGGGCACCATCCGCGGTTCGGAGCAACAGTGGCAGGCCGAAGCGGAACGGCAGATCAGGACGTTGCTCTACCAGCTCCGGGACCGGCCGACACTCCTCGTGGTGAACTCGGGCAACCTCCGCCAGTGCTGGCCGGGCCTGTACAACGGGGCCCTGGTGCGGGACGGCCTGGGCTTCGGCTCCGGTCCCGGCCAGCGGCTCGCCGTGCACGGCCCCGACCTGCGGGTCGTCCTCACCCGGGACAAGAACGGACGGGAGGAGGTCCCCGAGTGGTACGCCCACGACGGCAAGGACAAGGTGGGCTTCGCCAAGGGCGTGTGGGGGCTACTGGATCCCGACCAGCGCGTCTTCGCCAGCACCGCGGACGTGCCCCACACGGCCACGCTCCCGAAGGGACTGATGAAGCTGGCCCCCACGGCGCAGGGCCGTACCGCTCCGGGCAAGACGGCCTGGAACCCGCTGTACCTGGAGCTGACCGTCCTCGGCTGCCTGTCCGAGCAGGCATTGAAGGACGCGGGACGCGAGGACGTCGCGCCCGACCGGCCCGCCGAGTGGGCGACCCTCGTCCACCAGCTCCGCTTCCACGACGACTACGTCCCGCTGGCCCGGCCGCTCCCCCTGCACCTCGCCAAACTGGCCGCCGAGTACGTCCTGCCGCTCGCCCCCGAACATGATCCTGCCGGCCGTACGGAGGTCCCCACGAGCTGATCCACGAAATACAGAGATCACCTTGACGCTCCGTCAGACAGCTCCATAGAGTCACCTCTTGTCACACATGGGTCACAACAACGCTTTCCAGAAAGGCCGTTGCCGGTGAGCATTACCGTCGACCCCTCGCGCCTGTCGCTGACGCGCGAGGAATCCACCTACCTGGCCATATGCACCACCCAGGGAGGTCGTACCGTCTACACGACCCGCATACCGCTGTCCGAGCTGCCGGTGATCCTGCCGATCCCCGATCCGAGCAAGCCCGACCCGGACAACCGGAAGGTGGATCCCCTCCACGCGAAGAAGTTCGGCGAGTACCTCGCCGCGAACCCCGGCTGGGTGGCACCCGCCCTGCTGATCCGGGACACCGGCGGATGCCGCTTCGAGCAGATCAGCCCGGACGGCACGATCGGCTACCTCACGGTCCCGTGGGCCATCGGCGGCATCGGCCGCCTGATAACGATCGACGGCCAGCACCGCGTTCTGGGCGTGTACCTGGAGAAGAAGCAGATCACGGACGAGGTCGCACGCGTCGACCGCGAGATGGTCCGCGCCGGGGAAGCGAAGAAGCTGAAACTGGACGACGAACGCCAGGCGTTGCTCGTCCGGTTGGACCGCCTCAAGCGGGAGTTCGTGGGCGTCGACATCTACGTGGAGTCGGACGGCATCCGCGGCCAGCAGATGTTCGTGGACGTGGCCGACAACGCAAAGGGCATCTCCGGCGCCGTCCGGGCCCGTTTCGACACGTCGCGCATCGCCAATCGCACGCTCACCGACATCGTCGCCCACCCGCTCTTCGCGGGGAAGATCGACATCGAGCGCGACCGCATGACGCTGACCAACCGGAACCTGATGGGCGCCAAGCACGTCGCGGACATGACGCGCGCCGTCATCGCCGGCCCGGGCGGCCGCTCGGGCAAGAAGATGGAGTCGATGACCGACAGCGAGGTCATCGAGAGCGTCCGCAGCTTCCTCGACGTGATCTCCACGGCCTTCATCTCACTGGCCGAGATCACCGAGGAGGACGTGGACAACTACCATCCCTCGCTCGCCGAGAAGCGCAGCAACGAACCTCCTGCTGCCCCCACGAAGGCCATGCAGCTGCGCGGCTCCTCGCTCCTCGGCTCCGTGGGCATGCTCCGGGTCCTGGGCGGCGTGTACCGCAACCTGCGGGAGGACGGCGTCGAGGACGGGGACGTGCTGGAGTTCTTCAAGCGCCTCGACCGGCACATGACCGCGCCGATCACCGACCAGAGCATCTGGCGCACCACTGCGGCCACCGACGACTTCGAGCGGAGCGCTTCCGCCCCGATCATGCGCCAGCAGAACATCGTCCACCTGACCAAGGTGATCACCGAGTGGTACAAGAGGGCGCCCGACGCCCTCTGACCCGACGCGCGTCCGGGTCGCCCGCCCGAGGGCCGCCCTCCAGCACGGCGAAGGGCCGCCGACCCGGTGTCCGGGGCGGCGGCCCTTGCTGGTGGTGCGGCGCGGCTTAGAGGTCGAAGTACAGCTCGAACTCGTGCGGGTGCGGGCGCAGGGCGATCGGGGCGATCTCGTGGGTGCGCTTGTAGTCGATCCAGGTCTCGATCAGGTCGGACGTGAAGACGCCACCGGCCTGGAGGTACTCGTTGTCCTCCTCCAGCGCGCGCAGCACGGCGTCGAGGGAGGTCGGGACCTGCGGGACGCTCGCGTGCTCGTCGGGCGAGAGCTCGTAGAGGTCCTTGTCGATCGGCTCCATCGGCTCGATCTTGTTCTTCACGCCGTCGAGGCCCGCGAGGAGCAGCGCCGAGAAGGCGAGGTACGGGTTGGACGACGGGTCCGGGGCGCGGAACTCGACGCGCTTGGCCTTCGGGTTCGAGCCCGTGATCGGGATGCGCATCGCGGCGGAGCGGTTGCGCTGCGAGTAGACCATGTTGACCGGGGCCTCGAAGCCGGGCACCAGGCGGTGGTAGGAGTTCACCGTCGGGTTGGTGAACGCCAGCAGCGACGGCGCGTGCTTGAGGATGCCGCCGATGTAGTAGCGGGCGGTGTCCGACAGGCCCGCGTAGCCGGCCTCGTCGTAGAACAGCGGGTCGCCGTTCGCCCACAGCGACTGGTGCACGTGCATGCCCGAGCCGTTGTCGCCGAAGATCGGCTTCGGCATGAAGGTCGCGGTCTTGCCGTTGCGCCAGGCGACGTTCTTCACGATGTACTTGAAGAGCATCAGGTCGTCGGCCGCGGCGAGCAGCGTGTTGAACTTGTAGTTGATCTCGGCCTGGCCACCGGTGCCGACCTCGTGGTGCTGGCGCTCGACCTGGAGGCCCTGGGCGTCCAGTTCGAGGGAGATCTCGGCGCGCAGGTCGGCGAAGTGGTCGACCGGGGCGACGGGGAAGTAACCGCCCTTGTAGCGGACCTTGTAGCCGCGGTTGTTCTCGGTCGAGCCCGTGTTCCAGGCGCCGGCCTCGGAGTCGATGTGGTAGAAGCTCTCGTTCGCGGAGGTCGCGAAGCGCACGTTGTCGAACACGTAGAACTCGGCCTCGGGGCCGAAGTACGCGGTGTCGGCGATGCCGGTGGAGGCGAGGTACGCCTCGGCCTTCTTCGCGATGTTGCGCGGGTCGCGGCTGTAGGCCTCGCCCGTGATCGGGTCGTGGATGAAGAAGTTGATGTTCAGCGTCTTGTCACGACGGAACGGGTCCAGTCGAGCCGTCGACAGGTCCGCGCGCAGCGCCATGTCGGACTCGTGGATCGCCTGGAAGCCGCGGATCGAGGAGCCGTCGAAGGCCAGTTCATCGTCCGGGTTGAAGACGCCTGCGGGGATCGTGAAGTGCTGCATCACGCCGGGCAGGTCACAGAAACGGACGTCGACCATCTTGACGTCGTTGTCTGCGATGTACTTCTTCACTTCGTCGGCGTTCTGGAACATCCAACTCCTCCTACTCCCGGCCCCGGGGGAGGGACGGGTTGTATAGCTCGTGGTGCGTCAGTGCGGTGCCGCACGCTGACCCGACCATAAGCAGACGGGATTTCTCAAGCATGACCCATTTGTTTCGCACAAGTTAACCAGGGTCCCGGCGGAGGCCGTGGGAGCACCACGGGTACCGTGGTCGGGTGGACAACAGGCAAGCAATCGGATCGTGGCTCTCCGGCCCCCGCGCGGCCGCCGAGGACATGGGCGCCGACTTCGGCTACCCGGGCCAGCAGCTGGGCCTTCCCAAGGAGGGCCCGGGCTCCGTGGCCCGCTTCGGCCGTCGGCTGGCCGCCGTGGCCATCGACTGGACCGGCTGCCTGGTCATCACGTACGGGCTGATCACGCACGGCGAGTCGACCGCGACGGGCAACTGGACCCTGGGGCTCTTCGTGGCCCTGGCGGTCCTGACCGTGGGCACCGTGGGCTTCACCCCCGGCAAGCGGATCCTTGGCCTCCGGGTGATCTCGGAGAACGGCGGGCGCCTCGGCTTCGGCCGTGTGGTGCTGCGCACCCTGCTGCTGGCCCTGGTCATCCCGGCGGTCATCTGGGACCGCGACGCCCGCGGCCTGCACGACCGCCTCGCGCGCGCCGTCCAGGTCCGCATCTGAGGCGGAGCGGGAGCCCGAAGGGCCCGGCACGCGAAGAAGCACCCGAGCACCCGGCACGCGAAGTGGGGGGGCCCCCCGCGCGGGGCGGGGGGGGCCCCCCGGGTTGGTTTTTTTGGGCGAAGGGGGGCCCCCCCGGGGGGCGCCGGGCCCCCCCCGCCGCCCCGGGCCCCCGGGGGGCCCCGGG
>NZ_JBITDP010000021.1:5540-13463 GCF_044454405.1 Streptomyces sp. NPDC051555 | reverse complement strand
TTAGCGCAGCGTCGGTGTCCTCTCCGCAACGCCCCCGCCCCCTCCCGAAGACCCCCCCCCCCCCCGGGCCCCCCCCCCCGCCGCCCCCCCCCGCCCCCCCGCGCCCCCCCCCCCCACTTGTATGTCTTGTATGCAATACGGGTCAGCCGCGCGGCGGCCGCTGACCGCCCCGGGCGCCGCGTCCCGGCATGGGCCCCTTGGGGATGGGCATGTTGCTCATCAGGTCGCCCATGGCGCGCAGCTTGTCGTTCACCTCGGTGATCTGCGGGCCCGCGAGCACGCGCGGCAGCTTGAGCAGCGTCGTGCGCACCTTCTTGAGCGGCACCTCGCCCTCGCCCGTGCCGACGATGATGTCGTGCACCGGGATCTCCGGCATGACGCGCTTCATCTTCTTCTTCTCGGCGGCGAGCAGGCTCTTGACCCGGTTCGGGTTGCCCTCGGCGACCAGCACGACGCCGGCCTTGCCGACCGCGCGGTGCACGATGTCCTGCTGGCGGCTCATCGCGATGGCGGGGGTGGTGGTCCATCCCCGTCCCACGTTGTCCAGGACCGCCGCGGCGGCGCCCGGCTGGCCCTCCATCTGCCCGAAGGCAGCGGCCTCGGCACGCCGGCCGAAGATGATCGCCATCGCCAGGAAGGCGACCAGGAATCCCAGGATGCCCAGATAGACCGGGTAGCCGATCAGGAAGCCGATCCCGAGGACGACACCAAAGGTGACGATTCCCACGCCCGCGACGATGAGACCGACCTTCGGGTCGGCCTTACGGGTCATCTTGTACGTCAGGGCGATCTGCTTCAGTCGCCCGGGGTTCGCAGCAGTCTCTGCGTTTGACTTCCTCGCCATGCAGCGAAGTTTACGTGGCCTGCGGAGTCCGGGTCGCCGCGGCCTCGAGTACGTGCTCGGTTTCGACGCGGTCCTTGGCCCTGCGGCGGTCCTCCAGCACCGCCGTCCAGGCGTTGCGACGGGCGCCGCTCATGAGCAGCGACTCGATGCCCCGGAAGGCGTCGGTGAACGACGGGATGGCGATGGCGCGAACGGGCGCGGCCTGCATGTCGATCCCTCTCTGGTGCTCTCGTCGGTGGAGCTTCGCGGTTCCGGTGGAACTTCGTGGGTGCCGTGCGGGTGCGGCGCGTGCGCCGCGCATGCGCCGTGCGTGCGCGCCGTGTGCGGTGCGTGGAGCCAGCGTCACTGATTGGTGTTACCAGGGCATGACCGACTGGTCAAACGATGATGAAACATTGACGCGGCCCGCCAGGTGTCTCCCTTGAGGGAGCCTAGGGGCCGCGTCGCCGTGGTGTTACTGCTCAGTAGGACTTTGTGCGCGAATTCACACAGTCGTCCGGTGGTCCATCGCCTGCTGGTACAGCCGGCCCGCGCGGTACGAGGAGCGCACCAGCGGACCCGACATCACGCCGGAGAAACCGATGTCCTCGGCCTCCTTCGCCAGCTCCACGAACTCGGCCGGCTTCACCCACCGCTCCACGGGGTGGTGCCGCGACGAGGGCCGCAGGTACTGGGTGATCGTGATGAGTTCGCAACCCGCGGTGTGCAGGTCCTTGAGCGCCTGGGTGACTTCCTCGCGCTCCTCGCCCATGCCGAGGATCAGGTTCGACTTGGTCACCAGGCCGTACTCGCGCGCCTTGGTGATCACGTCGAGCGAGCGCTCGTAGCGGAAACCGGGGCGGATCCGCTTGAAGATGCGCGGGACCGTCTCGACGTTGTGCGCGAAGACCTCGGGGCGGGAGGCGAAGACCTCTTCCAGCAGCTCCGGCACCGCGTTGAAGTCGGGGGCGAGCAGCTCGACCTTGGTGTGGCCGCCGGCGCGCTCCGCCGTCTGCTGGTGGATCTGGCGCACGGTCTCGGCGTAGAGCCAGGCGCCGCCGTCCGGCAGGTCGTCGCGGGCGACACCGGTGATGGTGGCGTAGTTCAGGTCCATGGTGACCACGGACTCGCCCACGCGGCGCGGCTCGTCACGGTCCAGCGCCTCGGGCTTGCCCGTGTCGATCTGGCAGAAGTCGCAGCGCCGGGTGCACTGGTCGCCACCGATGAGGAAGGTGGCCTCGCGGTCCTCCCAGCATTCGTAGATGTTCGGACAGCCGGCTTCCTGGCACACCGTGTGCAGTCCTTCGCCCTTCACCAGGGCCTGCATCTTGGTGTACTCGGGACCCATCTTCGCCCGGGTCTTGATCCACTCGGGCTTGCGCTCGATGGGCGTCTGGGCGTTACGGACCTCCAGGCGCAGCATCTTGCGTCCGTCGGGTGCGACTGCGGACACGACCGGCTCCCTGTGACTTCGATTCTTCGGCGCCCACCAGGGTACGCCCGTAAATTCATACGTTCTTACGTCGGCCAACCTGCGGGCGGCCGGACGCATTCCCCCGCGGCTCCCCCGGGGCTCCCCCCGGTCTAGGAGGCCGCGGGCTCGATGACGCGCGGCCGCGGGTCGGCGCCCTCCAGGACGTCCCTCAGGTGGCCCTCGATGACCGGCAGCACCTCGGCGATGGTGATCTCGCGGCCCAGTTCGTACGAGAGCGAGGTCACACCGGCGTCGCGGATGCCACAGGGGACGATCCGGTCGAACCAGGTGTTGTCGGGGTTCACGTTGATCGCGAAGCCGTGCATCGTGACGCCCTTGGCGACGCGGATGCCGATGGCGGCGAGCTTGCGGTCCTCGCGGCGCTGGCCGGCGTTGGACGGCGCGTACTCCGGCCCGTTCAGCCGGGGGTCGAACTCCTCGTCCGCGAGCCTCGGGTCGAAGTCGAGCGACAGCCCGCCGAGCTTGGGGCGGTCCTCGACGGGGTCGCCGAGCACCCAGACGCCGGAGCGGCCCTCGACCCGGCTGGTCTCCAGGCCGAAGTCGGCGGCGGTGCGGATCAGCGCGTCCTCCAACCGCCGGACGTGGGCGACCACGTCCACCGGGCGGGGCAGCTTCATGATCGGGTAGCCGACGAGCTGGCCGGGGCCGTGCCAGGTGATCTTCCCGCCGCGGTCCACGTCGACCACCGGGGTGCCGTCGAGGGGGCGTTCGCTGTCGGCCGTGCGCCGTCCCGCCGTGTAGACCGGGAGGTGCTCCAGCAGCAGACAGGTGTCTTCGGTCTCGTCCGCGAAGCGTGCGGCGTGGACGCGCCGCTGCTCTTCCCAAGCCTCGGTGTACTCGACGGCATCCGGACCGAAGCCCAGATGGACAAACCGCAGCTCAGCCACCGCAGCGCCTCCTCGTTGAAACCCGCTGTGCGTGCATATCGCACCCATATCGCACCCACCCAGCGTACGGCGCCCCCTCGACGGCCCGGCAGGGCCCCCGCACGGGGCCCGGAAGGCGCCTGCGCGGGCTCGGGCGGCGGGTGCCTAGGCCGTCTCGGGCGGCGGGGCCGGGAGGCGGCGGGGCTGCTTGCGGCCCCGCGGGGGCCGGTCCGGGTCCTCGTCGGCCCGCGGCAGCCGCCGGTGGCCCTCGGAGTGGTCGTTGACCCAGCCGCACACACCGCAGGCGTAGCGCCCGTCGAGCCCGGCGATCAGCGTGCCGCACCGGCGGCACTCGGCCTCGGTGATCTCGGGCGCGAGGAGCGGTGCGGTGGATTCCGGTACAGCGTGCGACTCGTGGGGCCAGCGGGTCATGCCCGCAGCTTAAGCGGGGATGCGGGACCCGTCCGTAAAGGGCCTGCCCGGTTCTTCGCACGATCGGATGAATGTGGGATAGAAGGGGCGGTCCGGGCAGTGTTCGCCGCTACATTCACGCCGTTCACAGGGCCGGGACACCGGTCCGTCACGTCAGGAGACCGTGGAGCCGATGACGGAACGACCAGCCCAGCGCGTCCCCAACCGGCAGCTCGCGGCACTGATCGCCGAGGCCGGGTTCTCCAATGCCGGGCTCGCCCGCCGCGTGGACCAGCTCGGTCTGGAGCACGGTCTCGATCTGCGGTACGACAAGACCTCGGTCACCCGGTGGCTGCGCGGACAACAGCCGCGCGGAACCACCCCGGCGCTGATCGCCGAAGTGTTCACCCGGCGGCTCGGGCGGCGGCTCTCGGCGCAGGACCTCGGCCTGGACGCCTGCGCCCCGGTCTACGCGGGACTGGAGTTCGCGGCCACCCCCGAGGAGGCCGTGGACATCGCGAGCGGCCTGTGGCGCAAGGACTCCGGTTCGCACGCCGAACTGCGGAAGATCGCCTTCACCCCGGCCGGACTCGTCGTCCCCAGCCGGGACTGGCTGATCGGCCGGGCCGACGAGCGCGTCGCCCGGGGCTCGGACCCGGGCGCCTCGCGGATCCCGGCCCAGAACCGGTCGACCGTGCCCCGCCAGCGCCAGATCGACCGGGGCCCCGGCCAACGGGTCACCTCCGGGGACATCGCCGCGCTCAGATCGGTCGGCGAGCTCTTCCGGGCGCTCGACCACGCCTACGGCGGCGGTCACGCCCGCCAGGCCCTGGTGCGCTACCTGGAGCACGAGGCGGAGCCGATGCTGCGCGGCACCTACGGCGAGAACTCCGGGCGGCGGCTCTTCGCGGCCGCCGCCGACCTGACCCGGCTCGCGGGCTGGACCTCCTACGACATCGCCGCCCACGGGCTGGCCCAGCGCTACTTCGTCCAGGCCCTGCGCCTCGCCCAGGCCGCCGGGGACCGGCCCTACGGCGCCTACGTCCTGGTCACCATGAGCCGCCAGGCGGTCTACCTCGGCCACGGGCGGGAGGCCGTACAGCTGGCCCGGGTCGCCCAGCAGGGCGTCGGGTCGGGCCCGCCCCAGGTGGTCCAGGGGCTGCTGCACGCGGCGGAGGCGCGGGGGCACGCGGTACTGGGCGAGGTGCGGGCGGCCACCGCCTCCCTCGTCCGGGCGGAACGCGCGCTCGGCGCCGCGCGGCCCGGGGACGACGTACCGCACTGGGCGCGGACCTTCGACGAGGCGGAGCTGGCCGACGAGTTCGGGCACTGCCACCGCGACCTCCAGCAGTACCGGGCCTCGGCGCAGCACGCGGAGCGCTCGCTCCAGCTGCGCGCGCCGGGCTTCGCGCGCTCCCGGCTCTTCTGCCGGGTGGTGCTGGCCACGGCGCGGCTGGGGCTGGGCGAGCTGGACCAGGCGTGCGCCCTGGGCGCGGAGGCGGCGCAGCAGGCGATGGAGATGCGCTCGGTGCGCGCGGTGGAGTACGTACGGGACTTCGAGCGGCGGTTGGAGCCCTACCGGGACGCGGCGGCCGTGCGGACCTACCGGGACCGGGTGGCGTCGCTGTCGTAGCCGGCCCCCCGGCACCTCCGCGCACCCCGGACGTGCCGGGGGCCCGGTCCCCCTCGGGAGACCGGGCCCCGCACTGGGTGGTTTCAGGCAGCCGCCGGTACGACGGGCTCCGCGACCGGCACCGGGATGCCGAAGTCGCGCAGGACGGCGGTGGTGGCGCGGCGCGCCGAGTGCAGGGCGCCCTGCACGGTGTTGGTGTCCCGGTGGTCGCCGCACACGTACAACCCGGCGAGCAGCCGGACCGTGCGCCGCGTGTCGTACGGCGCGGGCATGGCCGGGACGGCCTCGGGCGTGTGGTGGACGGCGAGCGGCTCCCAGTCCCGGGTGGAGGTCTCGTAGAGCCGGGCGAGGCGGGAGGCCACCGTCCGGGCGGGCGGCGGCGGTCCGAGCACGGTGGTGCTGACGAGCGAGCGCCCGGCCGGGGCGCGGCTCGGGTCGACCGCGCTCATCACGGTGGTGTGCGCGAGCGGCCACCGGGGGTCGCCGTCGAGCAGGAGCGAGCCGTCCCAGGGCAGCTCGGCGGTGGTCACGTGGTGGATGACGGTGATCTCGTGGAAGCGGGGCACGCGCAGGCCCGGCAGCAGCTCGGCCGCGGCGCGGGCGCCGGTGGCGAGCAGGACGGAGCGGCAGGCGAAGTCGCCGTGCTCCTCGGTGGTCACCAGGTTGGTGGCCACCGAGCGCACGCGCACGCCGGTGCGCACGGTGCCGGGCGGCAGCCCGGCGGCCAGGTGCGCGGGCAGGGCGGCGGCGCCGCCTTCGGGCACCGCGAGGCGGCCGCGGGCGAAGCGGCGCAGCGCGAGGTCGGCGACCCGGCTGGAGGTGGTGAGCTCCGGATCGCAGAGCAGGGTGGCGAGCAGGGGTCGCAGGACCCCGGCGACCGTGCGCGGAGGCAGGGTCCGACTGCGCAGCGCGGCGAGCGCGGTGCGTTCGGGACGGGCCAGGATCCGCTCCTCGGGCAGGGCCGCGAGACGACCGAGCGCGGCGCTGAGCCGGGCCTGGTCGAGCGAGCCGCTGGCGAGGGCGCGGGCCGGTGTGAGGGCGCCGGCCCTCAGCTGTTTTCCCTCGCTGTGGACGAGGACGCCGGGTGCGAAGGGCCGCAGGACCAGGTTTTCCAGGCCGGGTGTGCGGGCCAGTTCCGGATACGAGGTGTTGAGGAGCTGACCGACCCGGTCCAATCGGAATCCGCCGGTCCGCTCGGTGGCCATCCGGCCGCCGGGATCGTCGGCGGCCTCCAGGACGGTGACGCTGACCCCCGCTGCGATCAGATGGTGTGCCGCCGCGAGTCCTGAGACTCCGGCTCCCACGATGACTACGTCTGCACGGTGTGCGCTGCTGAGCACGTGCCCCTCCCCGAGGTCGGCGCGGCTTGTCTGGTCCTCCTTCCCCCAACCAGCTCCAGCAGAACCCGAGTTGGATGCGCTTTTCCGAACGTTTCCGGTTGCATACCGGTCGCACTGCGGACATGCGCGGGTCGCATGCGGGTCACAAACGGTCGCACGCCGAGCGGCGTCCGCCGGTCGGCGCGCCCCCGCGAATGCGCCCCCGATGCTCACGAACGCGCCAGCGCCGCCCCGATCGCCTCGTCGATCCCCGGGTGGCGGAAGACGAACCCGGACTCCAACAGCCGCGCGGGCCGCACCCGCTGGCTGCCCAGCACGTCCTCGGAGAACTCGCCCAGCGCGATCCGCATCGCCGCCGCCGGTACGGTGCACACCGTCGGCCGCCGCAGTACGCGCCCCATGGCCGCGGTGATCTCACGGTTGGTCAGCGGCTCCGGAGCGGTGAGGTTCACCGGGCCGGACAGCTCCGGGGTGACGATCAGGTGGCGCAGGGCCGCGATCTCGTCGTGCAGGGAGATGTACGACCAGTACTGGCGGCCGTCGCCGAGGCGGCCGCCGATCCCCGCCCGGAACACCGGGAAGAGCTTGCCCCAGGCGCCGCCCTCGGCCGCCACGACGAGCCCGGTCCGGGCGAAGGCGGTCCGCACCCCGGCCGCCGCGGCGGGGGCGGCGGCGGCCTCCCACTCCACGCAGACGGAGGGCAGGAAGCCGGTGCCCGCCGGAGCGCTCTCGTCCACGGCCCGCCGGCCGGTGTCGCCGTAGTAGCCGATGGCGCTGCCGCAGACCAGGACGGACGGCGGGCGCTCCATCGCCGCCACGGCGGTGGCGATCGCGGTGGTGCCGAGCACGCGGCTGTCCCGGATCTCCCGCTTGTAGCTCGCCGACCAGCGGTGGTCCCCGACCCCGGCCCCGGCGAGGTGCACGACGGCCTCGCTGCCGGTCAGGGCGGCGGGGGCGACGTAGCCGCGGCGGGGGTCCCACTCGGCCTCGTCCGGGGCGGTGGAGGTGCGGCGGACTAGGCGCACGATGTCGTGGCCGTCCTTGCGCAGGGAGCGCACGAGCGCCGTTCCGATGAGCCCGGCCGAGCCGGTGACCACGATCCGCATCCCCCCATCCTCCCCCCAGCCGAACCCAATCCCGGCGTCGCCAGGCCCGATTCGGCTCCGCCGGTTCTCGAAGCGGGGGTCCGGGCGGCCGAACCCGGCCCGGCCGGGGCCACTCCAGCGGAGCCGAACCCAGCCTCGCCCGAGGGCCGCGTGCCCGGGCCCGGGGGCCCCCCCCCCCCCCCGCCGGCGGGGCGGGGGGGGCGGGGGGGGGGGGGCCCGCGCGCCCCCCGCCCCCCCGCCCCCCCACCC
>NZ_JBITDP010000021.1:0-5531 GCF_044454405.1 Streptomyces sp. NPDC051555 | reverse complement strand
CGGCCCCCGCCGGGCCCCCCCCCCGGGGGGCCCCCCCCGGGCCCCCCCCGCCCCCCCCCCCCAACCCCCCGGCGAGGCTGGATTCGGCCGGGCAGAAATGGGTCGGCCCAGGGCGAGGGCTAGGTGGCACCCAGCCAGGTGCCGACCGCGTAGGTCACGGCCATGGCCACCGCACCGCCCAGCACATTCCGAAGCACCGCCCGCGACACCCCCGCCGCCCCCAACCGCGCACTCACCCACCCGCACAGCGCAAGCGCGCACAACACCGCCCCCACCGTCACCGGCACCCGCCACCCCACCCCCGGCAGCACGATCGCCAGCAGCGGCAGCACGGCCCCGATCGTGAACGCGACCAGGCTCGCCAGCGCCGCGTGCCACGGGTTCGCCAGCTCGTCCGGGTTGATCCCCAGCTCCACCCGGGCGTGCGCCCGCAAGGCGTCCCGTTCCGTCAGCTGCTGCGCGGCCTCCAGCGCCACCTCCTCGCTCAGGCCGCGCGCCTCCAGCAGCCCGGCCAGCTCCGCCAGCTCCGCCTCCGGATCCTCCGCCAGCTCCCGCCGCTCCAGCTCCAGCGCGGCCCGCTCCGAGTCGCGCTGCGAGCTGACGGACACGTACTCCCCCGCCGCCATCGACAGCGAGCCCGCCAGCAGCCCGGCGACCCCGGCCGCCAAGATGGCCGAGCGGCTCGTCGTCGCCCCGGCCACGCCCACCACCAGCCCGGCCGTGGAAATGATCCCGTCGTTGGCCCCGAGCACCCCGGCCCGCAACCAGTTGAGCCGGGTGCTGATGGCCCCGCTCTGCGATCCCTCGTCATCGTGCGTCACGGGTCCACTCTCCGGCACGCGCCGGCCCGGCGTGCGCGCCCACGCCCCTGGCACCAGGGTGGAGAGGTGAGACGAGGACGCGAGCAAGCTGGCTGGCTGCGCGGGGAGCCCCCGCCGCGCTGGGCCCGCTTCGCGCCCGCCGTCGCCCTCGCGGTGCTCGTGGCCGCCCAGGCCCTGACCCCCGGCAACGTGGAGCTGGGGTTCTTCCTGGCCGGACTGCCCCCGGTGGCGGCGTTCTCGTACGGAGCGACCGGCACCGCGTTCTTCGCCGCCCTGGTCCTGGCCCTGCTCGGCCTGCCGGGCCTCGGCGTCGGTCACGCCCGGGGCACCGACCTCGCCACCGTGGCCGCGATCGGCCTGCTCAGCGTGGTCATCGCCTGGGTGCGCAAACGCCGGGACGCCCAGCTGGTCAGCGTCCGGACGGTGGCGGAGGCGGCCCAGCTCGCCGTGCTGCCGCCCGCACCGCCCGAGGTGGGCCCGGTCCGGTGCGCCGGGCTGTACCGGGCGGCCCAGCACGGCACCCTGGTCGGCGGTGACCTGTACGACGTACGGGCGGGCCCGCACGGGGTCCGCGCGCTCGTCGGGGACGTCCAGGGACACGGGCTGGCCGCGGTCGCCACGGTGGCGGCGCTGCTCGGCGCGTTCCGCGAGTCGGTGCTCGACGACACCGGCCTGGCGGCGGCCGCGGCCCGCCTGGACCGGCGCCTGCGCACCGACGCCGAGAACGCCTCGGACACCGAGCTGTTCGCGACCGCCCTGCTGCTGGAGTTCCCGCCCGCGCTCGACCTCGTACGGATCGTCTCCTGCGGTCACCCGCCGGCCCTGCTGCTGCGCCACGGCTCGGTCACCGAGCTGGCGGCGGAACCGGGGCCCCCGCTCGGGCTGGGCCTCTGGGACCTCGACCCGCCCCACATCGGCGTCACGGCCCTGCGCCCCGGCGACCGGCTGCTGCTGTACACGGACGGGGTGACCGAGGCGCGGGACGCGATCGGCGCGTTCTACCCGCTGGCCGACCGGGTGCCGGCGCTCCTGGCGGGCACCCCGGCAGACCTCGCGGGGCTGACGGAGGCCGTCTGGCGGGACCTGGTGCGCTTCACCGACGGCGGCCCGCGGGACGACGTGGCACTGCTCGTCCTGGCCGTCCCTGGAGCCGCGACGGGGCGGTAAGGGGGGTGGTGACGACTCGGTCCTGATCATGTGACCAAACAACGACAACAACCCATTTGGGCCTTTCCTCATGCTTCTCTCGGTGATCACAGCGCACCCACCACCACCATCACCGATCCGGAAGCCGGGGAACGACCATGAGGGCACCGCACAAGTACAAGAGGCGCATGGCCGCGATCGTGGCGGTCGCGGCCGCCACCGGGCTGCTGACCGGCGCGGTCTTCCTCGGCACGGACGACGACGCCGACGGCGCGACGGGCAGCCCGGGCAGCAACGGTTCCGTCATCGAGGCCCCGGCCCCGGGCCTGGTCTCCTCGGACCTCGTCCACGCGGCCGAGGACGGCGGAAAGGTGGTCGACCTGGCCCTCGACGACGGCGACGGTGACCACACCCAGTCCGTCGAGGCCCTCGGAAAGCTGCTGCCGTGGCTCAAGGAGCAGGGATACGGCGTCAGCTTCCCGAAGGCCCCCGGGACTGCGTAGCCCGTAGCCCGTAGCTCGTAGCCCGTAGCTCGTAGCTCGCAGTGGGGTCACCGTCACCGACGGCCGGTGGGGCTCAGCCGGCTTGGCGGATGAACGTCCGGACCATCCGGCAGGTGACGTTGGACGGCCGGTGGATGCCCACCCGCACCGCCATCGTCCGGATCTTCCGGTTCGTCGCGCGCTTGGCGTCGTACGTCCCCGTGTCGAGCAGGGAAATCGCCAGCCGCATCGCCTTGAGACGGCGGTTGTGGCTCTCGTACCACTCACGGGGCAGACCCGCGGGCAGTGGCTTCTTCTTGGGCATAGAAATGATCGCGGCAGCGGCCATCTACAGCCTCCCAAACGGTAGTTGGCTTCCTGTCGTGCTTCTTCGATTTTACTGGGGACCACTGACAAAAGCCCCTGGCCAGACCGCCCTCGTTAGGCTTCGGCCATGGAGATCTGGATCAACCCCGCCTGCTCGAAGTGCCGCAGCGCGCTCACCCTCCTCGACGCCGAGGGCGCCGACTACACGGTGCGGCGCTACCTGGACGACGTACCGTCCGAGGACGAGATCCGCGCGGTGCTCGACCGCCTCGGCCTGGAGCCGTGGGACATCACCCGTACGTCCGACCCGCTCGCCAAGGAGACCGGCGTACGGGAGCTGCCGCGCGAGGCGACCGACGCCGCGCGGGCCCGCTGGATCACCCAGCTCGCGGCGCACCCGAAGCTGATCCAGCGCCCGATCATCACGGCCGACGACGGCACCGCCCTCGTGGCCCGCACGGACGAGGCCGTCCGCGAGGCCCTCTCCCGACACGCCTGAACCAGGCGCGCCTAAACCCGCTGGCCAGGGGCGCTGGCGGGCGCGTAGCGTCGGTGCGCGTGACTCCCTCCCTGCGCACCGCACGCCTCGCCCTGGACCCGTACGCACCCGAGGACGAAGAGGACTTCGTCGCCCTGTTCCAGGACGAGCGGGTGTCGCGGTGGATGGGCGAAGGGCCCGTGCCGGAGGCCGAGAACCGGGCCCTGTTCGGGCGGATCTTCACGAAGGTCTACGCCGCGAAGCTCTTCGACGTCTGGGCCGTCCGCCGTGACGGCCGCCTCGTGGGCCACGCCGAAATCAAGCCCACCCCCGAGAGCGGCGGCCACGAGATCATCTACGCCCTCTCCCCCGACGCCTGGGGCGCGGGCCTTGGCACCGAGATCGCCGAGGCGCTCATCGCGTACGCCACCACCACCCTCGCCCTGACCGAGGTCCACGCCACGGTCGCCGCGGAAAACGCGGCCTCCCTGGCCCTGTTGACCCGCATCGGCTTCACGCACACCAAGGACATCCCCGAACCCGACGGCAGCACGACCCGGTTGTTGAGTCGGGGGCTGGTGTAGGGGGGCGAGGGGGCTGGGGGCTGGGCGGGGTGGGGGCGCGGCTTCGCCGCGGGGGCGGGGGCTTCGGGTGGGGCGGGGTCGGGGAGGTTCCGGGGGCTGCCCGTCAGTTCGACTGTCTCTCCGTGCCGGGGCGACCTGTCAAGGGCGCTCCTTCGTCGCGTCGCTGCGCGATGTCGCTCCGCTCCACCCTTGACAGGCCACCCCGTCACGGAAAGCCAAGAACTGTCGGGCGGCCCCCGGGGGAAGGCATGGGGGACCTGGACCACCGACCGGGGTTCCGGGCGATGAGCCGGAGGCTCTGAGTGCGGCCTCTGCCGCGCCCTCCGGGCGAACAGACAACGACCACAAGCGCCAAGCCACAAGCACGCCTTCAGATCGCTACGCGCTTCTCCGAGAGAAGCGTCTGCGGGCTGATTTGGGCTGGTGAGGGACGGTGAGTGGTGCGGGAGGGGGAAGCTCGGGCCCACCGAGCAGGAGTCGGGTGAGGTGACGGCGGGGACTCAATACCCCTCCAAGATGCCCGTTGTATGTTGGTTTGCGACCTACGCCTCGGGGTGGACGGTCACCAGCCTCCCCCATTACTCGGTCTCGCCGAGTTCTCACCCCTCACTGCCCGCAGGTGCGCCTCGAACGTGCCCTTGGTGGACGTCTGTGGGGGCGTCGCCCTCCCAGCGGAGCAGGTCGCCCGGCTGACATTCCAGTGCCTCACAGAGTGCGGCGAGTGTCGCGAAGCGCACCGCCTTGGCGCGGCCGTTCTTGAGCACTGCCAGATTGGCGGGGGTGATTCCCACCCGATCCGCGAGGTCACCCACGGACATCTTCCGCCTGGCCAACATCACGTCGATGTCGACGACGATCGGCATCAGATAACCTCATCCAACTCGGCCTGCATCTGCGACGCTTCGACGTCGCGCGCGACGGCTTGGGCGAGCAGCATCCGCAGCACGAGCACGATCAGCGCAACACCCAAGATGGCCAGGCCGATCCCGCCCATGATGACGGTGACACCGGGATCCTCACGCTGGTCGGGCGCGTTGATCGCGGTGACCGTGAACCACAGGAGGGAAAGCGCCACGATCGCACCGATCACGGCGTCCACGTATCGGAAGGCCGCGTGGGAGAAGACCGTTCCACGTCGCACCATCGTCACCAACCGCCACACACTGACCAGGGCAACCTGGGCCGCCAACATGCCCAGGACGACGATCACGCGCAGCGGAGTCAGCGGGAGCGCCTCATCGTCCGCGCCGGTGACCAGCACCCACACCATCCCCACCTGAACGAGCAAGGTGCCGGTGAGCAACACCCCGAGCACGGCTCGAAGCGCACTCACTGCCAATTTCCCCATGACCCATCCTCCCAGCCACCCATCAACCCATCGACTTACGATGTGAATCTATCGAAAATCGATAGATCAGGCAAGACGCTCCCCCACCCACAACAGCTCGCAGACGCTTCTCTCGGAGAAGCACGTAGCGATCTGAGGGCGTGCTTGTCGCTTGTGGTCGTCGTCTGTTCGCCCGGAGGGCGCGGCAAGGCCGCACTCAGGGCCGCTGCCTCATTGCCCGGAATCCAGTCGCGGAGGATCCGGTCCCCCCTGCCTTCCCCCGGGGGCCGCCCGACAGTTCTTGGCTTTCCGTGACGGGGTGGCCTGTCAAGGGTGGAGCGGAGCGACATCGCGCAGCGACGCGAC
>NZ_JBITDP010000020.1:109585-157586 GCF_044454405.1 Streptomyces sp. NPDC051555 | reverse complement strand
GGCAGTTTGGTGCCCGGGCCCATCGAGCCCAGCACCCAGCGCTGCTGCCCCGTCGAGGCCGTGAACTCGTCCGCGACCTCGCGCGCGATCCGCGCGCCCGCCTCGGAGAGCTCGAAGTTGCGGTGCGGGATGTCGTACTCGACCAGGGCGGAGAGGTTCGTGCCGAAGGTGTTGGTCTCCACGCAGTCGACGCCGACGGAGAAGTAGGCCTCGTGGACCGTGCGCACGATGTCGGGGCGCGTCGCGTTCAGGACCTCGTTGCAGCCTTCCAGCTGCTCGAAGTCCTCCATCGTCGGGTCCTGGGCCTGGAGCATCGTCCCCATGGCTCCGTCGGCGACCACCACGCGGGTGGCCAGCGCCTGCCGGAGGGCGTCGGCACGGGTCTGTGTGTCGGCGGCGGGCGGGTTCGGCAACGAGGCCATGGTTGAGCTCCCTGGGATGCGACGGCTGTCGGCTTTGCACCCCCTCTGTGTCAAGGGTGCACGCGGTCAGGGTAACCGCGAGGGACCGGCCCCGGTGAGGGTGTCCCACGTGGCGGACTGCATTCTGTGCGCGGGGGTTCACCGGGTCTGGCCGGTTCGCCGTGGCTCGAACAGTTTCCCCACCATGCGCGGAGTCGGCATCGACCGATACTGTTCAGCATTGTCGAACCACGTCAGCAGGAGGCAGCCCGATGGCACGGAACATCCAGTCGCTCGAGCGAGCCGCTGCGATGCTGCGACTCCTGGCGGGGGGCGAGCGCCGCTACGGCCTGTCGGACGTGGCCTCCTCCCTGGGGCTGGCCAAGGGCACCGCACACGGCATCCTGCGCACCCTCCAGGCCGAGGGTTTCGTGGAGCAGGACCCGGTGTCGGGCCGCTATCAGCTGGGGGCGGAGCTGCTGCGCCTGGGCAACAGCTACCTGGACGTGCACGAGCTGCGCGCCCGCGCGCTGGTCTGGACGGACGATCTGGCCCGGGCGAGCGGCGAGAGCGTGTACGTGGGGGTGCTCCACAAGAGCGGGGTGCTGATCATGCACCACGTCTTCCGCCCCGACGACAGCCGCCAGGTACTGGAGGTGGGGGCCATGCAGCCGCTGCACTCCACGGCCCTGGGCAAGGTGCTGTCGGCGTACGACCCGGTGGCGCACAGCCAGGCCGCGGAGGCCGAGCGGGAGTCGTTCACGCCCCGTACGGTCACGGACCCGGTCGGCTTCGAAGAGGTGCTGGACCTGACCCGGGCGCGCGGCTGGGGCTCCGACGTCGAGGAGACCTGGGACGGCCTGGCCTCGGTGGCCGCGCCGATCCACGACCGGCGCAGGATGCCCGTGGGCGCGGTGGCGGTCTCGGGCGCCGTGGAGCGGGTCTGCGGCGACTCCGGGGAGCCGCGTCCGGCGCTGGTGGCGGCGGTGCGCGACTGCGCGCGTGCGGTTTCGCGCGATCTCGGCGCGGGCCGGTTCTGACCTTCCCTTCTCAGCCTGGGGCCCTTCCCTGGCCGTTCCATGCCCTTTTCGGCCGGTTCCTGACCATGAGATGGCTGGATTTGGGCGATCGTACCTACTGGTAACGATCCTGCACTTTGGCCTGGCCAACCCTTGACGCGTTCTCCACCTGGGCGGAAAACTGCCGTTCACCGGTCGGCATTGTCGAACACCTAACGGCAATAAGCGTTAGGGTGTGGCAAGGCCAAGGAACCGGTGCAGCACTCACCGAGTGCGTGGGACCACCGGAGGGACCCGGTGTTCCGCCCACCCCATGGACGTTTTTGACAAAGGAGTCGCGGGTGTCCAGCTCCGACATCTTCATCGGCGAGACCATCGGTACCGCCCTGCTCACCCTGCTCGGCGGAGGCGTCTGCGCCGCCGTGACGCTCAAGAGCTCCAAGGCCCGCAACGCGGGCTGGCTGGCGATCACGTTCGGCTGGGGCTTCGCCGTCCTGATCGCCGCCTACGTGTCCGCCCCGCTCTCGGGTGCCCACCTGAACCCGGCGGTCACCGTCGGCCTCGCCATCAAGAGCGGCGACTGGAACGACGTACCGGTGTACTTCGCCGGCCAGCTGCTCGGCGCCATGCTCGGCGCCGTGCTGATGTGGGCGACGTACTACGGCCAGTTCCGCGTCCACCTCGCCGACCCGGAGCACATCCGCGACGCCAAGCTCGGCCCCGAGAACCCGCACCCGCACGACCAGGCCGGTCCGGTGCTCGGTGTCTTCTCCACGGGCCCCGAGATCCGTAATGTCGTCCAGAACCTCACCACCGAGATCATCGGCACGGCCGTCCTGGTCCTGGCCATCCTGACCCAGGGCCTCCAGGACGACGGCAAGGGCCTCGGCGTCATCGGCGTCCTGATCACCTCCTTCGTGGTCGTCGGCATCGGCCTCTCGCTGGGCGGGCCGACCGGTTACGCGATCAACCCGGTGCGCGACCTCGGTCCGCGCATCGTGCACGCCCTGCTCCCGCTGCCCAACAAGGGCGGCTCGGACTGGGGGTACTCCTGGATCCCGGTGGTAGGCCCGCTCGCCGGCGCCGCCCTCGCCGGCGGTCTGTACAACCTCGCGTTCGCCTGATCAGTACCGGCACGTTGCGCACCATCCGCACCGCCCCCTGATTCCGCCTACTCACAGACCTGCCAGGAGCAGCCACCATGACCAGCAGCACCGGCCCCTTCATCGCCGCGATCGACCAGGGCACCACCTCTTCCCGCTGCATCGTCTTCGACCGCGACGGGCGCATCGTCGCCGTCGACCAGAAGGAGCACGAGCAGATCTTCCCGAAGCCGGGCTGGGTCGAGCACGACGCCATGGAGATCTGGACCAACGTCCAGGAAGTCGTGGCGAGCGCCATCGCCAAGGCCGAGATCACCTCGGCCGACGTCAAGGCCGTCGGCATCACCAACCAGCGCGAGACCACCGTCCTGTGGGACCGCCACACCGGCCAGCCCGTGCACAACGCGCTGGTCTGGCAGGACACGCGCACCGACGCCCTGTGCAAGGAGCTCGGCCGCAACGTCGGCCAGGACCGCTTCCGCCGTGAGACGGGCCTGCCGCTGGCGAGCTACTTCGCCGGCCCGAAGGCCCGCTGGCTGCTCGACAACGTCGAGGGCCTGCGCGAGCGCGCCGAGGCCGGGGACATCCTCTTCGGCACGATGGACTCCTGGGTCATCTGGAACCTCACCGGCGGCGCCGAGGGCGGTGTGCACGTCACCGACGTCACCAACGCCTCGCGCACCATGCTGATGAACCTGCACTCCCTGGAGTGGGACGCCAAGATCGCGGAGTCGATGGAGGTCCCCCTCGACATCCTCCCCGAGATCAAGTCCTCCGCCGAGGTCTACGGCCACGTCAAGGACGGCGTCCTCGCCGGTGTCCCGGTCGCCTCGGCGCTCGGTGACCAGCAGGCCGCCCTCTTCGGCCAGACCTGTTTCGCCGAGGGCGAGGCGAAGTCGACGTACGGCACCGGCACGTTCATGCTCATGAACACCGGCGACAAGATCATCAACTCCTACAGCGGCCTGCTGACCACGGTCGGCTACCAGATCGGCGACCAGAAGCCGGTCTACGCGCTGGAGGGCTCCATCGCCGTCACCGGCTCGCTCGTCCAGTGGATGCGCGACCAGATGGGCATGATCAAGACCGCGGCCGAGATCGAGACCCTCGCGTCCTCGGTCGAGGACAACGGCGGCGCCTACTTCGTCCCCGCCTTCTCCGGTCTGTTCGCCCCGTACTGGCGCTCCGACGCCCGCGGTGTGATCGCCGGCCTCACCCGGTACGTCACCAAGGCGCACATCGCCCGTGCCGTCCTGGAGGCCACCGCCTGGCAGACCCGCGAGATCACCGACGCCATGACCAAGGACTCCGGCGTCGAGCTGGCGGCCCTCAAGGTCGACGGCGGCATGACCTCCAACAACCTGCTGATGCAGACCCTCTCCGACTTCGTGGACGCCCCCGTGGTGCGCCCGATGGTCGCCGAGACCACCTGCCTCGGCGCCGCCTACGCCGCCGGCCTGGCCGTCGGTTTCTGGCCCGACACCGACGCCCTGCGCGCCAACTGGCGCCGCGCGGCGGAGTGGACCCCGCGCATGCCCGCCGACCAGCGGGACCGCGAGTACAAGAGCTGGCTCAAGGCCGTGGAGCGGTCCATGGGCTGGGTCGACGACGAAGACGCCAGCTGACCGCACCAGCTGAGTCAATCGACGAGGAGCTAAGAGAGATATGAGCACCCTGCAGCGCGTTCCCTCGCTGGGAACGCACCCGACCGCCGGTTCCAACGCGAGCCGAGCCGAGACCCGCGAGCAGCTGGCCAAGGCCACGTACGACCTGCTCGTCATCGGCGGCGGAATCCTGGGCACCTCGGTGGCCTGGCACGCCGCGCAGTCGGGTCTGCGGGTCGCCATGGTGGACGCCGGCGACTTCGCCGGCGCCACCTCCTCGGCCTCCTCCAAGCTCGTCCACGGCGGGCTGCGCTACCTGCAGACCGGCGCGGTCAAGCTGGTCGCGGAGAACCACCACGAGCGCCGGGTACTGGCCAAGGACGTGGCCCCGCACCTGGTCAACCCGCTGACCTTCTACCTCCCCGTGTACAAGGGCGGTCCGGTCGGCGCCGCGAAGCTGGGCGCGGGCGTCTTCGCGTACTCGGCCCTCTCGGCCTTCGGCGACGGCATCGGCAAGGTCATATCCCCGGCCCGCGCCGCCGCCGACAACCCGGGTCTGAAGACCGACAACCTGAAGGCCGTCGCGGTCTACTACGACCACCAGATGAACGACTCCCGCGTCGCCGTCATGACGGTCCGCGCGGCCGTCGAGTCGGGCGCGGTCGTCCTCAACCACGCCGAGGTCACGGGCCTGCGCATGACGCAGGGCCGGGTCTCCGGCGCCGAGCTCAAGGACCGCCTCGACGGCACCGAGTTCGGGGTCGACGCGCGCGTCGTGCTCAACGCCACCGGCCCGTGGGTGGACCACCTGCGGCGCATGGAGGACAAGCACTCGATGCCGTCGATCCGCCTCTCCAAGGGCGCGCACATCGTGATGAAGCGCAAGTCGCCGTGGAAGGCCGCCATGGCCACCCCGATCGACAAGTACCGCATCACCTTCGCCCTCCCGTGGGAGGACCAGCTGCTGCTCGGTACGACCGACGAGGTCTACGAGGGCGACCCGGCGGACGTGCGCGCCACCGAGTCCGACATCGAGCAGATCCTCGACGAGGCGGCCTTCTCCGTGAAGGACGCCGACCTCGACCGCTCCCTGATGACCTACGCCTTCGCGGGCCTGCGGGTGCTGCCCGGCGGCCCCGGCGGGGTCGAGAAGGCCAAGCGCGAGACGGTGGTCTCCGAGGGCCGCGCGGGCATGCTGTCGGTGGCCGGCGGCAAGTGGACGACGTACCGGCACATCGGCCGCGTGGTCATGGACAAGCTGGCGAAGCTCCCGGGCAGCCCGCTGACCGACGACATGGAGCCGGTGAAGTCCCTGGTGCGCCGGGTGCCGCTGCCCGGTGTCGCCAACCCCAACGCGGTCGCGCACCGGCTGCTGATCGACCGGGACCCGGGCTCGCGGATGGACCCGCTGACCGCACGCCACCTGGCCTCCCACTACGGCTCGCTGGCCTTCGACATCGCGCGCCTGGCCAATGAGAACCCGGCGCTCGCCGAGCGGATCCACGAGGACGGCCCGGAGATCTGGGCGCAGGTCGCCTACGCCCGTGACCACGAGTGGGCGGAGACGGTCGACGACGTCCTGCGCCGCCGTACGACGGTCACCGTGCGCGGTCTCGACAACGCCGAGGTGCGCGCCCGCGTCGAGGAGATGCTGAGCCGCAAGGCATAGCTTCCGCGCAGGTGGGGAAGAGGGGTGGTCCCGGGGACCGCCCCTTTTCCGATGGCGGTGGCAGGCACACCGCCAAGGCTTAGGCTGGCCCTCGTACGCAAGGAACTTCGGAAGGAGACCTGGGTGATCGAGCTTGAGGGCGTGCCCGAGCTGATCGACCCGGTCATGGTGGCCGCGTTCGAGGGCTGGAACGACGCGGGTGACGCCGCCTCCGGTGCGGTGACGCACCTGGACCGGGAGTGGAAGGGCGAGGTGTTCGCGGCGCTGGACGCCGAGGACTACTACGACTTCCAGGTCAACCGTCCGACGGTGTGGCTGGACAACGGGGTGCGCAAGGTCACCTGGCCGACCACCCGGTTGTCCGTGGTCCGGGTGGGCGGTGCCAAGCCGCGCGACCTGGTCCTGGTCCGGGGCATCGAACCGTCCATGCGGTGGCGGTCGTTCTGCAACGAGATCCTCGGCTTCGCCCACGAACTGGGCGTGGAGATGGTGGTCATCCTGGGCGCGCTGCTCGGGGACACCCCGCACACCCGGCCGGTGCCGGTGAGCGGGGTGACGTCCGATCCGGACCTGGCCCGGACGATGGACCTGGAGGAGACCCGGTACGAGGGCCCGACGGGCATCGTCGGGATCCTCCAGGAGGCGTGCACGCACGCGGGTGTTCCGGCCGTGTCGCTGTGGGCGGCGGTGCCGCACTACGTGTCGCAGCCGCCGAACCCGAAGGCGACGCTGGCCCTCCTGAACCGCCTGGAGGACCTCCTGGACATCCGCATCCCGCTGGGCGAACTGCCGGAGGACGCGCGGGCGTGGCAGGTGGGGGTTGACCAACTGGCCGCCGAGGACAGCGAGGTGGCGGAGTACGTCCAGACGCTGGAGGAGGCGCGGGACACGGCGGACCTCCCGGAGGCCTCCGGGGAGGCCATCGCCCGGGAGTTCGAGCGGTACCTGCGGCGGCGGGACGGTGGGCCCGGGCCCGCGGTGGCGGGCGACCCCGGGGACGGTTCGTATCTGCGCGACCCGTCGAGCGGTCGACCGAAAGGTCCGCGCCGCAAGCCGGACACCGCCGCGGAGGACCCCACCGACCCCGCGCCGGAGGACCCCTCCCCGGACACGCCGGAGGCCTAGCCGGCGGGCGACCGGCCCCCTAGAAGAGGGTCACGATCTTTCCTCGGACGCGTCCGCGCTCGGAGTGGGCGTGGGCCTGGGCGATCTCTTCCAGGGGGTAGGTCTGTTCGATGCGGGGTGTGTACCGGCCTTGCGCGCCGTATCCGGCGGCTTCGGCGAGGAGCGCGTGGTCGTTCGCCGCGTTGACCAGGTGGACGCCCAGGCGACCGGAGTCCCTGTAGTCGGCGACCGTCACGACGCGGGTCGGGTCTCCGGCGATCTCGACGAGCTCCGCGAGGGAGCCGGAGCCGGCGGCGTCGAGCACGAGGTCGATCCCGTCGGGGGCCAGGTCGGCGAGGCGTTCGGCAAGGCCCGTGCCGTAGGTGGTGGGAAGGGCTCCGAGGGAGGAGAGGAACGCGTGGTTGCGCTCGCTGGCCGTCCCGATCACGGTGGCGCCCATGGCGACCGCGATCTCGACCGCCGCGCCGCCGACACCGCCGGCGGCGCCTTCGATCAGCACGGTGCGCCCCGCCACTGGGCCGAGCGCCTTGAGTGCACCCAGTGCCGTCACGGCCACCAGGCCGGCCGCGCCCGCCTCCGCGTCGTTCCACGCGTCGGGCGCGGGGGCCCAGGCCGAGAGCACGGCGAGCTCCGCCGTCGCTCCCGTGACACTGCCCAGCCCGAAGACGCGGTCGCCGACGGCCACCCCGTCCACGCCCTCCCCGATCATGTCCACCAGGCCGACGGCGTCACGGCCGGGGATGGCCGGCAGCTCCACGGGGAGTACGTCGCGGACGTCTCCCCTGCGCACCTTCCAGTCGACCGGGTTGACACCGGCTGCCGCGACGCGGATGCGGATCTCTCCGGCGCCGGGCCGCGGGTCCGGCGCCTCCTCGACGGTGAGGGTCTCCGTGCCGCCGTACTCGTGGTAGCGGGCTGCGCGCATGATGTTCTGCCTTCCATCCCAACGGCTCGGTACGCCGTGACCTCGACTACGCTAAAACCTGACGTCGGTGTCAGGTGCAAGTCGAGCAGGTGAATCGGAGGCCCCGTCGGTGGCCCGGGTGAGGCTGATCCAGCAACTGTTCGCTGCGGGACTGCCGAGCAGGTCCGTGCGCGAGGTGCTCCCCTGCGTGGACTCCGGCACGGCCGCGCCGGGGCTCCTGGAGCACCTGGAGGCCGAACGCGCTCGGATCAGCGAACGGATCAGCGACCTCGCCGCGGCCCGCGAGCGACTCGACACGGTGATCGCCAACACCCGCAACCCTCCCCCCGAGTGCGCCCACCACGCCCGGGGCCAATCCCGCCTGGCCGGCGCTTGAGACGCCCCCAGAGGGCGGGCGACCCCGACCCGGCCAACGCCAGCCCCGCCGGCGATTGAGGCGCCCCCAGAGGACGGGCGACCCCGACCCGGGCAACTCCAGCCCCGCCGGCGCTTGAGGCACCCCCAGAGGGCGGCCGACCCCGCCCCTGCCAACTCCAGCCCCGCCGGCGCTTGAGGCGCCCCCGGAGGGCATACGGGTCCGCACCCGCCCCCTGAACGCACCGCGGCCCCCCGCCCGGGAGGGGCGAGGGGCCGCGTCACGACCGGTCGGGACCGGCCAGGGTCAGAGGGCCACGCCCAGCAGGGCGTCCACGGTGCGCGAGACCAGCCCGGGCGCAGCCTCGTCGGAGCCGCCGGAGGCGATCTGCGCGTCCGCCCAGCGGTCCACGGCCGCCAGCGCGGCGGGCGCGTCCAGGTCGTTCGCGAGCGCCTCCCGGACCTCCTCCACCAGCGCGTCGGCCGCGAGGCCGTCCGGCCGGGACACCGCCGCACGCCACCGCTCCAGCCGCGCCACCGCATCGGCGAGGACGCCGTCCGTCCACTCCCAGTCGGACCGGTAGTGGTGCGAGAGCAGGGCCAGGCGGATCGCCGCCGGGTCGACCCCGGAGCGCCGCAGCGCCGAGACGAAGACCAGGTTGCCCTTGGACTTCGACATCTTCTCGCCGTTCAGCCCGACCATGCCCGCGTGCACGTACGCCTTGGCCATCGGGAACTCGCCCGTCAGGGCCTGCGCGTGCGAGGCGCCCATCTCGTGGTGCGGGAAGGCGAGGTCGGACCCGCCGCCCTGGATGTCGAAGCCCATGCCCAGGTGGTCCAGGGCGATGGCGACGCACTCGATGTGCCAGCCGGGCCGGCCGCGGCCCAGCGAGGCGCCGTCCCAGCTCGGCTCGCCCGGGCGGGCGGCCATCCACAGCATCGGGTCGAGCGGGTTCTTCTTGCCGGGGCGCTCGGGGTCGCCGCCGCGCTCGGCGGAGAGCAGCCGCATCGCCTCGGCGTCGAGGTGCGAGACCCCGCCGAAGTGCGGGTCGGACTCGACCGAGAAGTAGGTGTCGCCGTCGAGTTCGTAGGCGACGCCCGCGTCCCGGAGCCGCTCCACGAGCGGCACGATCCCGGGTATGGCCTCGACGGCGCCGATGTAGTGCTGCGGCGGGAGCATCCGCAGCGCGGTCATGTCCTCGCGGAACAGGGCGGTCTCGCGCTCGGCGAGCTCGGTCCAGTCGTGGCCGTCGCGCAGGGCCCGCTCCAGGAGCGGATCGTCCACGTCGGTCACGTTCTGGACGTAGTGCACCTGCCGCTTGGTGTCGAGCCACACGCGCTGTACGAGGTCGAACGCGTTGTAGGTCGCCGCGTGACCCATGTGGGTCGCGTCGTACGGGGTGATTCCGCAGACGTAGATACGGGCGACGGGACCGGGGGAAAGGGTGACCTTCCCCTGAGTCGAAGTGTCGTGGATCTGGAGGTCGCGGCCCTTGCCAGGCAGGGCGGGGACCTCAGAAGCGGGCCAGGCATGCATGCATCGAGCCTAACCGGACGGGTGTTCCTCAAACGAACCGGACCTGCGCTCTTGGCGTGATCGAATCGCTTGCGGTCCGGCCGGTTGTGTGCGTACGTCCGTGCGGGCCGGGCGCCCAGTACGCAGAAGGGGTCGGACGGGGTCAGACGGGCGGCCAGGGGATCGAGGGCCACTCCCCGGAGGGTCGGGGATGCTCCCCGGTCCGCAGCAGGTCCGCCACCCGGCCCCGTACGGCGTCCAACTCGACCGGTGTGATCAGTTCCGCCAGTCGGGTGGCGAGCGGCGCTCCCTCGACCAGCAGGGCGGTCAGGGAGGCGAGCACCGCGCGCGCCTCGTCGGTGAGCGGCTCCCCCGCCCAGCCCCAGAGCAGGGTGCGCAGTTTGTCCTCGGTGTGGAAACTCACCCCGTGGTCGATGCCGTAGAGCCGGCCGTCGGGGGCGGGCAGCAGGTGGCCGCCCTTGCGGTCGCCGTTGTTGATCACGGCGTCGAGGACGGCGAGGCGGCGCAGCCGGGGGTCGTCGGCGTGCACGAGGAGGGCGGTGCGGCCCTCGCCCACGTCGGCGAGGGCGACGGGCTTCCAGCCCTCCCCCGCTTCCTCGCCGTCGACCAGCGCGAGCAGACCCGCCCCGGCCGGCCCCCCGGACTCCGCGACCTCCGCGCTCTCCGTGGCGTCGGCGTCCTCGGCCGGCTCCGCGGCCTCGATCCAGTGCTGGACCATGCCCTCGCCGTACGGCCCGTCGCGCAGCACGGTTGCCGGGACCAGGCCCCAGCCGGTGGCTTCGGAGACCAGGAAGGCGGCGCGCTCGCGCTGGGCGAGGTTGCCGTCGGGGAAGTCCCACAGCGGCCGCTCGCCCTTGACGGGCTTGTAGACGCAGTCCACGCTCACCCCGTCGTGGATCACGGTGCACAGCAGGACGGCGTTGGACGCCTCGCGGATCCGGCCCCGGACGGTCAGCTCGCCGCGCGCGAGCACGTCGAGGAGCGCCTCGGTCGGCTGCTCCCGCTGGTCGTCCGGCCGGTTCTCCCCCGTCACGTCGTCCCCCATCGCGTTCACGCCCCGCGCCGGTAACCGTTCTGGCGCGGACAGACATGCCCCTCGGGGTCCAGGGGCAGGCTGCACAGCGGGCACGGCGGGCGTCCCGAGTTGACCACGTCCAGGGCCCGCTTGGCGAAGGCGCGGGCCTGCGCCCCGGAGAGCCGCACCCGCAGCATGGGCGGGCCGTTCTCCTCGTCCTGGAGCAGCCGCTCCTCCGCCTCGGCGAGATCCTCGTCCGAGTCGGCGTCGAGTTCCACCAGGGCCTGCGCCTCGACGATCATGCGCTGTTCCTCGCCGTCCCAGGCCAGGGCCATGGTGCCGACGCGGAACTCCTCGTCGACGGGCACGTCGAGGGGGGCCGTGTCCGCCGCCTCGGCGGAGGCCACGGCGGGTACCGGGGCATTGCCCCCGGTGCGCCGCACGACTTCGTCCAGCAGCTCGTCCATCCGCTCCGCGAGCGCCGCGACCTGGGTCTTCTCCAGGGACACGCTGGTCACGCGGGGGCCGGTGGAAGCCTGGAGGAAGAAGGTTCGGCGTCCGGGCAGGCCGACCGTGCCGGCCACGAAGCGGTCCGGCGGGTCGTAGAGGAACACCTGACGGGGCACGTCCAGTCTCCGGTTTCTCTGCGGCAGGGGGAGGTCTGCGCACGTGTGTCTGTGCTGATGTATCGGGGCCAGTCCACCCTACTGCGCCGTTCGATCACGCAGCGCCCGCGCCGCCTCCCACGACGGCGTTCCCGCCGTCTTCGGCGCCTTTGTCCGCGCGCTGCGGCGCACCCTCCGCGGCGGGGTCCGCCGCGGAGGGTGCGCCGAGGCCGCCGAACTCGCCGGTGTCGCCGAGCCGGAGCAGGAACGGGCGGGTCGGCGTGTAGCGGATCGCGGTGATCGAACAGGGGTCGACGTGGATGCGTTGGAAGAGGTCGAGGTGCATCCCGAGGGCGTCGGCGACGAGCGACTTGATGATGTCGCCGTGCGAACACATCAGGTACGCGGCGTCGGAGCCGTGCTCCTCGTCGATGCGCGCGTTCCACTCGCGCACGGCGTCCACGGCGCGCGCCTGCATGGCGCGCATGGACTCGCCGCCGGGGAACGCCGCGGCCGACGGGTGCTGCTGGACGATCCGCATCAGGGGTTCGTCGGAGAGCTCGGAGAGTTTGCGCCCGGACCAGTCGCCGTAGTGGCACTCGCCGATCCGCTCGTCCGGGTGCAGCGGCAGGTCCGGCCGGGCGGCGAGCAGCGGTGCCAGGGTCTGGCGGCAGCGCTCCAGCGGGCTGGTGACGGCGGCGGCGAGCGGCAGGTCCGCGAGGCGACCGGGCAGCGCGGCGGCCTGTTCGGCGCCGCGCTCGTCCAGCTCGACGCCGGGGGTCCATCCGGCGAGCAGCCCTGCGGTGTTGGCGGTGGACCGCCCGTGTCGTACGAGGATCAGCGTGGCCATGCGGACAGGGTATGCGGTCGGTGTGGTGTGCGGCCGGGGCCGGGTCAGGGAAGAATGCCCCGGGTGATTGTGGACTGCGCGATTTACCGGGACGGCCGCCGTACCGAAGGACCCGAGGACTTCTCGGACGCCCTGGCCGAGGCCAGGGCCGCCGGCGACGCCTTCCTGTGGGTCGGCATGCACGAGCCGTCGGCGAAGGAGTTCGAGCACGTCAGCCGCGAGTTCGGACTGCACGCGCTCGCCGTCGAGGACGCCCTCACGGCGCACCAGCGGCCGAAGTTGGAGGTCTACGACGACTCGCTCTTCGTCGTCCTCAAGCCGGTCCTGTACGACGACGCCACAGACACGGTGACCACGGGCGAGCTGATGGTCTTCATCGGCGACTCGTTCGTCGTGACGGTGCGGCACGGCGAGGGGGCCGCGCTGACCGCCGTGCGGCGCCGGCTGGAACAGGAACCGGACGTGCTCAAGCACGGGCCCACCGCGGTGCTGTACGCGGTGGCCGACGCGGTGGTGGACCACTACATCGACGTGGCGGCGGAGCTCCAGGCGGACCTGGAGGAGCTGGAGGCCGAGGTGTTCTCGCCGAACCCCTCGGACGCGAAGAACACGGCGGCGCGGATCTACGGCTTCAAGCGGCAGGTGCTGGAGTTCCGGCGGGCGACCAGCCCGCTGCTCCAGCCGATGGACCGGCTGGCCTCGGGGAACGTGCCGTTCGTGCACGACCACTCGCGGCCCTTCTTCCGGGACGTCTCCGACCACCTGACGAAGGCGAACGAGTACATCGAGGGCCTGGACCGGCTGCTCTCGGACGCGCTGGCGGCGCACCTGGCGCAGATGGGCGTCCGGCAGAACGACGACATGCGCAAGATCTCGGCGTGGGCGGCGATGGCGGCGGTGCCCACGATGGTCGCGGGGATCTACGGCATGAACTTCGAGCACATGCCGGAGCTGACGCACGCGTGGGGCTATCCGGGCGTGCTGATCGTGATGGCGCTGCTGTGCGTGGGTCTGCACCGGATGTTCAAGCGGCGGGGCTGGCTGTAGGGACCACCACCGGGTGGGTCCGGCCCGCGCCGCCGGGGCCGCTGCCGGCGCCGAGGGCGTCGCGGTGCTCCGGCATCCGCAGGTCCACCATGCGGTGCCAGCCGGCGAAGCGCTCGTAGGCGTGGACGGAGCGGATCCCGGCGGCGAGCGCGGCGGACTTGGCCGCGGGCCAGCGCAGCAAGCGGCCCATGTGGGCCATCACGGCGAGGCTGACGTCGCGGTAGACGGTGATCTCGGCCAGGGCGCTCTGCCGCAGTACCCGCTGGATGGTGCGTCCGTGGCCGGCGGCGGCGAGGCGCAGGAGTTCCTCGTGGCAGTAGGCGAGGTGGTTGTCCTCGTCGGCGCTGATCATGCGCACGGCCCGGCCGATCTCGGGGTGGTCGCCGAAGTGGCGCACGAGCAGCTTCATCTGGTCGGCGGCGCGCTGTTCGGTGACCCGGCTGTGGGCGAGGTAGACGACGATGTCGCGCTCGGCCAGCGGTTCGGCGCGGCGCAGCTTCTCGTGGGCGAGCCCGATGCCGAGCCGCTCCAGTTTCATCGTGTAGTCGGTGTCGGCCGGGACGGTGACGGCGTGCAGCCCCCGGTGGCGCAGCAGGGCGTGGAAGATCCGCCCGTGCTTGTCCTCGTCGGCGCCGTGCCGCGCGATCCGGGGCGCGAGGGTGCGCATGCCGTCGGGCACCAGCGCCGCGATCCGCGCGTTCTCCCAGCCGCCCTGGGACTCCCCGCTGGCGGCGATGGAACAGAACAGCTGGAAGGAGTCGTCGTGTTCGAGGATCTCCCGGAACAGGCTGCGGGCAGTGAGCATGGGACGGAACACCTCCGGGGAAGCGGGACTTCACTCAAGTCCCGATCCCGGGTGCGGGCAACCGTAGGTAGCCCGAAGGGGTAGGCCCGGGGGCGTAACCCACCGGGCCCCCGGCGCGTTGTTCGCTGTGCCGGCCGTGGCGGGGAAGACCCCCCGAGCCCCCACCACGGCCGCAGACTTCCTCCCGGCCCCTGGCGCGCTGGCGGACTAGGCGAGTCCGGCCCGCTCCAGGGCTTCGGTCCCGGCGCGCAGGGCGGTGAGCCGCTCCTCCAGGGTGAAGCCGGCGGGGGCCAGCGTCAGGGTGGTGACCCCGGCCTCGGCGTAGGCCGTCATCTTGTCCGCGATCCGCTCCACGGAGCCGAGCAGCGTGGTCGAGTCGATCAGCGAGTGCGGGATCGCGGCGGCCGCGCCCGTCTTGTCGCCGGCCAGGTACTTGTCCTGGATCTCGACGGCTTCCTTCTCGTAGCCCATGCGCTGGGCGAGCTGGTTGTAGAAGTTCTGCTTGCGGCTGCCCATGCCGCCGACGTACAGGGCGGTGTAGGGGCGGAACATGTCGGCGAGGGCGTTCACGTCGTCGCCCACGGCGAGCGGGACGGTCGGACAGACGTCGAAGCCGTCCATGGTCAGCCCGACCTTCTCGCGTCCCGCCCGGATGTGGGTGAGGGCGGTGGCCTCCAGGTGCTCGGCGGCCGGGAAGATGAGCAGGGCGCCGTCGGCGATCTCGCCGGTCTGTTCCAGGTTCTTGGGGCCGATGGCCGCGATGTAGAGCGGGATGTGCTCGCGGGTGGGGTGCACGGTGAGCTTGAGCGGCTTGCCGGGGCCGCCGGGCAGCGGCAGGGTCCAGTGCTCGCCGTCGTGCGAGAGGCGCTCGCGGCTCATGGCCTTGCGGACGATCTCCACGTACTCGCGGGTGCGGGCCAGCGGCTTGTCGAACTTCACGCCGTACCAGCCCTCGGAGACCTGCGGCCCGGAGACGCCGAGGCCGAGGCGGAAGCGGCCGCCGGAGAGGGAGTCCAGGGTGGCGGCGGTCATCGCGGTCATCGCGGGCTGACGGGCCGGGATCTGGAGGATCGCGGAGCCGATGTCGATGCGCTCGGTCTGGGCGGCGACCCAGGCCAGGACGGTCGGGGCGTCGGAGCCGTAGGCCTCGGCGGCCCAGCACACGTCGTAGCCGAGGCGGTCCGCCTCCCGGGCGACGGCCAGGTTGTCGGCGTCCATGCCCGCGCCCCAGTAGCCGAGATTGATGCCGAGCCGCATGTCGTCCCCTTTAAGCCGGTACACGTCTGTACTGATGAGTAACGTCGCTGTCCCCGGGACTCTAGCGCGCCGGGCCACCATCCGTCAGTGCCTCCGGCGCCCCGCAGTACGCTCAGCGCTCATGGAGCAGAGGCATCTCGGCCGCACCGGCCTGCGCGTGTCCCGGATCGGCCTCGGCACCCTGACGTGGGGCCGCTCGGCCGGGGGCCAGAGCGAGGAGGTGGCCGCCGATCAGCTCAAGGCCTTCTGGGACGCGGGGGGCACCCTCGTCGACACCGCCGACGTGTACGGGGACGGCGAGGCGGAGTATCTGCTGGGGCGCCTGTTGGACGGGCTGGTGCCGCGCCGGGACCTGGTGATCGCCACCAAGGCGGGCGGGGTGGTGGACCCGGACCGCCGCTTCGACTGTTCGCGCGGACACCTGCTGGCGGCGCTGGACGACTCGCTGGCGCGCCTGGGCACCGACCACGTCGACCTCTGGCAGGTCCACGCCTTCGACCCCTGGACCCCGTTGGAGGAGACGCTGCACGCGCTGGACCTCGCGGTCAGCAGCGGGCGGGCGCGGTACGTGGGGGTGTCGAACTTCTCCGGCTGGCAGTTGGCGAAGGCGGCGACCTGGCAGCGGGCCGCGCCGGGCGTCAGGACGCCGCTGGCCTGCACCCAAATGGAGTACTCGCTGCTCCAGCGGGGCCTGGAGCGGGAGGTGCTGCCCGCGGCGCTGGACCTGGGCGTCGGGCTGCTGCCGTCGTCCCCGCTGGGGCGCGGGGTGCTGACCGGCAAGTACCGGGAGGGGGTGCCCGCGGACTCCCGGGGGGCCTCGGAGACCCTGGCCGCCTTCGTGGAACCCTACTTGGACGACGCCGCGAGCCGGATCGTGGACGCGGTGGCGACAGCGGCGCACGGGCTGGCCGTGACCCCGCTCCAGGTGGCCCTGGCGTGGATCCGCGACCGCCCGGGGGTCGTCGCCCCGATCGTGGGGGCCCGCACCTCGGCCCAGCTCGCGGCGGCCCTGTCGGTGGAGGCCCTTAGTCTTCCGGAGGAGATCTGCCGCGCGCTGGACGACGTCTCGGCGCCCGTGCACCGCTATCCCGATCCTGACTGGAGCACGCTGTGAGTACGGACCGCACGGACCCGCCGACCGAACCGGTGGCGCAGGCCCCCGCCGACGCGGAGCTCGACGCCGGACCGGAAGCGGAGGCGGAAGCCGAGGCCGAGGCGGATTCCGGCGCGGCCGCGGAAGCGGACGAGGCCCCGGACGACGGCGCGCGCTCCGGCGCGGGCGACGACGGCGACGCCGGAGCCGCGGACGCGGAGCCTGCCGCGGACGCGGGGTCGGAGCCGGCGGCCGGTGGCGCGGCGGACGGGGTGGTACCCGACCAGGCCGGCGGAGCCGACGCCGCCGCCGCGCCCACGGTCAGTGAGGCCGCGGCCGAGCTGGCCGCGCAGAAGGTCGAGCGGGAGCGGATCGCGCGGCGCAAGGCGGAGCGGACCGCGCCGGTCGAGGCCGGGGCCAAGCTCAGCGGCACGGCGGCGGACCTGCTGGCCGCCGTGCGCGCGGTGGAGGGCGGCCAGCAGCCCCCGTCCCAGTACTTCGACGACGCCCCGACCGCACCCCGGCGCATCCCCGCACCCGCACCGGCCCCCGCGGCCGACCGCCCGCGGACCGCGCCGCGGCCCTCCGCCCCCGCGGAGACCGTCGACGCCGTGCGCGCGCTGCTCGCCCGTACCGGCGGCCCCGAGGCCGTCGCCGTCAAGGCCGCCGAGACCCTCGGCGAGGACGCCGCCGGGCGGCTCGCCGAGGACCCCTGGCAGTTGCTGGCCGTACCCGGCGTGCGCCCGACCCAGGCCGACGGCTTCGCCCGCGCCCTGCTGGGTGTGGACTGCGGCCCCGGGGACGAGCGCCGCACGGCCGCGCTGGTGGCCTGGCTGCTGGCCCAGGCGGCCCTGAAGGGCCACACCGCGCTGGAGGCCGCCGTGCTGACCGGCGCCCTCGGCCAGTACGCGGTGCCCGACCCCGCCGGGGCCCTGGAGCAGGCCATCGGTGAGGGCGCCGTGCTCGTCTTCCAGGAGCCCGTGGGCGAGCCCGTCGCCGACGACGAGGAGCAGCCCGTCAAGGTCCTGGTCGGCCTGGAGGGCTGCGCCCTGGCCGAGGAGAGCCTCGCCGACGGCCTGGCGCGCCTGATCAACACCTTCGCCGGGGCCGCGGATCCGCAGCAGTGGGCGAAGGCCGCTCCCGGTCCGACCGGCGCCGAGCTGGTCCGCGCCGTCGCGGGCCACGGCCTGGTCGCCCACACGGGCGGCGAGGCGGCCCGCGCGGAGCCGCTGGCCCTGCTGGCGACCGCCCGTGCGCTCGGGCTCCGCGCCTGGCTCGCCTGCCACTCCCCCGCCACCCGTGACCGCGCGGGCGAGGGCGCCGCGACCGTCGCGGGGCTGCTGGCCGGGACTGAGGGACCGGGCCGGGACCAGGACGGCCAGCTGGCCCTGGACCTGCTCGTCGTCACCGATGCCCCGCAGCTCGACGTGGAGGGCGCCGCCGCGCTCGTGGAGTCCGTGCCCGACGGAGCCCGGCTGGTGCTGTCCGGGGATCCCGGGGTGCTCGGATCCGCGGGCCCCGGGCGGGTGTTCGCGGACCTGCTGGCCGCCCGCGCCTGCCCGCAGCTCGCCTCCCGCCTCCCGGATCCCGGCCCGCTCGGCGAGCTGGTCTCCGGGATCGGCGCCGGGGAGCTGCTCGCGGTCGACGCCCCCGGCAAGGAGGTCGTCATCGTCCCGGTGCGCGACGCCGGGGAGGCCGTCCACCGCACGGTCCAGTTGGTGGCCGAGTCCGTCCCGCGGGCCTTCGGGATCCCGGCCGAGGGGGTCCAGGTCGTCACCCCGGGCCACGGCGGTTCGGCGGGCACCAGGGCGCTGAACGCCGCGCTCAAGGAGCGGCTGAACCCGGGCCCCGGCCGCTTCGGCGGTTTCGACCCGGGCGACCGGATCGTGTACGTGCCCTCCCCGGGCCGCGCGCTGCCGGGCCGGGTGGTCACGGCCGACGCCGAGGGGCTGCACCTGGACTGTCCCGGCGCGGGCGGGCGGGTCGTCGTACCGAAGGAGGCCGTGGAGTCGGCGGTGCGGCACGGCTGGGCCGTGACGGCGCACCAGGCCGTCGGCGAGCGCTGGCCCGGCGTGGTCGTCGTCCTGCCCGGTGACGCGGCGGACGCGCTGTCGCGGGACTGGGTGTACACGGCTTTCGGGCGGGCCGAACGGCACCTGTCCGTGGTGCACGGCGTGGACCAGGCGCTGCCGCGCGCGGTGGCGGAGGTCCTGCCGAAGCCCCGCACGACGCGACTGACCGGCCTGCTGCTGGCCCTGACGGCCGCGGCGGCGGCCGGGGAGGCCCGGGAGTGAGCGCGGGCCCCGCCGCGCGCGCTGCGCGGCGGGGCCCGACCGACCGACTAGTGGCCCTTGCCGGCTTCCCGCACGGCCGCTTCCAGGTCCGGGTGTTCGGCGTCGGAGTCGTCCTCGTCGAACTCGTCGTCGAAGACGGAGCTCACGTCGAACCGGTGCAGTACGTGTTCCGGATCGGCGTGGTCGAAGGGCGAGCCGAGCCACTCCCCCGGTTCCGCGGCCTCCTCGGAGGGCACCAGCCAGAGCGTGGAGTCGCCCTCTTCGAGCCCGAACTCCTTGTAGCGGGAGGCGATCTCGTCCGGCTCGTACTCGCCGAAGAGGACACCGAGCGCGCCCCCGGTCCCGCCGTCGTGGACGCTCTCCGCGTCCCGGTCGTGGGCGGCCACGCGCCCGGCCTGGGCGATCAGCCGCTGCGGTTCGGCGACGAGGTAGTCGCGGCGGATCAGCACGCTGAAGGCGGTGGGGTCGGCGGGGCCGGTGTACGGGACGCCGTCCTCGGTGGAAGGGATCTCGAAGGGAGTGACCTCGTCGTAGCGGTCGTAGAGGAGCTCGTCGTACTCCTCGGCGGCGGAGGCGAGTTCGTTGAAAGCGGCGAAGACGGCGGGATCATCGTCTCCGGACCTGCCCTCGACCGCCGCGAGGTGACGGTCCAGCGCGGTCTTGACGGCCTCGGCGGCGGCACGTACCTCGGCAACGGTGGGCAGAGCGGCATCAGACATAGGGCAGACGCTATCCGTAGCGGGGCTCCGTCTGCACAATAGATGCGATGCCGGAATACGAATTTGTCGACGTGTACGTACCGCGCGGGGTGCCACGCAAGGAGGCGACCCGGCTACTGACCGACCATGCCGAGTACGGGAACTGGGAGCTGGACCGGCTCACGCTGCACCGGGACGGGAGTCGTCGGGTGAGACTGCGGCGCCGGATCATCCGTCAGATACGCGCGACCTGGTGACGTGCGGCGCGGGCCCCGTGGCGGGACCCGCGCCGTGATGTCCCGTCAGGCGGCGTTGCGGGAACGCCGGTAGAGCAGGGCGCCGGCCAGCAGCAGACCCCCGGCGAGCGGTACGGCCGCACCGACGGCGCCGCCGGTTCCGGTGGCGGCGAGCACATCGGTTCCGCTCCCGCTCGGGGTTCCGGGCAGGTTGACCGGGGTCCCGGCCACCGGGCCCGCCCCCTTACCGCTCCCGGTACCGGGGGTTCCCGTACCGGGGGTTCCGCCCGGGGTGCCCTTGTGGCCGCCGGGGTTACCGCCCGGGGTGCCCGGGTTTCCGCCGGGCGTACCGGGGTTGTCGCCCCCGTGACCGTCGTGGCCCCCGTGGCCGCCCGGTGCGCCCGGGTTGCCGCCGTGTCCGCCGTGACCTCCCGGCGTGCCGGGGTTGCCACCGTGTCCGCCGTGTCCGCCGGGCGTGCCGGGGTTGCCACCGTGTCCGCCGTGTCCGCCGTGTCCGCCCGGCTCGTCCGACTCGCACGGCTCGTCCGGGTGGTCCTGGCCGGGGTGTTCGTGGCCCTGGTGGCCGCTCGGCTTGCCGGAAGTGTTCGCGCAGGCGGTGCCGAAGGCGGGGTTCAGCGCCCCCACCACCGTCACGGTGTTCCCGCAGAGGTTCACCGGTGCGTCGACGGGAGCCTGGAGGGCGTTCCCGGACAGCAGTCCCGGCGAGTTCGCGGCGTGGCCGGAGGCCCCGGCGTCCGCGTGGGCGTATCCGCCGCCCAGGGCGAGCATGCCGCCCGCGGCCGCCATGGTGATCAGCGTCTTGCTGCTGGTGGTCTGCCTGCCTCGGCTGTGTCGTGCGTGTCGCATGTGTGACGTGTCCCCAACCCTGGTCTGCTGTGCGCAGCCCTGTACGTTCGTTACGGATCGACGTACTCGGCCGTACCGGCTCCCCCGCCTCGTACGTCGAGAAAGCGCCCGGAAAGCCCTGCGCCCCGGAGCGCTGGAATGCGCTCCGGGGCTGAGGACTTCAGAGCGTCAGTTGTTGACGCAGGTGGTGCCGAAGGCCGGGTTCAGCAGGCCGATCACGGAGATCGTGTTGCCGCACACGTTCACCGGAACGTGGACGGGGACCTGGATGACGTTGCCCGAGGCAACACCGGGGGAACCGATGGCCGCACCCTGGGCACCGGCGTCGGCGACGGCCAGACCCGCACCAGCGAGAACGAGGCCACCCGTGGCAGCCGCAGCGGCGACAATCTTCTTGATCATTGTTCCTCCTAGTAGGCAATGCGGTACCAGCCGCGGACCGCACCACCTGTAACGAGGAGTTCCCACCGGGGCTACGAGCGTATGAGCGCATTCACTCTTCTCAGTGGAATCCGCACATCCTCCCGATTCCCCCGGCGGGTTCGGGCGTTGTCGCTCAGGCGTTGTCGATGAAGCGGTCCAGGACGCGCACGCCGAACTTGAGGCCGTCGACCGGCACCCGCTCGTCCACCCCGTGGAACATCCCGGCGAAGTCGAGCTCGGGCGGCAGCTGGAGCGGCGCGAAGCCGAAGCAGCGGATGCCCAGGTCGTCGAAGGACTTGGCGTCCGTACCGCCGGAGAGCATGTACGGGACGGCGCGCGCGATCGGGTCCTCGGCCCGCAGGGCGCCCTGCATGGCGTCGACGAGCTTGCCGTCGAAGTCGGTCTCCAGCGCCTTGTCCCCGTGAACGTCCTCCCGCTTGACGCGCGGGCCGAGGATCCGGTCGAGGTCGGCGAAGAACTCGTCCTCGTAGCCCGGCAGGAAGCGGCCGTCGACGTGCGCGGTGGCCTGGCCGGGGATGACGTTGACCTTGTAGCCCGCGCCGAGCATTGTCGGGGCCGCCGAGTTGCGCAGGGTGGCGCCGACCATCTTGGCGATGCCGCCGAGCTTGGCGAGCGTCGCGTCCATGTCCTCGGGGTCGAGGGGGGTGCCGAGCGCGTCCGAGAGCTCGTCCAGGAAGGACCGTACGGTCTTGGTCACGCGCACCGGCCACTGGTGGCGGCCGAGGCGGCCCACGGCCTCGCACAGCTCGGTGATGGCGTTGTCGTTGTTGGTCATGGACCCGTGGCCGGCGGTGCCGTCCACGGTGAGGCGCATCCAGTGCATGCCCTTCTGGGCGGTCTCCACCAGGTACAGCCGCAGGTTCTCGTTGACGGTGAAGGAGAAGCCACCGACCTCGCCGATCGCCTCGGTGACCCCTTCGAAGAGCTCGGGGTGCTTGTCGACGAGGTGTCGGGCCCCGTAGGTGCCACCCGCCTCCTCGTCGGCGAGGAAGGCCAGGACGATGTCCCGGGGGGGCTTGCGACCGCTGCGCATCCGGTCGCGCACGACCGCGAGGGTCATCGCGTCCATGTCCTTCATGTCGACCGCCCCGCGACCCCACAGGCAGCCGTCGGCGATCTCGCCCGCGAAGGGGTCGTACGTCCAGTCCGCGGCGTTGGCCGGGACGACGTCGGTGTGGCCGTGGATCAGCAGCGCGGGCCGTGAGGGGTCCTCGCCCTGGATCCGGGCCACGGTGGAGGCCCGGCCCTTGTGCGACTCGAAGATCTGCGGCTCCAGGCCCACCTCGGCGAGCTGCTCGGCGACCCACTCGGCCGCCTTGCGCTCACCGGGACCCGAGTGGTCGCCGTAGTTGCTGGTGTCGATCCGGATGAGGTCCCGGCAGAGGTCGACGACCTCGTCCTCGCCGGATACGGTCCTGCCCGCGCTCGACTGGCTCACGCTGCTTCCTCCCAATGATCGGTACCGCACTGCCCCCATCCTCCCGCCCCGGACGGCTCCGCCCAAGGGCGCTCTCCGGTCAACGGGGGGTGTGATCGGGGCTCCGGAATGTTTGGTAATGTTTTCCCTGTCGGAACGGCCCGCGAGGGACGTGAGACAGACACCTTGTCCGGGTGGCGGAATGGCAGACGCGCTAGCTTGAGGTGCTAGTGCCCTTTATCGGGCGTGGGGGTTCAAGTCCCCCCTCGGACACCAAAGAAGGACCCCGCTCCGGCGGGGTCCTTTTTCGTTGTCCGCCGGGTCCCGGCCGGGTGGCGCGGACGCGAGGAGGGCCCCGCCGTGGTCGGCGGGGCCCTCCTCGTACGGGCGCTGCGGGCGCGGTCAGTCGCGCTGGTCCGCGGCCGTGCGCTCGCGGTCCGTGGCGATCTCGGCGACCCGGCGGCGGACCAGGAACCAGCCTCCGACCAGGGCCGCGGCGATGATCGGGAGGAAGAGGATGGTGCGGCGGCCCACGCCGCCGTCGCTCCACATCAGGACCAGCACGACGGCCAGGAAGACCAGGGTCACGATCTGCGTGTACGGGGCCCAGGGCAGCCGGTAGGACGGGCGCTCCACGCGGCCCTCGCGGGCCCGGCGCCAGAAGTGCAGGGAACAGAGCATGACCATCGCCCAGGTGCCCAGGATGCCGATGGAGGCGAAGTTCAGGACGATCTCGAAGGCGTCGTCGGGCATGAAGTAGTTCAGGCCCACACCCATGACGCCGAAGGCCGCGGTGAACAGCACCCCGCCGTAGGGGACCTTGCCCCGGTTCATCTTGGCGGTGAACTTCGGGGCGGAGCCGGACATGGCCATCGAGCGCAGGATGCGGCCGGTGGAGTAGAGGCCGGAGTTCAGGCTGGAGAGGGCCGCGGTCAGGACGACCAGGTTCATGATGCCCGCGGCGCCGGGGATGCCGAGCTTGTCGAAGACCGTGACGAAGGGGCTCTGGTCCGCGGAGTACTCGGTGTACGGCAGGAGGAGCGCCAGCAGGACCACGGAGCCGACGTAGAAGACGCCGACGCGCCACATGATCGAGTTGATCGCCTTCGGCATGATCTTCTCGGGGTTCTCGGTCTCGCCCGCCGCGACGCCGCACAGTTCGACGGAGGCGTAGGCGAAGACGACGCCCTGGATCACCAGGAGCATGGGGAGCATGCCCGCGGGGAAGATGCCGCCGTTGTCGGTGATGGAGCCGAGGCCGGGGGTGTGGCCGTCGATGGGGTGGCTCGTGGCGACGAGGTAGATGCCGACCAGGAGGAACGCGACGAGGGCGCCGACCTTGATGATCGAGAACCAGAACTCCATCTCGCCGAAGTACTTCACCGAGATCAGGTTCACGGTGAGGACCACGGAGAGGGCGATGAGCGCGAGGATCCACGACGGGATGTCGCTGAACATCGACCAGAAGTGGGCGTAGGTGGCGGCCGCGGTGATGTCGGCCACGGTGGTGGTGGACCAGTTCAGGAAGTACAGCCAGCCCGCGGTGTACGCGCCCTTCTCACCCATGAACTCGCGCGCGTAGGAGACGAAGGCTCCCGAGGAGGGCCGGTAGAGGACCAGCTCGCCCAGGGCGCGGACGACGAAGAAGGCGAAGACGCCGCACACGGCGTAGGCGATCGCGAGCGAGGGCCCGGCGCTCGCGAGGCGGCCGCCCGCGCCGAGGAACAGGCCGGTGCCTATCGCTCCGCCGATCGCGATCATGTTGATGTGGCGGGACTTCAGGTCCTTGCTGTAACCCTCGTCACCGGCGTCCACGTGAACGGGCTGGGCGGACGCCTTCGGTGCGGCAGGGGCGCGGGACGCGGCCTCTTCCAGGGTGCGGTCACTCATCTATGACTTCGCCTTCGTGGGGTGGACAGGCAGGTCCGGGCCGCCGCGCAGGAGGGTTGGGTGGTCTCGCCTGTGCCCGCGGTCCGGATTTGATCGCCCCAGGAGACCATGTCTGTCGCGCTCCGGCCAAAACCACCGCTTTACCTGCCAAGGCCCCCGGCTCCCCTCGAAAGGGGTACCGGGGGCCTTGGCGGGTCGTGTCGGGCGTACGTCGCCGGGCCGGCGTACGTCGCCGGGCGCGCGCGGGTCAGGCCTGCGGGGTGGCCTCCGCGGCCTGGTCGAGGCGGAAGGCCTCGTTGCCCAGGCCGATCCGGGCGTGCACCTCGGGGCGCCGGGAGCGCAGGACCGATCCGTACGCCAGGCCGCCCACGGCGGCGATCCCGATGATCGCCGGCAGCGCCCAGCTGAGCACGGAGCCCTCGTCCGCGCTGACCAGGACGCCGAAGTCCTTGACGGTGTAGCCGGCGATGCCGAGCAGGGCGAGGCCGGCGGCGCCCGCCGCGACGAGGCGCCAGACCTGGGCGGAGGCGGTGCCGCGGCGGACGAAGAAGGCGATGACGGCGAAGGAGGCGGCGGCCATCAGGAGGGTGATGCCGAGGGCGCCGACGCTGCCCATCCAGGTGAACAGGTGCAGGACGGGGGCGGTGGGGTCACCGGCCGGGCCGTCGTCGGTGAGGGCGAAGCCGAGGACGACGACGGCCGAGATGCCGGTCTGCAGCAGGGACCCGGTGCCGGGGGCGCCGGTGCCCGCGTTGGTCCGGCCGAAGGCGGCCGGGAGCAGGCCCTCGCGGCCCATGGCGAAGGCGTAGCGGGCGACGACGTTGTGGAAGCTGAGCATGGCCGCGAACATGCCGGTGACGAAGAGCACGTGCAGGACGTCGGTGAAGGCGGTGCCGAGGCGGGCCTCGGTGAGCTGGAAGAGCAGGCCGGGGCCGGCGTCGGCGGAGGTCTTGACGACCTCGGAGGGGCCGGTGGCGACGGTGAGGGCCCAGGCGCTGAGCGCGAAGAAGAGGGCGACGAAGCCGACGGCGAGGAACATCACGCGGGAGACGACGATGTGCGGCTTGCTGGTCTCCTCCGCGTAGACCGGGGACTGCTCGAAGCCGACGAAGGCGGCGATGCAGAAGCACAGGGCGGTGCCCAGGCCCGGGCCGCTGAGGGTGGCCGGGTTGAACGCGTGCAGCGAGAGGCCTTCGGCGCCGGGCTTGCCGAGGGCGGCGAGGTCGAAGATGACGACGAGGGCGCACTCGATGAGGATGAGGACGCCGATCACCCGGGCGTTGAGGTCGATCTTGAGCCAGCCGAGGGCGCCGGTGGCGGCGACCGCGAGGAGGGCCGGTATCCACCAGGCCACCTGGAGGTCGAGGTAGGTGGTGAGGAGGCCGGAGACCTCGAAGCCGAGGATCCCGTACACGCCGACCTGCATCGCGCTGTAGGCGACGAGGGCGACCATCGAGGCGCCCGCGCCCGCGGTGGCCCCGAGGCCGCGCGCGATGTAGGCGTAGAAGGCTCCGGCGTTGTGGACGTGCCGGCTCATCTCGGCGTAGCCGATGCTGAACAGCGCGAGGACGACGCCGAGGATGACGAAGAGCAGCGGCTGGCCGACGATGCCCATGACGCCGAAGGTGGTCGGCATCACGCCGGCCACCACCATCAGGGGGGCGCTGGCCGCCAGTACGGAGAGCAGCAGTCCCGCGGTACCGAGGCGGTCCGCGCGCAGGGCCCGGTCCTGGCCCTTGTACGTGCGGATCTCGGCCGCGCTGCTGCGCGGGGACGTGGTGGAACTGCCCGTCGCCATGGCGGGGGTCCTTTCGGAGAGGGAAGTTCGGGGGACGTGCGCGGAGCGGAGGGTTCAGGCGGAGCCGAGTGCGGCGCTGCGCGCGGCGAGGAAGGCCTTGTGCGGGTCGAGGTCCGGATAGGACCAGGGGGCCCGGGTCGCGTGGCTCCCGATCCGCTGGAAGAGGGCGGCGGCCTCGGCGGGGCGGCCCTCGCAGAGCTTGGCGTGGGCCAGGAAGTTGAGGTCGACGCGGTTGCGCGGGTGGTCCTCGCGTTCCCATTCGAGCCACCAGTCGAAGGCGGAGCGCAGGACCTGGCGGGCCCGGCGGCCGGACCAGTGTGCGGCGGCCGCGGCGGCCGCCGGGCCGCCGCCGTGGCCGGCGGCCAGGACGCGGTAGCGCTCGGCGTGGGCGATGACGGGGAGGACGGCGAGCGGTGAGTCGGCCGGCGACTCCTCGGCGGCCCAGGCGGCGAAGTCGTAGACCTCGTGGAGCGGGTCGTGGCCGGTCCCGGGGAGGCGTTCGGCGAGCCGGGCGACCATGACGTGGTGGGCGTGGTGGTGTTCCCGGTGCCGGGCGCGGACCTGGTCGAAGTGGCGGCTGAACTCCTCCTCGGTGCCGAAGGCGCGGGAGAGCAGCAGCAGGCCGAGCCAGGGGGTGGGGTCGGCGGGGAACAGGGCGGCGGCCCGGCGGCACGCCTCGTCGGCCGCTTCGGGGGTGCCCTTGCGGCGCAGGGCGGTGAAGACGGCGGCGCAGGCGAGCAGGGTGGCGGCGTCGGCGCTCTCCGGTTCGGCGAGCAGCCACTCCCGGGCCCAGGCGGTGGCGGCCGGGGTCTCGGCGAGGACGACGACGCGGTGGCCGCGGCGGTCCCAGTCGTCGGCGGTGGCCGCGAGCAGGCTCCGGGCGGTGGCCCACCGACCCTGGGTGAACTGGGTGCGCACGTCGACCAGTTCCGTGTCGCACAGGGCCGGATCGAAGAGCTGGGCGGCTCGTTTGCGAGCGCGGCCGAGGGGCGGCGGAGGCGGAGACATCCGCGGTTTCCCTCCAGAACGCGAGCGCGGGTCGACGAGCGGTGGATGATCACGCACAGCAAACCGGTAGGCACAGCTCCGCGTCAAGGTCCAGTCCACTGGGTGGCGGGTTTCAACTGGTCATCACCTTGGCGGAGTTGGGACGGTTGTGCCGATTCGGTGCCCGCGCGCGCCGGCGCGCGCGGGCACTTAGGGTGTCCGCATGACGAACTCCGAGGACGTGCCGCCGTACTTGCTGGGCTTTCCCGGGCCCTTGCGCGACCGCTTGGTCGCGGCGGTGCTGAGTGGCGCGAAGACCACGACGACCGGGTTGTTGGCCGGATATGAAGCAGAGGGCGAGCCGCTGCCCCGGCCCGGTGACCGGAGGATGCTGGTCGATTCGGCGGAGCGCGCGGTCGCGCTGGTGGAGGTGGTCGACGTACGGGTCCTGCGCCTGGGCGAGGTGGACCTGCGGCACGCCGTGGACGAGGGCGAGGGGGACACCTCGGTGGCCGAATGGCGCGCTTCGCACGAGGAGTTCTGGCACAGCGCGCCCGTACGGGAGGAGCTCGGCGACCCGGGGTTCACCGTGGACGAGGACACGCTGGTCGTCGCCGAACGGTTCGGGGTCGTCGAGCTCCGCGGCTGAGGGCCCGGGGCGGGGCGGGGCCCGCCGGTCGGGGGCCGCGGGTCAGGCCACCGCCTGCGCCGCCGCGCGGCCCGCCGCCCGGCCCGAGAAGATGCAGCCGCCGAGGAAGGTTCCCTCCAGGGCGCGGTAGCCGTGCACCCCGCCGCCGCCGAAGCCCGCGGCCTCGCCCGCCGCGTAGACGCCGGGCAGGGGTGCGCCGTCCGCGCCGAGCACGCGCGAGGAGAGGTCGGTCTCCAGGCCGCCGAGGGACTTGCGGGTCAGGACGGAGAGCCGGACGGCGATCAGCGGCCCCGCCTTGGGGTCCAGGATCCGGTGCGGGGCGGCCGTACGGATCAGCTTGTCCCCGAGGTACCTGCGGGCCCCGTGGATGGACATGACCTGGAGGTCCTTGGTGAAGGGGTTGGCGATCTCGCGGTCGCGGGCGGTGATCTCGCGGCGCAGCGCGTCCTCCTCGATCAGGCCCTCCTTGGTGATCGCGTTCATGCCGCGGACCAGCGCGCCGAGGTCGCGTTCGACGACGAAGTCGGCGCCGTTGTCCATGAAGGCCTTGACCGGTCCGGGGACGTCCTGGCGGGCCCGGTTGATGACCTCGCGGACGGACTTGCCGGTGAGGTCGGGGTTCTGCTCGGAGCCGGAGAGCCCGAACTCCTTGCCGATGATGCGCTGGTTGAGCACGAACCAGGTGTGGTCGTGGCCGGTCCTCATGATGTGGTCGAGGGTGCCGAGGGTGTCGAAGCCGGGGAAGAGCGGTACGGGCAGCCGCTTGCCGGTGGCGTCCAACCACAGCGAGGAGGGGCCGGGCAGGATCCGGATGCCGTGCCGGGCCCAGATCGGGTTCCAGTTCTCGATGCCCTCGGTGTAGTGCCACATGCGGTCCTTGTTGATGTGGCTGGCGCCGACGCGCTCCGCGATGCCCAGCATCAGGCCGTCCACGTGGGCGGGGACCCCGGACAGCAGCCGCTCGGGCGGGGTGCCGAGCCGCTCGGGCCACTGGGCGCGGACCAGGTCGTGGTTGCCGCCGATGCCGCCGGAGGTGACGATGACCGCCTGGGCGCGCAGCGAGAAGGAACCGGTGGCCTCGCGGCTGCTCGCGGCGCCGCGTTCGGCGTCGGAGGGCTCCAGGACCTCGCCGGTGACGGTGTCCAGGGTCCCGGCATTGCGGGAGAGGCCGGTGACCCGGTGCCGGAACCTCAGCTGGACCAGCCCGCGGGCCACCCCGGCCCGGACCCGCCGCTCGAAGGGTTCGACCAGCCCGGGGCCGGTGCCCCAGGTGATGTGGAAGCGGGGTACGGAGTTGCCGTGGCCGGTGGCGTCGTAGCCGCCGCGCTCGGCCCAGCCGACCACGGGGAAGAAGCGGACGCCGCGCTGGTGCAGCCAGGGGCGCTTCTCCCCCGCGGCGAAGTCGACGTAGGCCTCGGCCCAGCGGCGCGGCCAGGCGTCCTCGGGGCGGTCGAAGCCGGCGGTGCCGAACCAGTCCTGGAGGGCCAGGGCGTGGCTGTCCTTGATGCGCATGCGGCGCTGCTCGGGGGAGTTCACGAAGAACAGGCCGCCGAAGGACCAGTGGGCCTGGCCGCCGATCGACCGCTCGGGCTCCTGGTCGAGCAGGATGACCTTGCGGCCCGCGTCCACCAGCTCGGCGGTGGCCACGAGGCCCGCCAGTCCGGCGCCGATCACGATCACGTCTGCGTCGTACCCCATGCGTTTTCCGTCCTGACCTCGGTGGATTGGGACAGATCCTTGGCTACCTCGCGGTAACCAGTCAACACCGGTGCTTGGATGGGATGCATGAGCGCGATGGATCCGGCGGACGAGGTACTGGACGTGGTGGACCGCGAGGACCGGGTCACCGGGCGGGCCCGGCGGGGCGAGGTCTACGCCCGGGGGCTGCTGCACCGCTGCGTGTTCGTGCGGGTCAGGGACGCCGAGGGGCGGATCTTCGTGCACCGGCGGACCGCGTCGAAGCTGGTGTTCCCGTCCCGCTACGACATGTTCGTGGGCGGGGTGCTGGGCGCGGGCGAGGACTACGCGGGGGCCGCGCTGCGGGAGGCCGAGGAGGAGCTGGGGGTGAGCGGGTTGGCGCAGCCGACGCCGGTGCTGAAGTTCCTGTACGAGGGCGAGGGCGGGGCCTGGTGGTCGTACGTGCACGAGGTCCGGTGCGACCTGCCGGTGCGTCCGCAGGTCTCCGAGGTGGACTGGTACGCCTTCGTGGACGGGGCGGAGGTGGCACGGCGGGTCGCCGACGGATCCTGGCCGTGGGTGCCGGACGGGCTGGCGGCGTACCGGCGGCTGGAGGAGCACCACAGGGGGCGGGGGCAGGGGCAGGGGCAGGGGTAGCGGATCCGCCGGGGCGCTCCCCCGATCATCGGACGTCGGACAGTAGATTGGTCGGATGATCGACTTCGTGAGGGACGTGCGCCTCTGGTTCGCGCCGCGGCGGCTCCGGGAGGAGGGTGCGACGCCCGACTACCGGTTCTCCCTCGCCAACGAGCGGACCTTCCTCGCCTGGATCCGCACCGCGCTGGCCCTGGTGGGCGGCGGGTTCGCGGTGGACCAGTTCCTGCCGGACCTGCGCTGGGCGGTGCGCGTCGGGATGGCCTTCGCCCTGCTGGCGGTGGGCGCGGCCTGCGCGCTGCGGGCGGTGAACCACTGGGTGCGCTGCGAGCGGGCGATGCGGCGCGGCGAGGACCTGCCGCTGTCGCCGTTCCCGGTGGTGCTGAGCCTGGGGGTGGGGCTGGTCGCGGTGGCGATGGTGGTGGTCATGCTGATGGGTTGGACGACCGGACGGTGAGCGGGTACGGGGCCCCCGCGGCCGTGCGGGATCCCGGGTTGCAGCCTGAGCGCACCCGGATGGCGTGGCGGCGTACGACGCTCAGCGTGTCGGCGGCCGCGGTGCTGGGGGTGCGGCAGGTGCTGCACGGGCCGGGGACGCCGGTCGCGGTCGCCGCGACCGTGCTGATCGTGCTGGTCTGGCTGGCGTTCCTGCGGGCGGCGCACCGCAGGATGGCGGAGCTGGCGACCCGGCGGCCGCCGGGGCTGGCGCCGCGGGCCGCGCTCGCGGTCACCCTGTGGACCGTGGCCCTGGCGGTCTTCGCGATGGCCTTGATCGTCTGAGGCCCGCCGTCCGGGGGCGCGCGCCCGCCGGTGCGATGATCGGGCTTCTCCGCGGCGCGGTGACACAAGGGTGATGGAACGGGTGATACCACCCGATCCCCACTAGCCTCGGCGCCATGACGACCCTGCACCACGAGCACGCGACGCACGAGCACTCCCACGGCCCCGGCTGCGGGCACGCCCCGGTCGAACACGGCGACCACGTCGACTACGCGCACGACGGCCACCTGCACCGGGAACACTCGGGGCACTGGGACGAGTGCGAACCGGCGGGCCACGTGCCGCACACCGGGCACGACCACGCGCACGGCGCGGACTGCGGCCACGAGTCGGTCGCGCACGGCGACCACGTGGACTACGTGCACGACGGCCACCGGCACGCGGAGCACGACGGGCACTATGACGACCACTGACGGCCGCTGACGACCGCTGACGACCGCTGACGACCGGTGAGGCTCCCGTTCCGCGGTGACCCCGCCCTCCCCCGGGTCCGCGCGGGCTGGCAGGATGCTGCCCGCCCGTCAAAGCGACCCGGGGAGAGCGCAGATGACCGCAGACAAGCCCTACCTCGTCCAGCCGGCGCCCGGCGTCTTCGCCTACATACAGCCGGACGGCGGTTGGTGCCTGAACAACGCCGGCTTCGTGACCGGCGGCGGCCGGAGCCTGCTCGTCGACACCGCGGCGACCGAACGCCGGGCCCTGGCCCTGCGCGACGCCATCACCTCGACCGGGTCGCCGCTGCCGCGCACCGTGGTCAACACCCACCACCACGGCGACCACACCTACGGCAACGCCGTCTTCACCCCCGAGGCGCTCGTCCTCGGCCACGACCGCTGCCGCTCGGAGCAGTTGGACGCGGGGCGCCAGCTCGAACTGATCTGGCCGGAGACCGACTTCGGCGCCCTGCCCATCACCGCGCCCGACCTCACCTACAGCGAGCGCGCCACGGTGCACGTGGGCGACACCGAGGTGGAGGTGATCCACCCGGGCGTCGCGCACACCGTCGGCGACTCGGTGGTGTGGCTGCCGCGGCAGCGGACCGTCTTCACCGGGGACCTGGTCTTCGCCGAGGGCACCCCCTTCCTGGCCATGGGTTCGTTGGCCGGCTCGCTGCGGGCGCTGGAGCTGCTGCGCGCCCTGGACGCGGAGACCGTCGTACCGGGCCACGGGCCGCTGACGGACCCGTCGGCGTACGAGGCCACCGAGCGCTACCTGCGCTACGTCGACCAGCTCGCCCGGGAGGGCAAGGAGCGGGGGGACACCCCGCTGGAGGTCGCGCGGCGGGCGGACCTCGGGGAGTTCGCGCTCTGGCGGGAGAGCGAGCGGCTGGTGGCCAACCTGCACCGGGCCTACGCGGAGCTGGACGGGGGCACCCTCGGGGAGCCGCTGGACATCATGGCGGTGCTGCGGGACATGACGGTGATGAACGGCGGAGTTCCGATCGCCTGCCACGCCTGACGGCGGGTCGGGGCGACGGAGGCGTCGGAGGCGGGGCGGGTCCGGCTCCGGCTCCGGCTCCGGGGCGAAGTTTCGGTCCGCACTCTGGACGGCATACCGACCGGTCGGCATGATGGCTGCGAGACATGCGGGACACGCACCCGACCGGGCACCTCCCGCCCCTTCCGTACGGAGGTCCGCACCATGACCACACCACCGGCCGCCGACCCCCGGGGCCTCGACCTGGAGCGGCTGCGCGCCCACCTCGACCGCGAGCGCCCCGGCCTGGTGTCCGGGCCGCTGCGCGGCCGGCTGATCGAGGGCGGCCGGTCGAACCTCACCTACGAGATCACCGACGGCGCCGCGCGCTGGGTGGTCCGGCGCCCGCCGCTCGGGCACGTCCTGGCCACCGCGCACGACATGCGCCGCGAACACCGGGTGATCGCGGCGCTGCACGGCACGGCGGTGCCGGTGCCCGGGGCGCTGCTGCTCTGCGAGGACGAATCGGTGCTCGGCGCGCCCTTCTACGTCATGGAGTACGTGGAGGGGGTGCCCTACCGCACGGCCGGGCAGCTGGCCGCCCTCGGCCCCGAGCGGACCCGCCGGGCGGTGCTCGGCCTGGTGGACACCCTGGTCGAGCTGCACGCGGTGGATCCGCGGGCCGTGGGCCTGGACGACTTCGGCCGCCCCGAGGGCTTCCTCGACCGGCAGCTGCGGCGCTGGGGCAAGCAGCTGGCAGCCTCCCGGGGGCGGGAGCTGGCCGGCATCGACGAGCTGCACGGCGCGCTCGGCCGGGCCCTGCCCGACTCCCCCGCCCCCACCGTGGTCCACGGGGACTTCCGGCTCGACAACGTGTTGATCGGCGGGCCGGACGACACCATCCGGGCGGTGCTGGACTGGGAGATGTCCACCCTCGGCGATCCGCTGACCGACCTCGGGCTGCTGGTGATGTACAGCTCCGACCTGGGGCTGACCGAGTCGCCGGTGAGCACGACCAGCGGGGCTCCGGGCCATCCGGCGCCGGCCGAGCTGATCGAGCGGTACGCCGCCCGTTCGGGCCGGGACACCGGGGCGATCTCCTGGTACACGGCCTTCGCCTGGTTCAAGCTCGCGGTCATCCTCGAAGGCATCCATTACCGCTTCACCCTCGGCCAGACCGTGGGAGCGGGTTTCGACCGGATCGGCGAGCTGGTCCCGGTCTTCATCGAACACGGTCTGACGACCCTCCAGGAAGGCTGAGGCACGCGCCCATGGACTTCGCATTCGACGCCCGGACCGAGGAACTCCGCGAGCGGTTGCTCGCGTTCATGCACGCGTACGTCTACCCCGCGGAGTCGGTGGCGGCCGAGCAGCGGGCCCGGCTGGCCTCGCCCTGGGACACCCCGGCGGTCTTCGGCGACCTCAAGGCCGAGGCTCGCCGCCAGGGCCTGTGGAACCTCTTCTTCGTGGAGGGGCAGGGCGGGGACGGGCACGCCGCGCCGGGCGAGCGTTACGGCGCCGGGCTGACCAACCTCCAGTACGCGCCGCTCGCCGAGATCACCGGCCGCAGTCCGCACCTGGCCCCGATGGCCACCAACTGCGCGGCCCCGGACACCGGGAACATGGAGCTGCTGGCCCAGTTCGGGGACGACGAGCAGAAGAAGCGGTGGCTGGAGCCGCTGCTGGCCGGGGAGATCCGGTCCGCGTTCGCCATGACCGAGCCCGAGGTGGCCTCCTCGGACGCCACGAACGTCGAGACCCGGATCGAGCGCTCCGCGGACGGCGGGAGCTACGTGGTCACCGGGCGCAAGTGGTACATCTCCGGGGCGATGAACCCGGACTGCAAGGTCTTCATCGTGATGGGCAAGACGGACCCGGACCACGCCGATCCGCGCCGCCAGCAGTCGATGATCCTCGTGCCGCGGGACGCTCCGGGCGTCGAGGTCCGGCGCGCGATGAGCGTGTACGGCTACCAGGACCACGACCACGGCGGTCACGCCGAGGTGGTCTTCGACGGCGCACGGGTCCCGGCCTCCCACCTGATCGGGGACGAGGGCAGCGGCTTCGCCATCGCCCAGGCCCGGCTCGGCCCCGGTCGCATCCACCACTGCATGCGGCTGATCGGGATGGCCGAGCGGGCCATCGAGCTGATGTGCCGGCGCGCGCTGGGCCGCACCGCCTTCGGCAAGGAGCTGGCCGAGCAGGGGGTGGTGCAGAACTGGATCGCGGACGCCCGGGTGACCGTGGAGCAGCTGCGGCTGCTGGTGCTGAAGACGGCCTGGCTGATGGACACGGCCGGCAACCGGGGCGCGCACACCGAGATCCAGGCCATCAAGATCGCGACCCCGCGCGCGGTGGTCGGGATCCTGGACCAGGCGGTGCAGTTGCACGGAGCCGGCGGGGTCAGCCAGGACTTCCCGCTCGCGGAGCTGTGGGCGGCGGCGCGGACGCTGCGGCTGGCGGACGGTCCGGACGAGGTGCACCAGCGGTCGCTGGCGCGGCGGGAGCTGAAGCAGTACCGCTGAGCACCGGGTGTCGCGGCGGGCCGTCCCCGCGGTCCGCCGCGGGAACGGCCCGCGGGTCTCGCGAGGGGCCGCGGGTGGCGAGGGGCCGATCTTCGGCCGTGAGGGGGACTTTCGACTGGTCTGGACCTCCGTAAAGGTCCGATATATTCGGTATACCCCCCACCGAAAGTGCTCCTCGTCATGCCTAGCTCCACTCTGGCCCCGGCTCCGGTGGCTCCCGCCGCCGCGCCCGCCGCCGAAGCCTCCGCCGCGCCTTCCGCCCCGTCCGGGCGGGTCGCCAACCCCGGACCGCTCGGTCTGGCCGCCTTCGCACTGACCACCTTCGTGCTCAGCCTCTTCAACTCGGGCCTGATCTCGAACGCGGCGCTCAGCGCCGTCGTGCTCCCGCTGGCGCTGTTCTACGGCGGTCTCGCGCAGTTCGTCGCGGGCATCATGGAGTTCCGCCGCGGCAACACCTTCGGGACCACGGCGTTCGTCTCGTACGGCGCCTTCTGGATGTCCTTCGCGGGCTACGTGAAGTTCGTCGTCCCGACGCTGCCGGCCGACCAGGCGCACGTCGCCACCGGCTGGTTCCTCGTGGCCTGGTTCGTCTTCACCGCCTACATGTCCGTCGCCGCGCTGAAGCTGGACGTCGCGCACCGCGCGCTCTTCATCTCGCTGGCGCTGACCTTCCTCTTCCTCGCGCTGGGCGATCTGACCGAGGTCACCGCGCTCGGCCACACCGGCGGCTTCCTCGGCCTGCTGACCGCGGGCATCGCCTGGTACATCTCCTTCGCCGTGGTGGCCGAGGACACGTGGGGCCGCAAGGTCCTCCCGCTGGGCTGATCCCGGCGGACGACGCCTACGGGCGGCGGTTACGGGCGCAGCGAGCGCAGCAGCAGGTCGGCGAGGTGATCGGCGACCTGCTGCGGCGTGAGCGGGCCGTCCTCGCGGTACCAGGTGGACAGGTGGTGGACCGACCCGAAGTGGTAGTCCACGATCAGGTCGGCGGGGGTGACGGCGGCGAAGACCCCGCTCAGCTGGCCCTCTTCGACCAGGGCCCGGAAGCGCTCGTGGTAGCGCCGCCGCTCGGCCCGCACCTGCTTGTACTTCTCCGGGCTGAGCTGGTGCATCGAGCGGAAGAAGATCATCGCGTCGTCGAGGTTCTCGATCGTGGTGACCACCACGTCGGCCGCGGCCGCCCGCAGTCGTTCCTCGACGGGTGCCGCGGAGTCGGCGATCGCGTCGAGCCGCTGCTGCTGCAGGCGCAGCATCCGCGCGTACACCTCGTGCAGCAGGTCGTCCTTGGATCCGAAGTAGTGGTAGAGGGCGCCCTTGGTGACCCCTGCCGCCTCGACGATCTCCTGGACGGAGGTGCGGTCGTAGCCGCGCTCGGCGAAGAGCCGGGTCGCGACGGCCAGCAGCCGCTGCGGGACCGGCGCGTCCGGCGCCGCGGCGGCGTCCTTGGCCCGCGCGGGCTCCCTCGGCGGGCGCGTGGACTCCTGCGGGCGCGTGGACTCCTGCTGCCGCGCCGGCTCCCTGGTTTCCATGGCCTTCGCCTTCCCTTCGCCTTCACCTTCGAACGCGACGCGCCCACCGCTGATTTTCAGCCGCGCTCGCGCAGTTCCCGTCGCAGGATCTTGCCACTGGTCGTCTTCGGGAGAACAGGCAGTATCTCGACCTGGCGCGGGTACTTGTACGCGGCGATGCGCTCGGCGCAGTACGCGGACAGTTCGGCGGGCTCCATGGACATACCGGGGCGAAGGCTGACGTACGCCTTCACACTCTCCCCCCGATAAGGGTCCGGAACGCCCACGACGGCGGCTTCGCGGACGGCCGGGTGCGTGTAGAGGAGGTCCTCGACCTCGCGCGGCCAGACCTTGAAACCGGACGCGTTGATCATGTCCTTCTTGCGGTCGACCACATAGAGCCAGCCATCCGCGTCCATGAAGCCGATGTCCCCGGTCCGCAGTTCGCCGCCCGGGAAGGCCTTGGCCGTGTCGGCGGGCAACCGCCAGTAGCCGGGCACCACCTGGGGCCCGCGGACGGCGATCTCCCCGCTCTCGCCGAGCGGCACCTCGGCGCCGCGCTCGTCGAGGATGCGTACGACCGTGTCCGCGCCCGGGACGCCGACGGAGAGGGTGCCGGAGGCCGGGTCGACCGGCGCTTCGAGGTGCGGGGGCACGGAGGCGCAGGGGGCGGTGCATTCGGTGAGCCCGTAGCCGTTGCGGAGGTAGAAGCCGAAGGCGGCGCGCAGCCGCTCGACCAGCGCGGGCGGCAGCGGGGCACCGCCGGAGGAGATCACCCGGAACGAGGCGAAGTGGTCGCGGGTGGCGCCGGGGTGGGCGGCGAGCGCCATGAAGGCGGTGGCCGGGCCGACGGTGTAGGCCGGACGGTGTTCGAGGAAGGCGTCCAGGACCACGCCGGCGTCGAAGCGGTGGGCGAGGGCGAGGGTGCCCGCGTTGCGGAAGCAGGCGGCGAGTTCGCAGACCAGGCCGGTGATGTGGAAGAGCGGGGCGAGGGCGAAGTAGGTGGCGCCCTCGGGGACCGGGTGGGCGCTCACCTGGCGCTCCGCGTTGTGGGTGATCGCGCCGTGCGGGTTCAAGGCGCCCTTGGGGGTGCCGCTGGTGCCGGAGGTGTAGCTGATCAGCGCGGTGTCGGCGGGGCCGGTGTCCGGGAAGGCGGGGGCTCGGTGGCCGTGGCGGGCCACCGCGAGGAAGTCCTCGGCGATGCCGTCCGGCAGCGGCGGACTCTGGTCCGGGTCCGGGTCCGGGTCCAGGACGCGGGTGTCGCCGCGGGTCTGGAAGTCCAGGTCGCGGGCGGTGAGCACGGTGCGTACGTCCGTGCCCTCCACGGTCCCTTCCAGGTACGCCGCCCAGGCGCGGCGGTCGCAGACCAGCGCGGCCGCCCCGGAGTCGCGCAGGACGTGCGCCACCTCGGCGGACTTGTACATCGGGTTGAGCGGGACCACGACGGCCCCGGTCTTCCAGGCGGCGAGGACGGCGAGCGCGAAGTGGGGGGTGTTCTGGAGCATGACCGCGACCCGGTCCCCCGCCCGCACCCCGCGCGCGGCGAGGTACCCGGCGACGGAGTCGGAGAGCGCGTCCGCCCCGGCGTAGTCGATCCGCCCGTCGAAGTAGGCGAGCGCGGTCCGGCCCGGGGCCCGGGCCACGGCGTCGCGGAAGGCGTGCAGCACGGTGGGCGGTGGGCTCACGGGGGCCCGCTGGGCGGCGGTGAGCCGGCCGAGCCAGGGGCGCGCGGCGTAGGGCGAGCCGGGCGGCTCCGGGTGGGGGGCCCGGTGCGCGGGCTGTTCCTCGTCGGGCCCGGGGCCCTGGTGCGCGGGCCCGGTCACCGGCTCTCCCACTTCTGCTGGAGGTGGTTCATCCCGCTGAGCCAGCGGTCGGGGTCGGCGGCGCGGGCTGCGGCGTATCCGGCGACCTCGGGGTGCGGGAGGATCAGGAACCGGCCCTGCGCCATGCCGTCGAAGAGGGCGTCCACGACCGCTGCGGGCTCGATGGCGGTCGGCGCGAGCACCAGCTCGCCGGCGGAACCCGCGGCCGTCAGCATGTCGGTGCGCACTCCCTGCGGGCAGATGGCGTGGACCTGGATCCCGCGGTGGCGGTAGGTCAGCGACAGCCATTCGGCGAAGGCGAGTGCACCGTGCTTGGTGACACTGTACGGCGCGGCTCCGATCATGGTCAGGAGCCCGGCGGCCGAGACGGTGGAGACGAACCGGCCGCCGCCCCGCTCCAGCCAGTGCGGCAGCAGTGCGCGGGCCGCCCGGACGTGGGCCATCACGTTCGTCTGCCAGGCGGCGTCCCAGACGGCCTCGTCGGCGAAGGCGTCACCGCCCGAGGCGAGCCCGGCGTTGGCGCAGTAGACGTCCACCGTGCCGCCCAGGGCCTCGCGGGCCTCGGCCACGACGGCCGAGGCGTCGCCGGGCAGCGCGATCGCCGACGGGCCGATCTCCCCCGCCACGCTCTCGGCCTTCGCGGGGTCGAGGTCGTTGACCACGACGGTCGCACCCTCGGCGGCGAACCGGTGCGCGAGGGCGGCGCCGATCCCGCCGCCCGCGCCGGTGACGACGACGCGCGCGCCCTCGTGTCCGCGCCGGTCGTCGAGCGTGCCGGCGTGCGCGCCCGGGTCGGGTTCGTGCTGCTCCTGCCGGCCGTGCTGCTCCGTGCCCACTGGATCCGCCCCTCGTCGCCTGCCGTCGCCCGCGCCGGATCGCGCCGGTCGACGGCAGACTAACCAGTCGGTATGCCGGGGTGGAAGGGTGCCGACGCCTAGCGTGGGCCGATGGATCTGTCGCGACGGGGACTGCTGGGAGTGGCGGGGGCGCTGGGGGCCGCGGGCGCGGTGGGCGCCGCCGCGCCGGGGCCGGGGCGGGGCCGGACGCCGGGGCGGGTGGTGACCGGGCTGGAGCGGTTGGTGGCCGACGGGTACGCGGAGCTCGCCGGGCAGCGGGTCGGGGTGGTGACCAACCCCACCGGGATCACCGCCGACGCGCGCCACCTGGTCGACGTACTGCACGCGGACGAACGGGTGCGCCTGGTGGCGGTGTTCGGGCCGGAGCACGGCTTCCGCGGGACCGCGCAGGCGGGCGGGTCGGAGGGGACCTCCCGCGACCCGGCGACGGGACTGCCCGTGTACGACGTCTACGACAAGAGCGGGCAGGCGCTCGCGGACGTCTTCACGGCGGCCGGCGTGGACACCGTGGTCTTCGACGTCCAGGACGTGGGCGCGCGGTTCTACACCTACATCTGGACGCTGTACGACTGCATGCGGGCGGCCGCGCTGGCGGACAAGGCCCTGGTGGTCCTGGACCGGCCCAATCCGGTGGGCGGGGCCCGGGCCTGCGGTCCGGTGCTGGAGCGGGCGTACGCCAGCGGCGTGGGCCGGGAGCCGATCGCGCTCGCGCACGGGATGACGGCGGCCGAGCTGGCACTGCTGTTCAACGGCGAGTTCCTGGCGGCGCGCCCGGTGCGGCTGCGCACGGTCGCGATGTCCGGATGGCGGCGCCGGGACCGGTTCGGGGCGACGGGGTTGCCGTGGGTGCCGCCGAGCCCGAACGTGCCGACCCCGGAATCGGCGCTCGCCTACGCCGGGACCTGCCTCTTCGAGGGGACGAACCTGTCCGAGGGGCGGGGCACCACCACCCCCTTCCAGGTGCTGGGCGCGGAGGGCGTCGACCGGCGCTGGGCGCGGGAGGCGGATGCGCTGGGGCTGCCGGGCGTGTGGTTCCGGGAGGCGTACTTCACCCCGTCCTTCTCCAAGCACGCCGGGCGGGTGTGCGGCGGGGTGCGGCTGCTGGTGCACGACCCGGAGGTCTTCGACCCGGTGCGGACCGGGATCGGGCTGCTGGTGAGCGCGCGGAGCAGTTGGAGCGGCTTCGCGTGGCGCGCGGACCACTGGATCGACCGGCTGACCGGATCGGACCGGGTCCGGCTGATGGTGGACGCCGGGGCGGGGGTCGCGGAGATCGTGGCGGACTGGGAGGCGGGGCTGGCGCGGTTCGCCGCGGTCCGGGAGAAGTACCTGCTCTATCCCTGAGGCGCGTACCGGGGGGACGTGCCCATGGGACCTGCCGAGGGGACCTGCCGAGAGGACCTGCCGGTGCGGTCGGTGCGGTCGTGGGGCTGGCCGGTCGGGGGTGCCCGCAGGATGCTGTCGGCACCGGCCGCGCCGCGGCCCGGCGGTGCGACGCGGAGGGGGACGTCATGGCGGGTGCGGGAGTGCCGGGCGCGGCGGCTGGAGCCGTCGGGGCGGCTGGGGCCGCCGGCGTGGGCGTACGGCCGTACGCGGAGCTGGTCTTCGACGCGGACGGGGACGTGGATCCGGCGTCCCGGGACGCGGTGGCCCGGCTGGACGCGACGGACCTGTTCGTCTTCGCGCACGGCTGGAACAGCGACCGGGCCACCTCCACCCAGCTCTACGACCACTTCTTCGCGCCGTTCCCCGGGCTGCTGGGGCCGGGGGTGCGGCCCGGGTACGTGGGGGTGTTCTGGCCGTCGATGGTCTTCTCCGACGATCCGCCGCCGAACTTCGGACACCTGGCCGCGGTCGCGGACACCGGATACGCGGTGCGGTTGGATCCGCGGACGCGGTCGGCGCTCGGGGAGTTCTGGCCGGGCCGGGAGGCCGAGTTGGACCGGCTGACGCAGCTTCTCGAAGAACAGCCGGAGTCGGCCGCCTCGCTCATCGAATTCGGCGCACTGATACGGGAGTTGAGCGGCACGAATGCCCCGGCGGGCCCGGGAGCGACCGCGCCCGCCCGAGTGCCGCTGATGTTCACCGAGGACGTGCTGGAGGTGTGCCGCACCTTCACGGAGGCGCTGGCGGATACCGGGGCGCTGGACGGCGCACCGCCGGTGGCGGGGGCGCATGGCCTCTCGGCCGGATCCGCCGCGCACTCCCTCTGGAACGGCGCCAAGGAGTTGCTGAGGCAGGCCACTTACTACCGGATGAAGCACCGCGCCGGGGTCGTCGGCGAGCACGGACTCGGCCCGGTGCTGGCGGGGTCGCCGCGGACGCCGGGCGGCGGGACGGGCCCGCGGATCCACCTGATCGGGCACAGCTTCGGGGCCCGGGTGGTCTCGTTCGCGCTGCGCGGGCTGCCGGCGGCCGGACCGCGTTCCGTACGCTCGGTGACCCTGCTCCAAGGAGCCTTCTCCCACTACGCGTTCGCCGCCGGACTGCCGTTCGGCCCGGGCGCCGGCGACCTGCACGGTCTCCAGACGAGGGTGGACGGACCGGTGGTCGCCTGCCATTCGGGCTTCGACACCGCCCTGAAGGTGTTCTACCCGCTGGCCTCCCGCATGGCCGGGGACGCGACCGGTTTCGCGGGTTTCGACGCCCGGTGGGGAGCGGTCGGGCACGACGGCATCCAGGAGGTGCCCGGCTCGGCACGGCTGACCTTGGACGCGGCGCTGCGCGGCGGGCTCCCGACCGGTGGGTGCGTGAGCGTGGACGCGGCGTCCGTGGTGCGGCGCGGAGGGGCACCTTTCGGGGCGCACAGCGACGTCTGCCACGAGGAACTGGCCCGCCTGGTCACACTGGCGGGGCGCGTGGGGCGCTGACTTCCGGCCATGTGCCACCCGCACGCCTCGACCGCCCCCGCATGCGCCCGCGCCCGGGCGGGCATGTTGGGCACATCAAGGACATGTGACGTCACTCGATGCCGTGTGCGGGCACGAGCGCGACGGAGGTGCAGGTGTGATGGCGGGTTTCCGTAGTCTGGCGTACCAGGTGCGCGACGCGGGCAACGACCGGGCCCTGCGGCGCCATTCACTGCGCCGCTGTCTGGAGCGTTTCGCCCCGTACGGGCACCGGGCGACCTGGTGGCACCTGTGCGACCGGCACGGGATAGGACCCGACGACCGGGGCGCGGACCCGCTCAGGCTGGTCGCCGCGCTGGAGGAGCTGGAGGACGCGCGGGCGGTGTGGCTGGAGTACGAGCGCCATTTCGCCGAGCGTCGGCGCCGGGAGAAGCACGACGGACTGCGGCGCCCGGAGTGGGCGTGGGGCGGCGAGGCGGCGGTCGTACGGTGCGCCGACCCGGACGTCCGCCCGGAGGGCGCGCTGGGCGAGGTGCTGCGACGGCTGGTGAAGGCGCTGGAGTCGGAGCCGGGCACGGCGTGCCCGGTGTGCGGGGACCAGGAGCTGCGCTGGAACGCCCCGGTCGGGCCCGGCCACTGGGTGGGGCCGGTGTGCGCGGGCTGCGGGATCGTGGTGCCCAGACCGGCGCTCGCGGACTCGGCGTGACGGGCGCGGGTGCGTGGGCGGATACGGGGGCCGGTGCGAATACGGGTAAGGGCGCGGGTACAGGTAAGGGCGCGGGTACGGGTTGGTGACGGGAGCCGGGGGCGTGCGGGCCGGCCGGGTCCGGTTGCAGGTGTCGCTGAACGGGGCGCGGACCGCGGCCGACGGGGCCGCGGTGCCGATGTCCCCGCGGGCGCTGGTGGAGTCGGCGCTACGGTCGGTGGCCGCCGGGGCCGCGGAGGTGCTGGTGCGCCCGCGGACCCCGTGCGGGCGCGAGAGCCTTTCGCCGCGGGTGGTCGGGCCGCTGCTCCGGGCGCTGCGGGAGGGCGGGGTCGCGGTGCCGCTGGTGGTGTGCGCGAGCGTGGGCACGGAAGCGGACCCCGGGGCGCGGGTGGCCCGGGTGCGGTCCTGGGAGGTGCTGCCCGACCGGGCAGAGGTGCACTTCGCCGAGCCGGGGGCGGTGGAGCTGGCGGCCGCGCTGGCGGAGCGGGGCGTGGCCGTGGACGCGGTGGTGCCGGGGGCCGTCGGGGGCGCCGGGGGCGGTCCGGAGGGGGCGCTGCGGGTGGCCGCGTTGGCTGGGGTGACCGGGGTGGCTGGGGTGGCTGGGGTGGCTGGGGTGGCGCGACTGGTGGTGGAGGTGGGGGCCGGGGGTGCGGGGGACGGGGGTCCGTGGGACGGGGTGGGTGTGAGTGCCGCGGGCGGGGCGCGCGAGGTGCTGGTGTACGGCCGTGATGCCGCCGCCTGGGGAGCCTTGCTCCGCGGCGCGGGGGTCGGGCCGCACCGATGGGTTCGGACCGGGCTGGGCGACGTACTCCTCTTGCCGGACGGTCGCCCGGCCCGCTCCAACGAAGAACTGGTGGCGGCGGCGCTGGCCCTGCTCGCTACCGGGGCGTCTCGCTACTGGGGTGTGACGTAGAGGCGGGAGCCGGTGATGCGGTCGCCGAAGACGTCGTCCGGGTTGGACAGCACGCAGGTCTCCAGCGAGAGGCAGCCGCAGCCGATGCAATCGCTCAAGTGGTCGCGCAGCCGTCCGAGTTGCTTGATCCGTTGATCGAGCTCGGCGCGCCAGTTCTCGGACAGCCGGGCCCAGTCCTCGTGGGTGGGCGTGCGCTCCTCCGGGAGCTGGGCCAGTGCCTCGCGGATGGTGAGCAGCGGGATGCCGACGCGTTGGGCGGCGCGCACGAAGGCGACGCGGCGCAGCGCGTCACGGGTGTAGCGGCGCTGGTTCCCCGCGGTGCGGCGGCTGCTGATCAGGCCCTTGGTCTCGTAGAAATGGAGCGCGGAGACCGCCGCGCCGCTGCGCGCGGACAGCTGGCCGACGGTGAGTTCGTGGACTTTTTCGGGAATCTGCGGCACCGGGCCGAGCGTAGTCGGTGGCTGTGGGCGTCGACGCCGGAGGTCGGCGGGCGGCGGGGCTCGGGGCGGCGGGCGGCGTGGGGCTGCGGGCGGCGGGGCGGTGGGCGGCGGGGCGGTGGGCGGCGGGGCGGTGGGCGGCGGGGCTCGCGGGTGTCCGTTGACAGACGCAGGTGGTCCCAGCATGCTGAGCAAGCGCTTATTCGTTGATCGAGTTGATCGAGTCGTTGAGTTCGTTCATCGTCGTCGTCGTCGAGGGGCAGGAACACGCACATGGCCGAGCCGAGGATCTTCACGTCCGCCGAGGAACTGCGCGGGGGGATCGGCGAGCCGCTCGGGCCGAGCGAGTGGCTGGAGATCGACCAGAAGCGGGTCGACCTCTTCGCGGACGCCACCGGCGACCACCAGTGGATCCACGTGGACCCCGAGCGCGCGGCGTCCGGACCCTTCGGGACGACCATCGCCCACGGGTACCTGACGCTGTCGCTGCTGCCGAGCCTGGTGCCGCAGACGATGCGGGTCGAGGGCATGAAGATGGGCATCAACTACGGGGTGGACAAGGTCCGTTTCCCCGCGCCCGTGCCCGTCGGCTCGCGCCTGCGGTCCACCGCCGTGATCACCGAGGTCACGGAGGCGGGCGGCGGGGTGCAGGTCGCGGCGACGGTCACGATCGAGCGCGAGGGCGGCGACAAGCCGGTGTGCGTGGCACAGACGGTGTCCCGCTACTACTTCTGAACCGACCGGTACGTCGGGGTGGCCCGCGAGCGCGCTACGGGCGCGCGCCGACCATGCGCAGGACGAGGCCGGCGTAGAGGGCGCCGACCTCGTCGGGCGTGCGCTGACCGGCGGTGCTGAACCAGCGGGCCACGTCGATGCACAGCGACAGCACGGCGAGGGTGGTGCCCGGCACGTCCGGCACGTCGAACTCCCCCGCGCGGACCCCCTCCGCGAGGATCCGGCGGACGGCGGCGTCGCTGCGACGGCGCAGCGCCACGATGTCGGAGCGGTGCTCCGGAGCGAGAGCATCGAGCTCGTACTGGACCACGCGCGCGGTGGTGTGGTGCGCGGCGTGCCAGAGCACGAAGGACCGGACGGCGGCTTCGAGCCGCTGGGCGGCGGTGCCGGGCCCGTCCGCGGCGGTCTCCAGGATCTCCAGGGCCTTGTCGTGGCCGATCCGGCTGATCCGGTGGAGCAGCTCTTCCTTGGTCTTGTAGTGGATGTAGAGCGCGGCCGGGCTCATCCCGGCCCGGCCCGCGATGTCGCGCGTGGTCGTGGCGTGGTAACCGCGTTCGGCGAAGGCCTCGACGGCGGCGAGCAGCAGCCGGCGCGCGGCGTCGGGGGTGACCTCCGACCACGGCTGGTAGCCGCCGGTCGTCGCCTCGTCCGCGATGTCCATCGCCCGCTCACCCTCTTCGCCGTGCTCGTCCCCGCGTGGAAGTGAACACCTTACCGGAGGGTGAGCAAGCGCTTAGCGGTCCTGCGCGGGCTTCGGCGCCGACCGCGGCGTGAAGGGGTCGTACTCCGTCATGATCTTCTCCATCCGGGCCTGGTCGACCCGGGTGACGATCTGGGTCACCTCCTGGCGGTCACGGACCACCTTGGCGAGCGTGAAGGCGGAGGTGACGAGGTAGAGCACCGCGATGCCGAGGAAGGCCCGCACCCACGCGTTCGCCTCCAGGTTGTAGATCCCCAGGGCGACGGCCCCCATGGCGACGCCGAAGGAGGCGACGGCCTGGCCGTAATAGGCCCCCGTGTTCTGCTGCTTGACCGGTGTCTCGTTCATGGGTCCAGCATCGCGAGCGGGCGCGGCCGGGGTAATCCGCGCACGTACTCAGGTGCGTTCACCCCGGTACTCAGGCGCGTGCATGCGTACGGGCGGGACCGACAGGTGGATCAAAAGGCCGAAACCCCGGTCAGGGAACGGCCGATGAGCAGCTTCTGGATCTGACTGGTGCCTTCGTAGAGGGTCATGACGCGGGCGTCGCGCAGCAGCTTCCCCGCCGGATACTCGTCGATGTAGCCGTAACCGCCGTGCACCTGGAGGGCGTTGCTCGCCGCGCGCACCGCGGCCTCGGAGGCGAAGAGCTTGGCGGTCGAGGACTCGGCCGCGAAGGGCAGTCCGCGGTCGATGAGGTCGGCGACCCGCCAGGTGAGCAGCCGGGCCGCGTCCACGTCCACGCTGATGTCGGCGATCAGCTCCTGGACGAGCTGGTGGCCTGCGATCGACTTGCCGAACTGCTCGCGCTGGGCGGCGTACGCGAGGGCAGCGTCCAGCGCCGCCTGGGCGATGCCGACACAGCCCGCGGCGACCGACATCCGACCCTTGGCCAGCGCGGACATCGCGACCGAGAACCCCTTGCCCTCGGGGCCGAGCATCGCGGCGCCCGGAACGCGCACGTCGGCGAAGGCGAGTTCGGCGGTGGCCTGGCCGCGCAGGCCGAGCTTGCCGTGGATCTCACGGCGGGTCAGGCCAGGGCTGTCGGTGGGGACCAGGAAGGCGGAGACCCCGCGGTGGCCGGGCTCGTCGTTGGTGCGGGCGAAGACGAGGACGACGTCCGCCCAGGTGCCGTTGGTGATGAAGGTCTTGGCGCCGTTGACGGTGTAGGTGTCGGTGGCGGGGTCGTGCACGGCGCGGGTGGTGAGGTTGCCGGCGTCCGAACCGGTGCCGGGCTCGGTGAGGCCGAAGCAGCCGAGGGCGTCGCCGGAGCAGAGCCGCGGCAGCCAGGCCCGCTTCTGCTCCTCGTTCCCCCAGGCGGCGACGGTCTTGGCGACCAGGCCGAGGGAGACGGAGACGATGCCGCGCACGGCGGAGTCGGCGCGGCCGAGCTCCTCGGTGACCAGGACGTAGGCGAGGTGGTCGCCGCCGGAGCCGCCGTACTCCTCGGGGACGGTCAGGCCGAGGAAGCCGACGGCGCCGAGCTTCTTGACGATGGCCCGGTCCACGCTCTCGGCGCGGTCCCAGTCGGCGGCGTACGGCGTGATCTCGCGGTCCGCGAAGTCGCGGGCGAGGCGGCGGACCGCGGTCTGCTCCTCGCTGAGTTCCAGGTTCATGGCCACCCCTCGACGCCGCCGGGGCGCCCCTCGGACTCGACAGGACCCGACAGGACTCGCTGACGGACGCTTAAACTACCACCGGTAGTTTAAGCGGGACAGGCCCTACTATGTGGCGCATGGCCAGACCGCGCAAGCCCCTCCTCAGCAGAGAACGCATCGTCACGGCGGCGGGTGCGCTCGTGGACGCGGAGGGGCTGGAGGCGGTCTCGACCCGGCGGCTGGCGGCGGCCCTGGGGGTCAGCGGGCCGTCCCTCTACAACCACTTCCGCACCAAGGACCAGATCCTGGAGGCGGTCGCGGACGCGGTGAGCGCCCGGGTGGACCTGTCGATGTTCGAGGAGGGGGATCCGCGCGACTGGCGCACGGCCCTGGCCGACTGGGCGCACTCCTACCGTGACGCGCTGGCCGACCATCCCCACATCGTGCCGGTACTGGCCCGGGGGCCGGGGCGCCGGCCGGCCGGGCTACGGGTGGCCGACGCGGTGTTCGGTGCGATGACGGCGGCGGGGTGGCCGCCCGCGCAGGCGACGCGGATCGGCGCGCTGATGCGGTACTTCATCCTGGGGTCGGCGGTGGCCTCGTTCGCCCGGGGCTTCGTGGACGACGAGGCGGCGTACGACCCCGCGGACTACCCGCACCTGGGCCAGGCCCACCTGCTGGCCGAGCGCCAGCGCGAGGTAGACCAGGCCGCCTTCGAAACGGGCCTGACAGCCCTACTGGACGGCCTGACCCTCCAACACGAGGCCTTGCGGGGCACATAGCGGGACGGGGCAGGGCGGGGCAGAGCAGATGGTGCGGGTCGCGGATGCGCGGGGCAGGCGGGTGCGGGGCATGGGTGCCGGGACATGGAGGGCGTTCGACGCGGCCAGATCCAGCCCCGCCGGCACTTGAGGCGCACACCGGCCGCAGGACAAAGGCCGAGCCCAGCCAACCCAGCCCCGCCGGCGCTTGAGGCGCACACCGGCCGCAAGACGAAGGCCGAGCTCAGCCAACCCAGCCCCGCCGGCGCTTGAGGCGCACACCGGCCGACGGTGGGGGCCGCGCTCGGCCGCAGGGCACGGCGACGGTCCCGGCGCGCGGGAAGGTACGCGCGCCGGGGTCGGCCCGGGTCCG
>NZ_JBITDP010000020.1:0-109491 GCF_044454405.1 Streptomyces sp. NPDC051555 | reverse complement strand
GGTCCGGGTCCGGGTCCGGGTCCGGGTCCGGGTCCGGGTCCGGGTCCGGGTCCGGGTCCGGGTCCGGGTCCGGGTCCGGGTCCGGGTCCGGGTCCGGGTCCGGCGGGAACCGCCTAGAACACGACCAGGGAGCGGCCCCCCTTACCCGCAAGCATCGCGTCAAAGGCAGCCGGAATCCCGTCGAGCCCGATCCGGTCGGTCACCAGCGCACCGAGGTCGAGCCGCCCGGCCCGGACATGCGCGGCCAGCACCGGCAGGTCCCGGGCCGGGTCGCTGTTGCCGTAGACGCAGCCGGTGAGGGTGCGGGCGAAGTGGAAGATCTCCAGGGCGTGGAAGCTGACCCGCTGTTCCTTGCCCCCGATCCCGACGACCGTCGTACGGCCGCCGCGGCGGGTGGACTCCCAGGCGCCGCGGATGCTCTCGGCCCGGCCGACGCACTCGACCGCGACGTCCACGCCCCGGCCACCAGTGAGCGCCCGGACCTCCTTGGCGGTGGTGTCGGAGGCGAGCACGAACTCGGTGGCACCGGCCGCACGGGCCAGTTCCTCCTTGGCCGGGGAGACGTCCACGGCCACGACCGGACCGGCCATCGCGATCCGCGCCGCCTGGAGCGCGGCCAGGCCGACCCCGCCGACGCCGAAGACCGCGACGGACTCGCCGGGGCGCACCTGGGCACTGTGGTGGACGGCGCCGTAACCGGTCAGGACGGCGCAGCCGAGCAGCGCTGCCTCCGCGAGCGGGACCCCGGCCGGTGCGGGCAGCACGCAGTTCGCCGCGACGACGGTCTCCTCGGCGAAGGCGGCCACATTGAGCCCCGGGTGCAGCTCGGTTCCCTGGGTGTCGTGGGCGTAGACCGCGCCGACGCCCGCGAGGGCGTTGACGCAGAGCCACACCTCGCCGATGGAGCAGTGGTGGCACTGGCCGCAGGACGGGGCCCAGTTGAGGACCACCCCGTCCCCGGGGGCGACGTGGGTGACGCCCTCGCCGACGGCGAGCACGGTGCCGGAGCCCTCGTGGCCGAGGACGGCGGGTACGGGCACCCTCATGGTGCCGTCGGTGAGGGAGAGGTCCGAGTGGCAGACCCCGGCGGCGGTGAGCTTGACCCGGACCTGCCCGGGTCCGGGATCGGGGAGCACGATGTCCCGGATCTCCAGGGGCGCTCCGATGGCGGGCAGGATGGCGGCGCGGACCATGGTCGTCGTCTCCGTGTTTCCGGGGCTCAGAACTGCAGGGACTTGGTCTGGAGGTACTCGGCCAGGCCGTGCGGGCCCAGCTCGCGGCCCACGCCGGACTGCTTGTAGCCGCCGAAGGGGGCGAGCGGATTGAAGCGGCCTCCGTTGATGTCCACCTGGCCGGTGTCCATGCGGCGCGCGAAGGCGACGGCGGTCGCCTCGTCCGCCGCCCACACCGCGCCGCCCAGACCGTAGACGGTGCCGTTGGCGATGCCCAGGGCCTCGTCCTCGTCGTCGTAGGCGAGGATCGACAGGACGGGGCCGAAGATCTCTTCCTGGGCGATGGTCATGTCGGGGGTGACGTCCGCGAAGACGGTGGGCGCGATGAAGTAGCCGCGCTCCGCGGGAGTGTCGGAGCCGCCTGCGACCAGGCGGGCGCCTTCCTCGACGCCCTTGGCGATGTAGCCGCGGACACGGTCGTGCTGCTTGGCGTTGACGACCGGGCCGAGGCGGGTGGCCGGGTCGCACGGGTCGCCGGTGGGGTACTTGGCGACCGCGGCGGCGGCGAGGCTGACGGCTTCCTCGTAGTCGTCGCGGTGGACGAGCATCCGGGTCAGCGCATTGCAGCTCTGGCCCGTGTTGTTCATGACGTGTCCGACGCCGGCCGCGACCGCCTTGGCGAGGTCGGCCCCGGGCAGGATGACATTGGCCGATTTGCCGCCCAGTTCGAGGGCGACGCGCTTCACCGCGGCGCCCGCGGTGGCGCCGATCTGCTTGCCGACGGCGGTCGAGCCGGTGAAGGAGACGAGGTCCACCCCGGGGTGGGCGGCCAACGCCTGTCCGGCGACCGGTCCGGTGCCGGTCACCAGGTTGAACACGCCGGCGGGGATGCCCGCCTCGTGCACGGCTTCGGCGAAGAGCTGTGCGGTCAGCGGGGTGTCCTCGGCGGGCTTGAGGACGACGGTGCAGCCTGCGGCGAGAGCGGGTGCCACCTTGGCAACGACCTGGTGCAGGGGATAGTTCCAGGGGGTGATGGCCCCGACGACACCGATCGGTTCGAGGAGAACGGTGGAGTTGCCCAGCCGCTCCTCGAAGGCGTACGTCGCACCCAGCTCGGCGAACGAGTCGGCCACGGCGATGGGCGCCCCGACGTGGACCATCTCGGAGAAACCGAGCGGGGAGCCGAGTTCCGCGGTGATGGTCTGCGCGATCTCGCTCTTGCGGGCGACCAGGACGTCCCGCAGGGCGGCTATCCGCGCGGCCCGTTCGGCGGGCGGGGTGGCCGCCCAGCCGGGCAGCGCGGCGCGGGCGGCCCGGACACCCGCGTCTACGTCCTCTTCGGTCCCGGCCGGAACACTGCCGATGACCTGCTCGTCGGCCGGGTTGATGACGTCGATCCGGTCCCGTCCGACGGCGGGCCGCCATTCCCCGCCGATGTACATCCCGTCGTGGGCCTTCATCGCATTCCTCCCGAGCGCGAGCATGAACCGCATGGACCGCATGGACCTCGCAGCCACCTTACAAACTAGCGTCGGTAGTTTTGTGGGCGCCAGGGTCAGATGATGCCGAAAAGCATCCCCGCCCCCAGGACCACGAGCGAGGTCAGGGCGGCCCATTTCACCGTGAAGCGGGTGTGGTCGCCGAATTCGACCTTGGCCATGCCGACGAGGACGTAGACCGCCGGGACGAGCGGGCTGGACATGTGCAGGGCCTGGCCCACCAGGGAGGCCCGGGCGATCTCGAGCGGGGAGACACCGTGCGCGGCGCCGGCCTCGGCGAGGACGGGCAGGACACCGAAGTAGAAGCCGTCGTTGGACATGAAGTAGGTGAGGGGCAGGCTCAGCAGCCCCGTGACCAGCGCCATGTGCGGACCCATGCCGTCGGGGATGGCGCCGACCAGCCAGCCCGCCATGTCCTTGACCATGCCGGTCCCGGAGAGGACACCGGTGAAAACGGCGGCGGCGAAGACCATGCCCGCGACGTTGAGGACGTTGTCGGCGTGCGCGGCGATCCGGGCCTTCTGGTCCGCCATGTTGGGGTAGTTGACGGTGAGCGCGAGGGCGGCCCCGAGGAGGAAGAGCACCGGGATGGGGAGCAATTCCATGATCATGGCGGTGAGCAGCGCGACGGTGAGGACGGCGTTGAACCAGTAGAGCCGAGGCCGCAGCGTGGCCCGGTGAGGATCCAGCCCCTGGAACCCGTCCTCCTCCTCCTCCGCGACGGGGGCGGCGGACGCCGCACCACCCGCACCACCCGCACCGCTGGTGCCGCCAGCGCCGGCGCCGGCGGCACCGGACGCGGTGGCGCCCTTACCGGCCACGACCAGGAGCTCGGCCTCGGCCGTGGCTTCGACGTCAGCCACGGCTTCCACGCTGCCGGCAACCTTTTCGTCGTCCACCGCCCCCGGCAGGGCGAGCGCGCCCACGCGGCGGCGCTCGCGCAGCCCGAGCACGTAGGCCAGGACGAAGACGCACACCAGACCAGCGGCCAGGGCCGGGATCATCGGCACGAAGATGTCGCCCGCGTCCAGCTTGAGCGCGGTCGCGGCGCGGGCGGTCGGGCCGCCCCACGGCAGCGTGTTCATGACGCCGTTGGCCGTGGCGGCGACCCCGGTCATGACCACGAGGCTGAGGCCGAGCCGCTTGTAGAGCGGATACATCGCCGACACCGTGATCATGAAAGTGGTCGACCCGTCCCCGTCGAGCGAGACGATGGCGGCCAACACCGCCGTGCCGACCACCACGCGCATCGGATCGGCCTTGCAGAAGCGCAGGATGCCGCGGACGATCGGGTCGAAGAGACCCACGTCGATCATCACGCCGAAGTAGACGATGGCGAACATGAGCATGGCTGCGGTCGGCGCGAGCTTTCCGACGCCGTCGATGACGTAGTCGCCCAAGTGCGCGCCCTTGCCGGCGAACACGCAGAAGAGCGCGGGGATGAGGACGAGCGCCGCGATCGGCGACATTTTCTTCATCATGATCAGGACCAGGAAGGTCGCGATCATGGCGAAGCCGAGGAAGGTCAGCATGCTGGGAAGGTAGGTGTCCGCCGGTAACCCCAACAAGACGTCGACGCGTGAGCAATACGAGCAAAACCCCAGCTCAGGGCAGGGGCGTCAGCTCCACGGGGAATCCGTTGAGCACGGCGGTGCCCGACAGTGGGTCGAGCCGGGAGCCGTCCAGGAGCTGATTGACATTGACTCCGGGCACCACCGCGGCCGCACCCAGGCGCGTGCCGGGACGATCGTGGCCCCAGCCGTGCGGAAGGCTGACCACGCCGGCGCGGATCGCGTCGGTGACCTCGACCGGGACCTCCAGGCTGCCGCCGTCGGCGGTGATCCTGGCCCGGCCGCCGTCGGCGAGCCCCAGGCGTCCGGCGTCCTGCGGGTGGACGTGGAGGGTGCAACGGTTGGAACCGCCGGTCAGCGACGGGACGTTGTGCAGCCAACTGTTGTTGGACCGCAGGTGGCGGCGACCCACGAGCACGAGGGCGTCGGGCCGTTCGGCAAGGGCTCCCCGCAGCCGGGGCAGCTCGGCGGCGATCGGGCCCGGCAGGAGTTCGATCCGGCCGCTGCGGGTCTTGAGCAGGCCCGGCAGGCGGGGGGCGAGCGGGCCAAGGTCCACGCCGTGCGGCGCTGCGCGCAGGTCCTCGAGGACGAGGTCGTAAGGACCCAGGCGCAACATCATGTCGAGCCGTCGTTCGGGGCCGTTGCGCCCCGCCAACCTGCGGGCCTGCACACTCGGGTCGGTGCCGGAGAGCGGTGACTGCGGGTCGGCGGCCGCTCGCGCCAAGGTGTCGGCGATGACGGCTTCGTCCACGCTCCCGGGGTCGATCCCGTGCCGCCCGGTGACGGCGAGGATCAGCCGGGCGTGGATCTCGCACTCGTCCATCCGCCCCTCCTCCAGCGGGATGGCGGGGGGCGAGTAGCGGGCCTGGTTGTGTACGGCGAAGCCGTTGAAGGCGAAGTCGAAGTGGGCGCTCTGCGCGGGCGGCGGCGGAGGCAGGACGACATGGGCGTGACGCGAGGTCTCGTTGAGGTACGGGTCCACCGAGACCATGAAGTCGAGCCCGGACAGCGCCCGGTCGAGCCGGTCCCCGTCGGGAGCGGACAGCACCGGGTTGGCGGCGACGGAGATCACCACCCGGACCTGCCCCTCCCCCGGGGTCTCGATCTCCTCGGCGAGGGCGGCCATGGGCAGTTCACCCTTGGCCTCGGGATGGCCGGAGACCCGGCTCGCCCAGCGGCCGAGCGCGAAACCCCGTCCGGGCGCGGCGGGTCGGGGCGCCGCGGCGGTCGCGGAGAGCGGGAACAGCGCGCCGCCGGGACGGTCGAGATTGCCCGTGAGGACGTTCAGTACGTCAACCAACCAGCTGGCCAGGGTTCCGTGGGCGACCGTGCAGCTGCCGATGCGCGCGTAGACGGCGGCGGTCGGTGCGGCGGCCAGCTCACGGGCGAGGAGCCGGATGTCGTCCGGGGCCAGGTCGCAGGCGGGTGCGACCTCTTCCGGGGTGAACGCGCGGAGGGCCTCGGAGAGTTCCCCGATCCCTTCGAGGTGTTCCGCGAGTACTCCGGGGTCGGTGAGTTTCTCGGCGAGCAGCGTGTGGGCGAGGGCCGCGAGCAGCAGGGCGTCGCTCCCGGGGCGCGGGCCGAGGTGGCGGTCCGCCAGGCGCGCGGTGCGGGTGCGGCGCGGGTCGACGACGACGAGGGTGCCGCCGCGGGCGCGCAGGGCCTTGAGCCGCCCGGGGAAGTCGGGGGCGGTACACAGGGAACCGTTGGACTCGACCGGGTTGGCACCGATGAGCAGCAGGAAATCCGTGCGGTCGAGGTCCGGCACCGGGATCGCGAAGGGGTCGCCGAAGAGCAGGCCGCTGGAAACGTGCTTGGGCATCTGGTCGAGAGTGCTGGCGGTGAAGAGGTTCCGGGTGGCGAGCGCCTTCAGGAGCAGCGGCGGATAGAGGGCGCCGGCCATGGTGTGCGTGTTGGGGTTGCCCAGGACCACGCCGGTGCACTGGGGTCCGTAGCGCCCGATGAGTGCGGGAACGGCGGCGGCGATGGCGTCGAAGGCCTCGTCCCACGTGGCTTCCTGGAGCTTGCCGTCGCGTCGGACGAGTGGGGTGCGCAGCCGATCGGGGTCGGCGTCGAGGGCACCGAAAGCAGCGCCCTTGGGGCAGATGAACCCGCGACTGAAGATGTCCTCGCGGTCGCCGCGGGCGCTGGTGACCGCGGTTCCCTCGATGGTCAGGGTGAGGCCGCAGGTGGCCTCGCACAGGGGGCAGATGCGCAGGGCGGTACGGGGCATGGGCCCTCCTGAGGACAGCGGGCTGCGGCGACACGCGGGCGGCCTGAGCATACCGACCGGTACGGACGCTGGGGAGCCCCCTGCCTCCGCGAACCGGCGGCGTCCGCTTGCGCGGGAGGCCGGCCGGGTGCGGAAGGGGTCCGTCAGTCCAGGACCCTGGCGAGATAGGCGTGCATCATCGCGCGGATCTCGTCGATGATGTCGGGATCTCCGGACGGGGCGGCCCGGAAGGCGAGCTGCACGAGGGCGTCGGTGGCCTCGACGGCGACCAGCACCACCCTCCGCAGGGTCGCGTCGGGGGTACGGCCCAGGTGGAGGCAGAGCAGTTCGGTGAGGCGGGCGGCGACCAGGTCGTTGGGGTCGGCGGGGTCGGCGGCCTCGGTCGAGGGTGGCGGGGGCACGCCGAAGTCGACCAGGGCGAAGCCCGGAACGGTGCGCTTCATCGCGAGGTACTCGTCGAGGACCGCGTCGACGGCGGGGCGCCAGTGCACGGCCGGGAGTTCGGCGAGCCGCGCGGTGATGCCTTCGGCGTAGCGGTCCAGGTTGCGTTCGGCGAGGGCGTAGGCCATGGCCCGCTTGTTGCCGAAGAAGCGGTAGACCGAGCCGATCGGCACGCCTGCGCGGACGGCGACGGCCCGGGTGCTCAGGTTCTCGTAACCGGTCTCGTCGAGGAGTTCGGCGCAGGCGTCGAGGATCCGGGCGAGCCGGTCGGCGCTGCGCTGCTGGATCGGGGCGCGGCGCAGGGGGTGGGCTGGAGGCACGGGGTCCATCATGCCGGTCCTCGGTTCTCAGTTCAGCAGGAGGCTCAGCCCCCCGACGGTGTACGTGATCATCAGCGCGAGCAGGGGCAGTTGTCCGGCGACGGCCCGGGCCGGCGGGAAGAGCCGCACGGACCGGTCGTGCGCGGCGACGACCCCGAGGACGTGGCCGGTGACGACGGCGATGACCTGGAGGGCGGCGAGACCGCCCGGATCCAGAGGTGGGGCCGGAGCGGTAGCGGGATCAACACCCCCCGCGATGATTACTGTGCGTGACGCTTCGGTGACGAACAGGGAGAAATAGTGGGCTGTGAGGTAACCGAGAGCGATGGGAAGGAGGGAGTGGGCGAAGGCGGTCAGGGGACCCGGCAGCGGGCCGGAAACCAGGCGGGTGGCCGCCGCACAGAGGCAGTAGAGCGTGGCGACGAGGGTGACGGAGCCGAGGAGTCCGAGCGTGGCCGCGGGGGTGCGGCCGAGGGGGGAGGTCTGAATGGTGTTGATCCACGAGGGGTTGTCGGAGAAGCCGTCATAGGCGGTCGAACCGAGCAGGACGCAGACGGTGGCGACGAGTCCGGGCCGCTCGGGCGTCGCGTCGAGTCCGTGGAAGGGGTTGCGCAGGACGAGGCGGCCGTCGTCACGACGGCCGAGGGGGGAGAAGCGGGCCAGCAGGGTGGAGTAGGCCTCGAAGGGGTCGCCCTCGGCGAACCACGATTCGCCGAAGCGGGCCGCGAGGCCGAGTTGGACGGTGACGAAGACGACGAGTGCGGTCAGAAGGGTGGTGCGCGAGGCGGGGTCCGGGGAGACGAGTTCGAGCCAGGTGAAACCGAAGAGGCCGATGGCGGCGGGCCAGAGGCCGAGCCAGGACGGAAGGGGATGAGGAGGCCGCGCGGGGCCGCGGCGGAAGGCCGGACCGCGACGAGCGGTCGGGATCCGGCGCAGCAGCCCGTGCAGCAGCCGGTGCAACAGCCGGTGCAGGGTGCGCAGCGGGTTGAGCAGGCTCCAGACGGGGCCGAGGAGGAGGGAGGCCGGGACGAGACCGACCCACAAAAGGACGTAGACGGCGCCGGGAGCGGGATTGCGGGCGGGGTCGTCGGGACCGAGGAGGAGGTGCAGCAGGACGAAGAGGGCGGCGGCGAGTCCGAGGACGCGCAGCGCGGTCCGGGTGGCCGGCGCGTCGGCCACCCGCTGGACGGCGGCGGGCAGCGGGCGGCCGGAGCGCGCCCCTTGGAAGCGGGAGGTGGACCAGAGGAGGCCGAGTGCGAGGAAGGAGACGAAGAGTGCGGTGAAGGCGCCGGCGAAGGCGTAGAACGGAGAGATGGGCAGGTCGTGCTGCGATCCGATGCCGTGGGCGAGGGTGGCGAGCGGATCGGCGGGTTGATGGGGGAGGTGATCGCCGACGCCCTCGGCGAGGTGATCGGCAGGGCGATCGGCGAGGCGATCTACGAATGCACGCCGTACTCCGTTCGGAGCGGATATCGGTGCCGGGCCCGGCACCGATATCGCACCGGAGGGCAGCACCGGCGGCACCGGCGGTGTCGGCAGTACGGAGAGTGCCTGTAGTGCTGGCAGTGCCGGACTCATCAAGCTCATCAAAGTCATCGGACGAGGAGCTGGGTGAGGACGAGGTCGGACTCGTGGGTCTCGACCTCGAAGAGACCCGTGCGGTCGACCGTCAGGACCAAGACGGCTTCCTGGCCGGCGGGCAGCGCCAGTTCCTTGTCGTAGCCGTGGACGTGCAAGGTGTCCGCCCGGTCGCTGGTGACGCGCAGTGCCACCCGCTCGCCCCGCTTCAACTCCGTGCGCCCGGGAGCGGGGGTCACCTTGCCGCCGCGGACGGCGATGGTGACCGTCCGGTCGGCCGCGGCGGCCGGGTCCGGGTCCGGCGTCTTGGCCGGCGGCGCGGACGGGGCCGCGGCGCCGGGAGTGGAGTGGTCGTGGCCCGCCGGGCCGGGCGCGGACGCGGTGAGCGGGACCGCGGCCTCCACGGCCTTGCCCTCGACCGCCCAGGCCGTGTGGTCGTCCGCGTAGAGCCGCACGGTCAGGGTGTGGGCGCCCACGGGCACCTGGGTGGCGGACAGGTGGTACCAGGGGCCGTACAGCCGGGCCAGTTTGTGGCCGTCGAGCAGCAGATGGGCATGGCCGCCACCGGCGAGGGCGGCGCCGCCCACGCTGTCGGGGGTGAAGCGGAAGTTGCCCACCTCCAGCTGGAGGTTCCAACCGTCCTCGCTGTCGGGGCGGAGGGAGAGCTTCACCTCCGGTGCTCCCTGCGCCGGGACTTGGCGCAGGCGGTGGCCCGCCTCGTCCTGGGCGGCCAGCAGGGTGCCGACGCTGCCGGAGGCCTGCTGGTGGGTGGTACCGGGTTTGTGGTGGGTCGTGGCCCGCCCACCACACCCGGCCGCACCTGCCACGGCGAGCAGGAGCAGCGCCGCGCAGACCACTGCCCCGCGGGCCCGCCCGGTCCGGGGGCGGGGGTGGGCGCAGGGACGGGAGCTCGGCGGCCCGGGCGGCGTCGGCCACTCCCCCGCACTCACGCGGCGCCGTCCGAGGTCGGGGCCGATGTGGCGGCCGATGTGGCGGCCGGGGTGGAAGCCGGACCGACCGCCGGGGCGGGTTCGCGGTCGCCGCCGCCCGGACCGTCAGCGGCGCCGCCACCGTCGCTCCCGCCGTCGCCGGCGGCGGCGGGGTCGGGGTCTGGTCCGGGCCGGGCGGATGCGATGACGGCCCACAGCACCCATACGAGCGCCACCAGGGCACGGATCCACGCGGGGCTGAGCGGGATCCACGGAATCATCAGCACGGCCTTGTCGAAGGCGTCCAGCAGGGTCAGCGCGCCGAGCAGCAGGGTCAGCCGCGCCAGCCAGGGGCGATCGGGGCGCAGTGCGACCCCGGTACCCGTCCACCACGCGCCGAGGAGGAGCAGCGCGAAAGCCGGGACGAAGGTGGCGGTCAGCGCCATCGTCGATCCTGCGACGTCCAGGGCGAGCCCGGCCAGACCGAGCAGCGCGCAGAGCGTACCCAGTCGCGATCCGCGCAGTCGCCGCCACCACAACACGCCGCCGACCAGGGCCAGTACGACCGCGACGGCCAGCGCGATCTGGGTCTCCACCCGCTCCAGACCCCGGGCGCCGTACCAGTCGCACCCGGCCGGGAGCTTGCGCGCCTGGACGTTGTAGTCGGCGCACACGAGCAGTTGGGCCAGCTTGACCGGTTCGCCCGCCAGCCGGGCCGAGCCGCCCGACACCGCTCCGCGCGCGTCGCCGCACTGCGGGAGGGTGGCGGGGGTGGAGCCGTCGGGTCCGTCCTGCCAGCAGTTCCCCGTGCCCTGACCGTCCCACCACACGTCCGCGCCGTTGGGGCGGGAGGCTCCGGACTTGTCCTTGCCCAGGACGTTTCCGGCGTAGCGGTTGTGGTGCGAGGTGTCGGCCTGCTTGCTCCAGGCCGACTCGCCGCGGATGAAGGCGGGGACGGCGCTCAGGAAGAATCCGGCGCGGCGGTGTCCGTAGACCCAGTTGTTCTCGTACACGTTCCAGTTGCCGCCCGCGGTGATGATGCCGGTGCCCGGCGGCATGGAGATCTGTGGACAGACCACGCCCTGCTCGTAGCCGCGGTCGACGGGTGCTTTGGCGCAGGTGCCGTCGGCGACGTAGGGGTAGAAGTCCTCGTTGTTGTCGTGGATCAGGTTCCGCTCGAACAGGGCGTGGTTCTGCGGGAGTCCGGGGTGACCGGGGAAGGCGCTGTCCATCGAGGCGCCGCCCATGTTGCCGTCGAACTCGTTGTCGTGCACCCACACCGAGTCGCCCGCGGTGCCGGAGTACCCGACCATGTTGTGGTGGCTGCGGCAGCCGGTGATCTCGATGGAGTGGCGCGGGACGTCGTAGCCGCGGCCGTCGTTGATGTCGGAGGCGCTGCCGGGGTAGATGCCGGAGTCGCCGTTGCCGTAGGACTCGCAGTTCTTGTACAGGCCGTGGTCGCTGGCGAAGGTGAGGAAGCCGTACTCGTCGTTCCACCGGGTCAGCACGTCGTCGATGACGAAGCCGTCGCCCGCCAGTACGTACAGCGAGTTGAAGGTGGTGCGCTGCGCGGTGAAGTTGCGGAAGTAGATCCCGTCGGACTTGTCGGCCCGGATGGCGTTCAGCTTCTGGTACTTGGCGTCGATGACGACGTCCTGACGGGACGCCCCGGTGCCCTCGATCTGCAGGTCCTTCTTGCCGAGTACGGCCACGAGGTTCTGGTTGTGGCGGCACTGCACCTGCTGCTCGTAGGACAGGATCTGGTAGCCCAGTGCGGAGTTGGGGGCCTTCAGAGCCGCGCAGGCGCCGGTCGGCTTGGGCAGGGAGGGCTCTTCCTCGTACAGGCCGGGCAGGATCGCGATGTTCATCCCGGGGCGGTCCACCGCGTCCACGGCCGCCTGGAGGTCGCGGTAGCCGCTCTTCTCGCACCGGTCGTACAGGGCGAGGTTGCGCTGTCTGAGCGGTTCGGGGAATCCGGCGGTCCGGCGTTCGAAGTCGGGGCGGCCGGTCTTGCAGACGAGGAGGTCGGGTTCGCCCGTGCGGTACCGCGGCACGCTTCCGGAGCCGTCGGGCAGGGTGACCGGTCGCTCCTCGTGGGCCTGCGCGGCGGGCGCGGCCGCGAAGAGGGCCAGGAGCGAGAGGAGGACGGTGAGGGCGGCGAGGAGAGCCGCCGGAACGGCAGGGAGCCTGCGGATCCACGACATGCGCGTGAGAGTAGAGCAATGTTCATGTTTTTGGATCCCCCGCGTCCGCACGAATCCGGCGACGGGGCACGGCAACGGAGCGCGGGGATGCAGATCCGGGCATCCAGCCGCGCATGGATCCGGGCACGCCAGGGCTGTCCGCCTCGCGGCCACCCAGCGGCCGCCGGAGCTGCCCCCGACCGGCGGCCGAAGGGGTGGCGAGTGACCGGCGGGTGCCCGTTGACGTCGGGGCTGCGGAATCCTACTGTCAACCATAGGATTCCTTCTACGGAGCGGGAGCAGCCATGAGCGAGCAGGCCAGGAAGACGGCGGAGGGGTTGGAATACCTCACCGGCTTCGGCAACGAGCACAGCTCGGAGGCGGTTCCCGGCGCCTTGCCGATCGGCCGGAACTCGCCCCAGCGGGCCGGGCTCGGCCTCTACGCCGAGCAGCTGAGCGGCAGCGCCTTCACCGAGCCGCGCCCCCACAACCACCGCTCCTGGCTCTACCGCATCCGCCCCTCGGCCGCGCACCCGCCCTTCACCCGCGTCGACAACGGCGCCCTGCGCACCGCCCCCTTCACCGAGTCCGTTCCGGACCCCAACCGGCTGCGCTGGAACCCGCTGCCCGCCCCGGTCCCCGGCACCGACTTCGTGTCCGGCCTGTGGACCCTCGGGGGCAACGGCGATGCCACGCAGCGCACCGGCATGGCCATCCACCTCTACTCCGCCGACACCTCGATGACGGACCGGGTCTTCAGCGACTCCGACGGCGAGCTGCTGATCGTCCCGGAGCGGGGCGGGCTGCTGCTGCGCACCGAGTTCGGCCTGCTCAGCGCTCGACCCGGCGAGATCGCGCTGATCCCGCGCGGGGTCCGCTTCCGCGTGGAGCTGCTCGACGCCACCGCCCGCGGTTACGTCTGCGAGAACTACGGCCGCCCCTTCGAGCTGCCCTACCTCGGCCCGATCGGGGCCAACGGCCTCGCAGCGGCCCGCGACTTCCAGGCCCCGGTAGCGGCGTACGAGGACGAGGACCGGCCGGTCGAGGTGGTCAACAAGTTCTGCGGCAACCTCTGGTCCGCCACCTACGACCACTCCCCGCTCGACGTGGTCGCCTGGCACGGCTCGCACGTCCCCTACGTCTACGACCTGCGCCGCTTCAACGTCCTGGGCAGCATCAGCTACGACCACCCCGACCCCTCGATCTTCACCGTCCTCACCGCTCCCTCCGACACCCCGGGCCTGGCGGGCGTCGACTTCGTGGTCTTCGCCCCGCGCTGGCTGGTCGGCGAGGACACCTTCCGGCCGCCCTACTTCCACCGGAACGTGATGAGCGAGTACATGGGCCTGATCGAAGGGGCCTACGACGCCAAGGCGGAGGGGTTCGTCCCGGGCGGCGGGTCCCTGCACAACATGATGTCCGCACACGGCCCGGACCGGGAGACTTTCGACCGCGCGAGCGCCGCCGAGCTGAAGCCGCAGAAGATCGAGGACGGCCTGGCCTTCATGTTCGAGACCCGCTGGCCGGTCACCGCCACCGCGCAGGCGGCCGAGGCGGATCACCTCCAGCGCGGCTACGACGACGTATGGCAGGGGCTGGAACGACACTTCCGCGCCTAACATCGCAGCACACCGCCTTGTCCACCCGTTCGGAGAACCGCCCGTGACCGCCTTCGCACCCGACTCCCTGGTCCTGAACCGGAAACTCCCGCTCTGGTACCAGGTGTCGCAGTCACTGCGCGCCTCGATACTCGGCCGCACCCCGGAGGCGACCCTGCGCCTGCCCACCGAGGAGCAGCTCGCCGAGCACTACGGGGTGAGCGTGCTGACCATGCGCCAGGCCCTCAAGGAGCTGGAGCAGGAAGGCCTGATCAGCCGGCACCGGCGGCGCGGCACGTTCATCGAGCCGGGGGCGCGGCGTGGCGCTCCGGTGCGGCTGCTGGGCTCGGTCGACGCGATCGTGGCCCAGCAGTCGGGCGAGCGCACGACGATCCTCGACCACACCCGGACGCCGGTGCCAGGGGAGCTGCTGGAGTACTTCCCCGACCTCGCGGAAGTGGTGACGTACCGCCGGTTGCGGCACGACGGGGAGAGCGGCGAGCCGACGAACTGGGCCGAGAATGCGGTCCGTCCGGAGCTGGCCGAGGCGGTGGACCTGGCCGATCTGGAGCGGTGGCCGATGACCAAGGTGCTGCGCGACGTGGTGGGCGTGCGGATCAGCCGGATCACGGACACCGTCGAGGCGCGGCTCGCGGATCCGGCCACCGCCGAGCTGCTCCAGGTGCCGCTGCTCAGCCCGATCCTGCACTACACCGGGGTGACCTACGACGAGGACGGGCAGGTGGTGGACGTGGCCCGGATCCGCTACCGCGGTGACCGCTTCTCGTTCACGGTGACGATGGACGCGCACTAGCGGCATCAACGGCACTAGCGATACCAGCGGCACCAGCGGGTGAACCTGTGCGGCGGATGGCGGCGGGGCCGGGGGCAGCGGTGGCCGTCCGCCGAGGCGCCGCTCAGGATCGGGTGGGAGGCGACCCCGAGCGACGGGAAGGGCGGCAGTCGATGCAGCTGGGAGAGCAAGGCGAGCAGGACGAGCCGCACGAGCAGGACAGCGTCGCGGTGGGCCTGATGGGCACTGCTCAGCCGGGGCCGCACCGCGGGGCCGGGCACCTGCGGGCCGCGATCCGGCGGACGAACCTGTTGCCCGCCTTCCTGGTGCTCACGGTCATGATGGTGGCGCTGTGGTTGGCGGGCATGCCGTTCCTCCAGGCCCTGACGATCTCGACCGCGGTGAAGATCGCCCTGGTGCTGCTCGAACTCCGCCGGCTGCCCGCGCCCGATCCCGAAGTCTGATCGCAGCCGCGGCGCTCAGGGCACAGGGCTCGGACCTCGGGCCTCGGGCCTCGGGCCTCGGACCTCGGGCCTCACGTCACCAGGTGCAGTGACGTTCCCGCGATGCCCACCCGTACGCTCTGGCCCCAGGTCAGCTCCAGGGCGTCGGCCTCCATCCCGTCGCCGAAGACCACGATCCGGTCCGATTCCACGGTCAGCCGGAGCTCCTGCCCCCGCCCCAGCTCACCGGCCACCCTCGTGGTTCCGGTCGTGGGAGAGGGCCAGGCCTCGCGCACGAACCACAGGAGGCGCGGGTCGCCGGGCCCGGGCAACCCCCCGGGGCTGCCGCGGTCCAGCCAGAGGGAACGCAGCCAGCCGGTGGCGCCCGTTCCGGTGCCCACCAGCACCCCGGACGACGCCTGGGACTCGCCCGCTCCCTCGCCCGCGCCCTCGCCCGCTCCCGTGCCCGCGCCCTCCCCCGCCTCGCCGCCGGAACCCAGGCGGTAGCGGGCCGTCTGGTGCCCGGGCGCGCCCAGGTAGATCTCGTTCAGCGCGCGGAGGCGCTGGGTGTCGTCGGAGACGGCCTCGACCATGGTCAGCTCGTCCGTCCGCCCGCCGCCGCCGGCGGTCGCCGCGCGCAGCAGGGCGGCCGTGTCGGTGCTGCGATGCCGGACCAGGACCCCGGGGTTGCGCCCGGGGTCGGTGTCGATGCCCACCACGGGCTGCCCGCCGAGGTACTTCGCGGTGTTCGCGACCAGGCCGTCCTGGCCGACCACGACCACCACGTCCTCCGGCGCGAAGAGGAAGCGGTCCAGGTCCGCCCGCTCCACCCGGGAGCTGCGCCAGGTGAGCGGCACCGCCGCCGCCACCTCCCGCAGCGCCTGCTGGTTGCGGTCGTGGCGGCGGACCACCTCGTCGATCGACCGGCCCCGGCTGGAGAGGAAGAACGCGGCCTGCCCGTGCGTACCGTGCCGGGCGAGCAGCTCCTCGTACTCGGTCCTGCGGTGCACGAGCACCGCCCGCGGGGCCAGGCTCACGCGTCCGCTCCGCCGCCCGGACGTCCGAGCTTGCTGAGGAGCCCCGTGAGGACGTCGGGAGAGAGCGTGATGTTCTCGATCCGCGGCAGGTTCTCCGCGAGCCGGGTCGCCGCCAGGGCGTGCAGCGTGCCCGGGGCGACCTCGTCGTGCACGTGCAGCCAGGCGGCCTGCGCGTCGGCGCGCGCCGCACCCGTCTCGCGCGCGGCCTCGGCGTCCGCGCGGGCCAGGCGCACCTTGCGGTCCGCCTCGGTTCCGGTCCGGATGCCGTCGGCCGCCGCCTTCTCCTCGGCCTCGCGGCGGGCGTTGGTGCCACGCTGGTCGATCAGCTGCTCCTCGCGCCGGGCCAGTTCGATCTGGCTGGCCAGCTCGTTCTCGGCGATGGCCCGCTCGCGCTCGACGGCGACGGCCCGCCGTTCGTAGGTGGCCCGGTCCGCCTCCTGCTGGATCTGCTCGCGGGCCGGGGTGCGCAGGGCGCGCTCCACCTCGACCTCGGGGCGGATCGCCACGACCCGCACGGCCACCACCTCGATGCCGGTGGCCGGGAGCCGGGGCTCGGCGGCGAGACCGGTGGTGACCCGTTCCCGGACGGAGGCGACGCCGTCCACCAGGGCGATGGCCAGCGGGGTCCGGGCCAGTACGTCCAGCGCGTGCTGCTGCGCGGTCTCGGTCAGCAGGGTGGCGATCTGCTCCAGGGGTGCGCCGCGCCAGCTTCCGGTGTCCGGGTCGACGGAGAAGTCGAGCCGGTCCGCGGCCTCGGCCGGGTCACTGATCCGGTAGGTGACGGTGGCCTGCACGGCGACGTCCTGGAAGTCGGAGGTCCTGGCATGGAAGGCCATGGCCAACTCCCGGTCGTCGACGGGCACTTCGGAGAGCGCCGCGGACAACGACCGATACCAGAAGCTGAGCCCCCGCCCGTCGTGGGCGAGGTGGCCGCGCTTGTGGTGCCGGATGTGGGCGGTGGGCGCGGAGCGCAGATGGCGCCAACCGAAGCGCCGGGTGATGTCGGCCATGGCGGACCCCCTAATTTCGTCAGTCCGACGATAAAGGGTCACCCTCATATCGTCAAGAGGACGAGAAGGGAGAGCTCCGACCACATTCGGGCGAGTGCGCCGACGGTGGACCTTTCCGGTCACGGCACTAGCATCGGGTGCTGTGAGCGAAGACGCACCTCAGCCGGTCGTGCCCCCGGTCGTGCCCGTGCCCGTGGCCTCGCCCCCGACCGCGCCCCCGACCGCGCCCCTGGCCGCGCCCCTGTTGGACGAGCTGCTCCCCTGGTCCGTGGGTGGGATGCGGCTCGGGCGGGACTGGGTGGCCGCACCCGATCCCGGCTCGTTGCGGGCCCGTTGGGCGGCGGTGACCAGCGCCGAAGGCGCCGAGCGGGAGCGGCTGTTCCGGCCGAGCCGCTCGCGCGGGCCCGCCGCCGGCGCGGCCGCGCTGCCCGGCCAGCGGTCGGCCACGGGGCGGTTCGGGCGGGAGCCCGGCGCCTGCCCCGACCCCGTCCGGGTGCTGTACGAGCCCTTCGACGAGCAGTGGTTGCTGCCCGACCAGCGGCTGATCGACCTGGCCCGCCCCGAGCTGTGGCGGGTCCTGGACGAGCACCAGCTCTTCCTCGTGGAGCCGCCCGGGCTGGCGTCCCCGCTGGCCACCGCACACCTCCCGGCGGGGCGGCTCGGCCGGATCCGCCCGCTGCACCGCCGCCCCGGGGGCGCCGAGCCCAATCTGGCGCCGGGGCTGTTGCCGCTGCTGGGCGAGGTCTACCGCGGGTGGGTGACCCCGGAGGACGTCCTGTGCTGGGTCCTCGCGGCGGCCCGACCGGGCCCGCGGGGCTACGAGGTCCCGCTCCCCGCCGATCCTGAGCGGTGGCGGGCCGGGCTGGAGCTGGGGCAGCGGCTGCTGACCGTCCAGCTGCGCGGGGCCCGCGGGGGCGAGCCGCCCCGACTGCCGGGCGGGCGCCGCCCGTACGTCCGTTCGGCGGTGACGGGGTGGCCGGGCGGGCTCGCGTACGACGAGGAGGGCGAGAGCCTGCTGCTGGGCGCCGGGAGCATCGCACCCGTCCCGGCCTCGGCGTGGACGTACGAGGCGGGCGGCGTGCGCGTGCTGGAGCGGTGGTTCGCCGCCCGTTGCGCGCACCGGGCACCGCAGGCGCAGGGCCTGGCCGCGCTGGGCCCCGCCGAGTGGCCGCAGACCTGGACCTCGGAGCTGCTGGCCCTGGTCACCACCGTGAGCCTGCTGGCCGGGCTGGCCCCGGAGCGGGCCGCCTTCGAGCCGGGGCCCGCGCTCCCGGCGGAGCGGCTGCGCGCGGCCGGGGTGCTGCCGCCGCCCCGCTGGGCGCGCCGCCCGGCCTCGGTCCTGAGCCACCAGGAGGAGGGGCCGGAGGGCCAGTTCGCGCTCCCGTTCTAGGGCGGGGGTGACAGAAGGGCGGCGGGACGGTAGGACCGGGGCATGAACTCCAGCCCGCAGCCCCTCCCCCTCGACGGGATCACCGTCGTCGCCGTCGAGCAGGCCGTCTCCGCGCCCTTCGCCACCCGGCAGCTCGCCGACCTCGGGGCCCGTGTGATCAAGGTCGAGCGGCCCGACGGCGGGGACTTCGCCCGCGGATACGACACCGCGGCGCACGGGTTGGCCTCGCACTTCGTGTGGGCCAACCGCGGCAAGGAATCGATCGCGCTGGACCTGAAGGACCCGCGCGGCCTGGACGCCCTGCACGGCCTGCTCGCCGGCGCGGACGTCTTCGTACAGAACCTCGCCCAGGGAGCCGCCGCCCGGCTCGGCCTGGACGCCGCCGCGCTGTGCGCGCGCTACCCGCGGCTGGTCGCCGTGGACGTCTCGGGTTACGGAGCGCAGGGACCGTACGCGCACAAGCGGGCGTACGACATGCTCGTGCAGTGCGAGGCGGGCCTGGTCTCGGTCACCGGCACCCCCGACCGGCCGGTCAAGGCGGGTATCCCGGCCGCCGACATCGCGGCGGCCATGTACGCCTTCTCCGGGGTCCTCGCGGCCCTGCTGCGGCGCGCCGCGACCGGGCGCGGCGGCCCGGTGGAGGTCTCGATGCTGGACGCGCTCGCCGAGTGGATGGGCCACCCCCTGCACCTGACCATGCACGGCGGCGAGGAGCCGGCCCGGACCGGTCTGGCGCACGCCGTGATCGCGCCGTACGACGCCTACGCCACGGCCGACGGGGATCGGGTCCTGTTGTCGGTGCAGAACGACCGCGAGTGGCGACGGCTCGCCGAACAGGTGCTGGAACGCCCGGAGTTGGCCGACGATCCGGCGTACGCGACGAACGCCGCGCGCACCGCGAACCGGGAGAGGACCGACGCCGTGGTCGCCGAGGCGCTGGGCCGGTCCGGGGCGACCGAGGCGCTCGGGCGGCTGGAGGCGGCCGGGATCGCCTGCGCACGGCTGAACTCGGTGGCCCGGCTGGCCGGGCACCCCCAGCTGGCGGCGCGGGACCGCTGGCGGGAGATCGGTTCGCCGGCGGGTCCGCTGCGGGCGCTGCTGCCGCCGATCGGACTGCCGGGTGGCGCGGAACCACGGATGGGCGCGGTTCCCGCGCTCGGCGAGCACACCGACACCTTGCTGCGCGCCCTGGGGATGACGGACGCGCAGATCACGGCACTGCGCCGGGACGGTGTGATCGCCTGAGGCCGGGGACGAGAGCGATCGGGGAGACGCTCGGGACGCGGATACGGACGCGGGTACGGACGCGAGTACGGAAGCCGGGTACGGAAGCGGAAGCGGATCCGGGTGCCGCCGCAACGGCCCTGGATCCGGAACCGGTTACGCGCGCCGACTGCCGAAGAGCGTGCGGCGCAGCCGTCGCAGCGGCGCGAAGAGCGAGACGCGCGCGCTCCGGCTCCGCTGTACGTGCGTGTGGTCGCGCGACGTCAGCTCACGCATCAGCAGCGTCGCCTCGGCGGCGTCACCGTGCGGCACGGCGGGTCCGCCCAGCACCGCGAGGTGACGGTCGAGGCGCGAACTGGTCGCACCGCTCCCGCAGGTGATGGCAGGCACGCGGGGCGGCCTGCTGCGCATAGCTATCTGTTCCATGTCTCTCCCCACCCGTACGAAGGCACCCGGCCCGGGCAGGGTAACCCTATCGCCCTCGCGTGGCAGTCGGGTATCCCGGTCGCGTGAATTACCCCTGTAGTGGTGGGTAGTTGACGATTACTCAGCGCAGTTGACGGTCACTCTCCGAAGTGATCCGGCGTCACGGGGCTGCCGCGGGGCCCGTCGACGGGGCGGACGGCCCCGCGGAAGTGCGATGCGGAGAGTTGTAGCGCGACGGGCGTCACACCACGGACGATCGGTTAACTTGGAGTGATCACCCCGTTACCCGGATGAGGGGGCTCGTGTGAGCGGAGAGCCGAGCGGCGACGAACGCGTGGTCGCGGGACGGTACCGGCTGCTGGGCCCGCTGGGTCAGGGCGGCATGGGCATCGTCTGGCGGGCCCGGGACGAGGTCCTGGGCCGCGAGGTCGCCGTGAAGGAGGTCCGGGCCCCGGCCGGTCTGGACGAGGCCGACGTGCAGCGGATGTACGCGCGCCTGGAGCGCGAGGCATGGGCCTCGGCCCGGGTCACGCACCGCGGGGTGGTCACCGTCTACGACGTGGCCACCGACGGCGGGCGGCCGTGGATCGTGATGGAGCTGGTGCGCGGACTCTCGCTCGCGGAGGTGCTGGAGGCCGATGGCCCGCTGACCCCGCAGCGGGCCGCGCACATCGGCGAGCAGGTGCTGTCGGCGCTGCGCTCCGCGCACGAGGCGGGTGTGCTGCACCGTGACGTGAAGCCGGGGAACGTGCTGATCGCCAACGACGGCCGGGTGCTGCTCAGCGACTTCGGGATCGCCCGGCTGGAGGGCTCCTCGGCGATCACGATGACCGGCGAGGTGATCGGCTCCCCCGAATACCTGGCGCCGGAGGCGGCGCTGGGCACCGCGCCCGGGCCCGCCTCCGACCTCTGGTCGCTGGGCGTGATGCTCTACGCGGCGGTCGAGGGGCACACCCCCTTCCGCCAGGACACCCCGGTCGCCACGCTGCAGGCCGTGGTGGACCGGGAGCTGCCGCCGCCACGCCACGCCGGGGCGTTGACGCCCGTACTGGAGGGGCTGCTGCGCAAGGACCCGGCCCTGCGGATCTCCGCACCGGAGGCGGCGCGGATGCTGCGGGTGGTGGGTGCGGGCGGCACCGTACGGGCGGAGGGCGGACCGCTGTCGGGGCCCGATTCGCCGACCACGACCGCGCACCACGGCGACGGCCAGGGACACGGGCACGGATCCGGGCACGGACCGGCCGGCGGCCCGGGACAGACCTACGGTCGGCACCCGGGCGCGGGATCCGGATCGGGCGCGGGCCCGGATCGGGACGCGGGGCCGTACGGGGCGCCCGCACTCCCGCCGCCCGCGCCTGGATCCGGGTCCGGGTCCGGGTCCGGCTACGGGACCGCATCGCGGCCGGGTTACGGGCCCGCCGCGGACTCGCCCCGCACCGGTCGGGCCGGTCTGGTGCTCACCGCCGGGATCGTGGTCCTGCTGCTGGCGTTGGCCGTGCTGGGCTGGCTGCTGCTCAAGGACCGTACGGGCGGGGCCGCGGGCGGCAGCGGTGCGACGGACGGGCCGGGCAGCTCGCTGAGCGCCTCCCCCGCCGGCTCCGCCCCGACGCCCTCGGCCACCCCGTCGCCCAGCCCGTCACCGAGCGGTTCGGCGACGCCGGACCAGAAGGTCACGGTGTCGGTGCACGCGGTGCGCGACCGGTACTCGGGCTCCTGCCCGCCACCCGAGGCGTCCGCGCCCGCCTTCACGGCGTCCCTGGAGGTGGTCCGTACGCCGGTGGTCGTGGAGTACCGCTGGACCACCCGCAGCGGGGTGAGCTCCGCGCCGGACTGGCAGGCCGTCACCTTCGAGGCGGGCGGGCCCACCGTCCGGGAGCTGTCCTTCACCGAGCTGAGCCACCGCCCCGGCGCGACGCTGGACGACGCGGTGCGGGTGGAGGTGCGGCGGCCGGGCGCGCTCGCCTCCGATTGGGTGAACTTCTCCGTCAGGTGCGCGGCGCAGACCCCGTCGGGCGGGGCCTCCTCTCCCGGCACGTCCGGTACCTCCGGTTCGTCCGGCGCGCCGAGCCCGTCGTCCAGCCCGGGCCCGACGCCGTGATGATGCCGGTTCCTCAGGCCGCGCTGGTGAAGACCGGCAGGTAGCCGCCGGACTGTCCGGCCGCGGTCGGGTGGTAGGACTCGCCGATGTTGGCCCAGTTGAGACTGTGCAGCCACTCGCTGCCCGAGCAGATCTCGTGCCCGGTGAAGGCGCTGGTCACCGAGGCGAAGCGGAAGCCGTGGTTGGCGGCGCGCTTGGCGAGCGCGGCGTTGAGGTAGTCGGCCGCGCCGTCGATCGCGGCGCGCTTGCCCTCGGACAGGCCCGCGACGCAGCTGCCGCCGAGCTTGTAGAAGCGGGGGTAGCCGAGGATCACCACGTGCGCGTTCGGCGCGCGCGAGGCCACCGCGTCGTACACGGCGTCGAGTTTGCCGGGGAGGGTGGAGTCGACGTACGCCTTGGCCTGGTTGACGCGGTTGACGCAGCTGGACTCGGACTGGAGCACACAGGTCGTCATGACGTCGGAGAAGCCGGCGTCATTGCCCCCGACGGTGAGGCTGACGAGGTCGGTCCCGGTGTTCAGCGGGGCGAGCTGGTTGGCGCGGACGTCGTCCGTCCGGGCGCCCGAGCAGGCGGTGAAGGAGAAGGTCTGGGGTGCGTGCGCGGCGGCCCAGAGGGCTGGGTAGGCCCGGCTGGTGCGCTTGCAATCGCCGCTGGAGCTGTCGTAGTTCCCGGATCCGACACCGGAGGAGTACGAGTCGCCGAGTGCGACGTAGCCGAAGTCCGCCTGGGCGGCGGAGGCCTGTCCGGCGCCGAACAGGGCGGCGCCCGCGGCGAGGAGAAGCGAGGAGGTTAATGCGGCAAACCGTGACAATCTCATGTACGGCTCCTTGTGGGGGTTTCGTCTCGTTTCCGTGGTACAAGGAGCGGGGCCTGTCTGGAAGTGTTCATGCCAAGAATGTTCGGGGCGGAGTTCCGGTCGGAATCTTCACCCCGGGTGCGTTTGAAGAGGGAACCCGCGCACCCGTTCCGGCGAAACACGGGTGCACGGGGCCACTTCGTGCCGGATCATGGGCGCCATGCCAGCCAACCCTCATGACGCGCTGCCGATCCGGCTCAACGTCGACGACAGCGACTCCCCGTCGGACGTCGTCGACGCACTGTTCCTCGGCCGGTTCGCGTCGGGCGAGCAGCCGTACTCGCACAGCGTTTCCATCGAGCGGGTGAAGGCGGGGGCCACCCTGGTCCCGCCCGCCGCCACCGTGCTGCGCTCGGCCCGCGACTCCGACCGGAGCGCCACCCTCGCCGAGGGCGAGGGGTGGACCATGCTCGTCTCGCGTTGGAGCCGGGGCGCGGACGTCACCGTGACGGCGGTCAGCGACGAGTTGGCCTCCAGCGTGCTCGGCGAGGCCACCGAGGGCGTCCAGGACGAACCCGAACCGCAGCCCGAGAACGTCACCATGGGCTTCTGGTACGTCTCCCCGCGCCGCGGCCCGTACCGGACGACCCGCCAGATCGCCGCCGGCACCTGGGCCGAGGTGCGGCCCAACTACACCGCACCCGTGGCCGGTGCGCTCGACCGGCTGATGAAGGTGACCCCGGACGACATCGCGGGGCGGCTGCTGCTGCTCCACGGGCCGCCCGGGACCGGCAAGACCTCCGCGCTGCGCACGCTCGCCCGGTCCTGGCGCGACTGGTGCCAGGTGGACTGCGTCCTCGACCCCGAGCGGCTGTTCAACGACGTCGGCTACCTGATGGACATCGCCATCGGCGAGGACGAGGGCACGGCCAAGGGCCGCTGGCGGCTGCTGCTGCTGGAGGACTGCGACGAGCTGATCCGCGGCGAGGCCCGACACACCGCCGGGCAGGCGCTGTCACGGCTGCTGAACCTGACGGACGGTCTGCTGGGCCAGGGCCGCAACGTCCTGGTCGGCGTCACCACCAACGAGGACCTGGAGCGGCTGCACCCCGCCGTGGTCCGGCCCGGGCGTTGCCTGGCCCGGATCGAGGTCGATCGACTGACCCACCGCGAGGCCGTGGAGTGGCTCGGCACCGACGAGGGGGTGCCGCGCGAGGGGGCGACCCTGGCCGAGCTGTTCGCGCTCCGGCGCGGCACGGGCCCCGCGTCCCTGCTGCCGCCCCAGGGTCACGGGGCGGACGCGGGGCTGTACCTGTAGGGGCGGGGCGTGTCCATGTGGTGGGACGTGGTGCCGGACGAGCAGCGGCAGCGGTGGACGTCGGATCCGTTCGTGCGCGTGGGACCGCTGCGTTTCGGCATGCGGCCCGATGAGGTGTCCGCCGCGCTGAGCGACGTCACGGCGGAGTCCCAGCGGTACGTGCACCGCCATCCGGCGGCCGGGGGCGCCCCCGCCGTCGTCACGGAGGGCGACTACCGGGAGTTCGGCCTGAAGCTGTACTACCGGGAAGGGCGGCTGGCCGCGGTCGTGGTCGACGCGCTGCGCGGGCCGCAGGTCAGCGCGGGTGCGATGGCGCTGGTCGGTCGGGTCCCCTCCGTGGTGGAGCGGTGGCTGGTCGAGCGGGCCGAGGCCGCGGGGCCCCGCGCGGAACTCTCCTACCTGGACGCCGGCGTGCCCGGCTCGGACTCGCTGGGCGTCGTGATCGACGTACAGCGGGCGGGGGACGGCCTGCTCACCCGGCCGGTGTTCGTTCCCGAAGAAGCCCTGGACGACCTCCCCCACTTCCTTCCCGCGGGGGCGTGGTCGGCGTGCTGAGGACCGCTCGACACGCCCGTAGGCCCGCCGGGCCGCCCGGCCGGTCAGCCGGTCAGCCGCCGTACCGCGCCCGCAGGGCCGCCGCGGCGGCGGCTTCGGCCGCCTCGCGGGTGAGGCCCAGCCGGTGGGCGCGCTCCGCGTAGGCCTGGGCGGCCGTCGCGGCCTCGCGATCGGCCGTGCCGCCCTCGGCGGCGATGAAGGTGCCGTTACGGCCGCGGGTCTCGATCACCCCGTCCGCCTCCAGCGCCCGGTAGGCCTTGGCGACCGTGTTCGCGGCCAGGCCCAGCTCCTCCGCCAACCCGCGCACCGTCGGCAGTTTGAAGCCGGCCGGCAGCCGCCCCGAGCGCGCCTGCCCGGAGATCTGCGCGCGCAACTGTTCGTAGGGGGCGGCCGCACCGGCCGAGCCGTCAAGGGCGAGCTTCAGGTTCGTCGAGGTCACGGGCCCGATTGTCGCCCATCCCCGGGCCGCTGACCGGCCATCGGCGGGAAATTCGGAGGCGGGCGCCGCGAGGGCGAACGTAGCGTCGGAGCATGACCGTTCTGATTCGTGACCTGCGCCCCGGCGACGGGGCGGACGCCGAAGCCGTCGTCCGCGTCCGCCGGGCCGCGCTCCCCTACATGATCACGACCGCCGAGGGCGTCGCCTTCGAACTCGACTCCGCCCACCCCGACCGGCACTACCGCCTGCTGGTCGCCGAGACGCCCGACGGCACGGTGGTGGGCAGCGCCCAGGTGGGGATCGCGCACGACAGTCCCGAGCCGGGTCAGGCCTTCCTGAACGCGTACGTCGACCCCGCGCACCGGGGTCTGGGAGCGGGCGGCCCGCTCGTGCGCGCGGCGGAGCGGCACCTCGCGGAGTTGGGTGCCGTCGACGTGTTCGCATGGGTCCTGGACGAGCCCGCCCACCGCTCCTTCGCCGAGCGGCGCGGGTACCGGGCCAGTCGCTCCGCCCACTTCCTGCGCCTGGACCTCACCACCGCGGCCCTGCCCGAGCTGCCCGCCGCCCTGCCCGCCGGGGTCGAGCTGCGCCCGGCCGCCGCGTTCGAGGCCGATCCGCGACCGCTGTTCGAGGCCGACGCCGAGGCCTCCTCGGACGAACCGGGCGACGTGCCCACGGACATGGACGACTACGAGGACTGGCTGCGGCACATCTGGCGTGCCCCCGCCCTGGACCGGCAGCTGAGCATGGTCGTCCTCGTCGACGGCGAGGTGGCGGCCTTCACCGCGGCCCACACCGACGGCGCCACCCGCTACGCCTCGGCGATGACCGGCACCCGGCGCGCCTTCCGCGGCCGGGGGCTGGCCAAGCTGGCCAAGGCCGCTTCCCTGCACCGGGCCCGGGCGGCGGGCTACACGCAGGCGTTCACGGGCAACGACAGCGAGAACGCCCCGATGCTCGCGGTCAACAAGGGCTTCGGCTACGAGATCTGCGCCTCCGAGGTCCGCTACGCGAAGCGGGTGTCCGCGCCGGAGCCCGACGGGGCGCGGGTCCTGCCGAGGACGCTCACGGTGACCCTGGTCAAGGCCGGCGTGACCAAGATCCGCTATCCCGCCGACCTGCTCGCCGACACGGGCACCCGGGTGTCCGTACGCGCCCCGTGGGCGGCCCCGGGCGTCCGCGACTTCGGCTTCGTCCGCTTCGAGCCGGGCGACGTGTTCACGGAGCACTTCTGGCGGGACCGCTGGTACGCCGTCAAGGAGGTCCGCAGCGGCGCGGGCGTCCTCAAGGGCTGGTACTGCGACATCACCCGGCCCGCGGTGGTCCGCGACGGAGAGGTCGTGGTGGAGGACCTCGACCTCGACCTGTGGGTCTCGGCGGACGGGTCGCAGGTGATCCGCCTGGACGAGGACGAGTTCGCGGACAGTGGCCTGGCGGAGCGGGACCCGGGGGCGGCGGCCGAGGCCGTCGCGGCCCTCGATGCCCTGGAGCGGCAGGCCCGCTCGTCGGCGGGCCTGAGAGCGCTCCTGGCCTGAGGCGTGGGCTGCCGGGACCGCGGGGCGCGCTCGCGGGCCCCGTTCCTGAGCGGGCTCTTACCGGTGCCTTAAGTGGAGCCTAAGGATCGGCTCCTGGGGGCCCAAGGTCTCGGAACGGGCGGTTCCGGTGGCTAGCTTGGGCGAGCCAGGGAGGGCCGGAGGCGGCGTCGTCACCCCGTGACGGGGACGGCGCCGCACAGCCCGTACCACCCGTACGCCCCGCTCAGAGGAGTTCTGCCCATGCCCGCACGCCGCCCGCACGCCGCCACCCGCACCGCCGCCCGGATCGCCGCCCTCGGCCTCGCCCCGCTCGCGGTGGCCGCGTACGCCGCCGCGCCCGCCGCGGCGCACGGCTCGATGACGGACCCGGTCAGCCGGGTGGCCGCGTGCTACGCGGAAGGGCCGGAGTCCCCCAAGTCGGCGGCGTGCAAGGCGGCCGTCGCGGCGAGCGGCGCGCAGGCCTTCTACGACTGGAACGCGGTGAACATCGCCAACGCGGCGGGCCAGAGCAAGAAGCTGATCCCGGACGGGCAGCTGTGCTCGGCGGGCAACAGCAAGTACAAGGGGCTGGACCTGCCCCGCGCCGACTGGCCGGCCAGCCCGATGGCGGCCGGCGCCCACACCTTCCGCTACAAGGGCACCGCTCCGCACAAGGGCTCCTTCGAGCTGTACGTCACGAAGGACTCGTACGACCCGACGAAGCCGCTGAAGTGGTCCGACCTGGAGGCGACGCCGTTCCTGAAGGTCGGCGACCCGGGGATGCAGAGCGGTGACTACGTCTTCTCCGGCACCGTCCCGAAGAAGACCGGCCGCCACCTCATCTACAGCGTCTGGCAGCGTTCGGACAGCCCCGAGGCCTTCTACACCTGCTCCGACGTGGTCTTCGGCAAGGACAACGGGGGCAGCGGGGGCAATGGAGGCAATGGGGGCGACGCGGGCGGCGGCACGCCCCCCACCACCGTGCCCGGCGCGGACCCCGCGCAGTCCGCGAACCCGTCCGGGCCGGCCGCCGGATCCACCGCGCCCGGCTCCGGGTCGACGACCGGGCCGACGAGCGGGCCGGCGACCGGGCCGAAGGCTCCCACGGACCAGCAGATCGCGGACGGCGCGGGCAAGTCCACGGTCGAGCACGCCGGGCACGGGGACAACGACCCGAAGACCAACGGCTCCTCGGCCGTTCCGGTCGCGGCCGGGTCCCCGGCCACGGGCAACCTCGCCGAGACCGGCGGGGACAGCTCGACCCCGATGATCGCGATCGCCGGCGCGGGCACCCTCGCGGTGGGCGCTGCCGTGCTCTTCGGGGTGGCCCGTCGCCGGGCCACCACCGGTCGTCACGGCCGCTGACGCCCGCCCACTACGCCGGACCGCCCGCCCACTACGCCCCGGACCGCCTGCGCGTCAGTCGAAGACCGACGCGCAGGTGGTCCGCCGCGCGTGCTGCGGGTCGAGCGCGTTGGCCGCCTCGTGCCAGGCGATCCGGTCGGTGAGGCCGATCGCGACGTGCTCCGAGAGGTCGACCGCGCACAGGTCCTGGAGCAGCACGTTGTGGACGTTCGGACCGTCGAGGAACTGGCTGCGGTAGGGGGTGACCACCTCGTCGAAGCGGGTCGTGATGACGGTGTAGGCCACCCCCGGCACGGTGTCGCCGCCCGCGTTCAGCTTGGTCAGGAAGGGCGAGCCGGCGATCTGGTCGGCCAGCCCCGGGGTGGCCGAGTTGATCAGGTCCCCGGCGCCGGGGAAGTAGGGCAGCAGCTTGGTCAGGCCGAGCAGGGTGGTCCCGTGGTTGTCGGGGGCGATCCCGACCAGCGCGTTGACCTTGGCCGCGCCGCCGAGGAACTTCAGGTAGTAGTTCGGCATCATGCCGCCCTGCGAGTGCCCGACGATGTCGGTCTTCGCCGTGCCGGTGGAGGCGAGCACCTTGTCGACGAAGACGTCGAGCTGGCCGGCGGACTTGTCGATGGGACCGAGCCCGTTGAAGAGGGGCACCCCGGGCAGCTGGCCGTAGTCGAGGGAGTAGACGCAGTACCCGCGGTCCACGAGGTACGGGGCGAACCCGAGCCAGTTGTCGACGGAGTTGCCGAAGGTGCCGTGGACCAGCACCACCGGGCGCGGGTGCGCGGCGGACGGCTTGCAGGACCAGTTGTTCCATCCGCTGTGGGGGGCGGAGGCGGCTTGCGCCGACCCGGTGGGGACCAGGGCGGCGGCGGCAAGGGCCAGGACGGCCAGGGGGCGGAGCAGGCGTCGTCTCCAGGGCAGCATCGAGTGATCTCCTAGGGGGATCCGCGCAGCGCGAACTGGGCGGGGCAAGGGGAGGTACGGCGGGGGAAGTCCCGTGATCCGGATCACATGGAGGTGCTGCTGCCGCCAAATTACGGGCGAGTAGCAAGACTTGGAAGTTACGCGTCAGTAAAGAATGCGTGTCGCGCGGCGAATCGGTTCACCTATGACGTACGGGCGTTCTACGGGGCAGCACTTGAACGGTTCGGCGGTCCGGCCGTCATGCCGCCGGGCCCGTCATGCCGCCAGGCTGCCGCGGGCGATGGCGGCCGGCCCGAACCGCGCCCGGATCCGGTCCGTGACCGCCTCCAGCCGCCGGGCCTTCTCGTCCTCGGGGTCGAAGGTCAGCTGCCGGGCGGCCCGGTCGGCCGGGGTCAGGTCCTCGGCGCGCAGGGAGAGCGCCCGGACCCGGGCCCGCTGGAGCCCCAGGGCCGCGTGCACGGCGTAGGCCGTGGCGGTCAGGGCGGCCGAGTGGGCGCTGGCTTCGGGCAGCACCCGGGTCCGGGTCAGGGTGGTCCGGTCGGCGCAGCGCACGGTGAGGGAGAGGGCGCGGCAGACCTGGTCACCGGCGCGCAGCCGGGCACCGAGCTCCTCGGCGAGGGAGAGCAGGGCGCGGCGGTGGCGTACGGGGTCCAGCTCGTCCCGGTCGAAGGGGCGCTCGGCGGCCAGTGACCGCGCGGCCGCGCCGGGCAGCACCGGGGTCCGGTCGATGCCGTGGGCCCGCTCGTACACCTCGCGCCCGACCCGGGGCCCCAGGATCCGCCGCAGGGTCGCGGGCGGGGCGGCCGCGAGCCGGCCGACGGTGTCGAGGCCGTAGGAGCAGAGCCTCCGGGCGGCCCCCCGGCCCACCCCGGTCAGGGCCGCGACGGGCCGGCCGGCCAGGAACTCCCGTACGGCGGCGGGCTCGTCCGGGACCACCACGGTGCGCCCGGGGCCGGCCCCGCGGGCCGCCATCGCGGCCAGCATCGGGTTCCCGGCGGCGCCGATGGCGCACTCGGCCCCGTACAGGGCGAGGGCGCGCACCCGGATCACCGCGGCCAGGTCCGCCGTGTCCCGCCCGAAGTAGCGCAGCGCGCCCCGGAGGTCGGCGAGGGCGCCGTCGGGCGGGAGCGGCTGGACCACCGGGGTGAGGGCCCCGAGCAGGCCGAGCAGGCCGGCGTGGGTGTCCGCGTCCAGCGGGACGCCGTCGACCCGGCGAAAGCGCAGGCACAGCACCGGCGCGGCGCCCCCGCCGAGCACGGCCGCGCCCGGGCCCGCGTCCGACCCCGCACCCGCGTCCGACCCCGCCTCCGGCCCCGCGCTCATCCCGCGCTCCCCGGGCTGGAGTGCCAGAGCTTGCGGCCCGTGGCGGGGCCGGTGCCCGGCGGCTGGAGGTCGGCCCAAGGGTTCAGCTCGTACCCCGTCGCCAGTCGGATCGTCCGCCCCGGGCCCGACACGGCCTGCTCCGGCGGCACGGCCGGTGCGGCCGGAGCAGCAGGTTCGGCCGGTGCGGCCGGTTCCGCCAGTCGGGCCGCGACCGCCTCCAGGCCGCCCGTGGAGCGCAGTTCGGCCAGCTCGGCCAGGTTCCAGGCGGCCGCGCCGACCACGCTCAGGCTCTGCGGGCCGCGCCGCTGGACCACTCCGCGCACCAGCAGCAGGAAGGAGTGGAAGACGGTGTGCGCGCACGCCGCGTGGCTGTCGTCGAAGAAGGCGAGGTCGACCAGGCCGCTGCCGTCGTCCAGGGTGGTGAAGATGACCCGCTTGCCGGAGCGGATCGGCGGGGTCTGGGTGGCCGCCTTGGCACCCGCGACCAGGACGGTCTGGCCGTGGGCGGCCGTGCGCAGGGCGCGGGCCGTGACCACGCCCAGCTCGGCCAGGAAGGCGCGGTGGTCCCCCATCAGGTGGCGGGAGGCGTCCATGCCCAGGACGCCGAGTTCGGCGCTGAGCCGCTCGGCGTCGTCCAGGTCGGGCAGGCCGACGGAGGCCGTGGACCGCCCGCCGTCCAGCGGGAGTTGTGGTCCGTGAGCCCCCTTCGCCCGCTGCGCGCCGTGCAGTTCGGACAGGTGCAGCAGCAGGTCGCGGCGGTTGGCGCCGAAGGCGTCCAACGCGCCGACCTGCGCGAGCCGTTCGGCCACCGGCCGGCTCGGTCGGGCCCGGTCCCAGAAGTCGCGCAGGGAGCCGTAGGGCTGCCCGGTCTCGATCCGCGCGGATTCGCTCTCGCTGATGCCGTGCACGTCGAGGAGCGCGAGCCGCAGCCCCCAGCGCTGCGCACCGACCGGATCATCGGACACCAGTTCGATGCGATGGGTGACCGCGGACCGGTTCACGTCCAGCGGCAGCACCGGCACCCCGCGCCGCCGCGCGTCCGCGAGCAGCAGCCGCTTGGGGTACATGCCGGGGTCGTGGGTGAGCAGCCCGGCGTAGAAGGCGGCCGGGTGGTGCGCCTTGAGCCAGGCGGACTGGTAGGTCGGCACGGCGAAGGCCACCGCGTGCGCCTTGCAGAAGCCGTACGAGCCGAAGGCCGCGACGATCTCCCAGGTCCGGGCGATCACCTCGGGCGCATAGCCGAACTCGGCGGCCCGGGCCGCGAACCACACCTTGATCCGGGCCTGCGAATCCGGGTCGGACAGCCCGCGCCGCACCCGGTCGGCCTCGTCCCGCCCGCAGCGGGTCATGATGTCGACGATCTCGATGATCTGCTCGTGGAAGACGACGACCCCGTAGGTCTCGCGCAGCGGCGGCGCCAGGTCCTCGTGCGGGAAGCGGACCGGCGCCCGCCCGTGCCGGGCCTCGATGAAGGGGCGCACCATGTCGGCGGCGACCGGGCCGGGACGGAAGAGCGAGATGTCCACGACGAGGTCGTGGAAGGTGGCGGGCTGGAGCCGTCCCACCAGGTCGCGCTGGCCGGGCGATTCGATCTGGAAGCAGCCCAACGTCTCGGCGGAGCGGATCAGTTCGTACGTCGCCCCGTCGCCCGGCGGCACCTGCGCCGGGTCGTCCAGGTCCAGCTCCCGCCCCGTACCGCGCCGGATCTCGGCGACGGCGTGCGCCATCGCCGACTGCATCCGCACCCCGAGCACGTCGAGCTTGAGCAGCCCGAGGTCCTCCACGTCCTCCTTGTCGAACTGGGACATCGGCAGCGGGGCGCTCCCCGGGCCCGCGGCGCCCAGGGGGACCTCGCCGCTGGTGGGGACCACCGGCGTGCGCGCGAGCAGCGAGGCGTCGGAGAGCAGCACTCCGCACGGGTGCATGGCGACCCCGCGCGGCAGCGCGTCCAGCGCCTCGACCAGCTCCCAGAACAGCCCGTGCGCCCCGCCCCGCTCCTGCCGTTCGCGCACGTCGCGCAGCTCGGGCAGCTCGGCGAGGGCCGCGCGGGCGTCGCGGGCCCGGACGTGCGGGAACGCCTTGGCGAGCCGGTCGGTCTCGGCGGGGTCCATGGACAGGGCGGCGCCCACGTCGCGGATGGCGTGGCGGACCCGGTAGGTCTCGGGCATGGCGACGGTGGCGACCCGTTCGGTGCCGAAGCGGTCGATGATCGCGCGGTAGACCTCCAGGCGGCGCGCGGACTCCACGTCGATGTCGATGTCGGGCAGGACCCGGCGGCGCTTGGACAGGAAGCGCTCCATCAGCAGCCCGTGCTCGACCGGGTCGGCGTGCGCGATGCCGAGGAGGTGGTTGACCAGCGAGCCCGCGCCGGAGCCGCGCGCGGCCACCCGGATGCCCATGTCCCGTACGTCGTCCACCACTTGAGCGACCGTCAGGAAGTACGAGGCGAAGCCGTGGTGGGCGATGATGTCCAGCTCGCGGCGCACCCGCTCCTGGTACACCGGGTCGTCCGCGTGCCCGCGCAGCACCATGCCCGCCGCGCAGCGGGAGGCGAGCACCCGCTGGGCGGTGCGGTGGGCGGCGCCGACGAGCCGGGGCTCGGGGAAGTGCACCTCGCCGATGCCGAGGTCGTCCGCGGGGTCGACCACGCAGGCTTCGGCGGTGGCACGGGTCTCGGCCAGCAGGTCGCGGGCGCCGGAGGGACCCAGACCGGCCGCGAGCGCGATGCGCTCGGCGGCCTCGGCCATGGTGGCGGGATCCTTGAGCCAGCGCTCCCCGCTGTCGAGGCCGCGCCGGGGGTCGACCGGGACGAGCCGGCGGGCCGCGTCCAGGACGTCGGCGACCCGGCCCTGGCCCTGGTCGGCGTAGCGCACGGCATTGCTGAGCACGACCCGCACACCCTGGTCGGCGGCGAAGCCGACGGTGCGGGCGGCGAGGCGCAGCGAGCCGGGGCCGGTGCCCGCCCGGGCGCCGCCGCGGCCGTGGTCCACGGCCTCCAGGCGCAGGTCGTCGCCGTAGCGCTCGCGCCAGGGGGCGAGCAGTCGGGCGGCCCGGTCGGGGCGGCCCGCGGCGAGCGCGCGGCCCACCTCGGAGTCGGGGCCGAGCAGGACGTACACGCCGCCCGCGCCGTGCAGGGCGTCCCAGGGCAGCAGCGGGGAGCCCCCGCCGCCGCCCCGGGGGCGGGCATGGGCGGCGCTGATCATCCGGCACAGCTCGGCCCAGCCCGCGGCTCCGTCCCGGGCGAGGAAGAGCGCCCGGGTGGCGGATTCGTCGATGAAGGCTCCCCCTTTGACGGGGGTGACGGGCGTGCGGAGCCGGTGCGAGAGCTGGCCGCCGCGGCCGGAGGCGGGACGGGACCCGGAGCCGGCGGCGGGGGCCGGGGCCACCGCCAGTCCGACGCCGAACAGCGGCCGGATCCCGGCCTTCTCGCACGCCTTCAGGAACCGCACCGCACCCGCGAGGGTGTCGCGGTCGGTGAGCGCGAGGGCGTCCATGCCCCGCTCCGCGGCGCGCTCCGCCAGCCGCTCGGGGTGCGAGGCGCCGTAGCGCGCGGAGAACCCCGAAACGGTGTGCAGATGCGTGAAACCAGGCATCCGCGGCCTCCTGCTTCGCTCGTTGCGCCCGACACTCCTTCACCCTCCCCCGTCTCCACCATAGAGCAATTCGAATGTTCGTGCGAAACACGTGTTCGACCTCTCGGGTGCGGCCGGACCGGCCCCTTCATCCGTTCGGCCCACCCCTGCTGCGCCCGGTCCCCACCCGGTCGAGCGTGAGGGCATGAACCGGCCCACCGATACCGCAGCAGGCCCCTCGGGCAGCGCCACCGGCCCCTCCGGCGGCTTCCTCGCCGAGGTCAAGGACGCCGTGACCGCCCGGGCAGCCCTGCTGGTCCTGGGGGTGCTGGCGCTCCAGCTCGCCTTCATCACCTCCTACATCGGCGCCTTCCACCACCCCCAGCCGAGCGAGATCCCACTGGCGGTCACCACCCCGGTCGCCCAGCTCACCGAGCGGTCCGTGAAACAGCTCGGTGAGCTGCCCGGCAAGCCCCTCGACCCCCGCGCGGTCAAGGACGAGGCCACCGCCCTGCGCCAGATCAAGAACCGGGAGGTGGACGGCGCCCTGATCGTCGACCCCGGCGGCACCACCGACCGGCTGCTCGTCGCGGGCGGCTCCGGGGCGGCGCTCTCCCAGGCCCTCGAACAGGTCGTCGGACTGACCGAGAAGGCCCAGGGCCGCACGGTCCGGATCGTCGACGTGGCCCCCTCCGCCGCGGGCGACGGGCGCGGCCTCAGCTCCTTCTACCTCGTCGTCGGCTGGTGCGTGGGCGGCTACCTGTGCGCCGCGATCCTCGCGATCAGCGCCGGCGCACGGCCCGCCAACTCCGCCCGCGCGGTCATCCGGCTCGGTGCGCTGCTGCTGTACTCCATCGCCGCCGGACTGCTCGGCGCGGTGATCGCGGGTCCCGTCCTGGACGCGCTGCCCGGCAGCATCCTCGGCCTCTGGGGGCTGGGCACGCTGGTCGTCTTCGCGGTCGGCGCGATCACCCTGGCCTTCCAGGGGCTGGCGGGCGTCGTCGGCATCGGCCTGGCGATCCTGCTGGTGGTCGTCTTCGGCAACCCGAGCGCGGGCGGCGCCTATCCGTACCCGCTGCTGCCGCCGTTCTGGAAGGCCATCGGCCCCGCCCTGCCACCGGGCGCGGGCACCTACGCCGCCCGCTCCATCGCGTACTTCAAGGGCAATGACATGGCCCCCTCGATGCTGGTCCTGGCGGGCTGGGCCGTGCTCGGCTCCGCGGTGACCCTGGCCTGCGCGATCTTCCACAAGGGGCGCCCGGGAGCGGCCGTGGGCAGCGGCCTGCCCGACCCCGCACCCGACCTCGAAACCGGCCCCGACCCCGCCGAAGGGGCCGGCCGGTGAACGACCCGACGAGCGGCCCGCCCCACGACCCGGCCGGCCGCGCCCTGTGGAACCGCCAGGGGCCGGTGGCCCAGTCCGCCTCCGTCAAGCGGATGGAGCCGAGCGCCCAGGCGCAGCTCGGCGCGCTCGGCCTGACCGGCTTCATCGTGGTCACCACCATCGCCACCGGCATCGACGCGGGCGTCTTCCCCGAGAAGCTCGCCCACTCCGTGCTGCCGCTGGTCGGCTTCTTCATCGGCGGGCTCGCCCAGCTGCTGGCCGGCCTCTTCCAGGCGCAGCGCGGCGACACCTGGCACGCCACCGTGTTCGGCGGCTTCGGCCTCTTCTGGATGGCCAAGGCCTGCCTGCTCCAGTGGGTGCTGCCCGCGACCGACCCCGCGCTGCGCGGGGACGTCAGCGGACTGTTCACCCTGCCCTGGGTGTTCGTGGTGTTCGTGCTGTGGCTCGGCAGTTGGCGGATCCACCTGGTGTTGCTGTCGACCTTCACCTGCGTGCTCGTCGTCTTCATCGCCATGACGGTCAACGGGTTCACCGGTGAGGTGATCTGGAACCGGATCACCGGCTGGGCGGGCCTGCTCGCCTCGCTCGGCGCCCTGTACCTGCTCGCCGGGCAGATCCTCGCGAGCACCTGGGGCCGCCCGGTGCTGCCCATGGGCCGCTTCCTGGCCCCCGAGGAGCACCCCGAGACGTGACCGGGCGAACCGGGCGAACCGGGCGGCTCCGGACGTCCGCGAGGATCGAAGGATGATCACCACACTGGCCGTCGAGAACTACCGCTCCCTGCGCCGTCTGATCGTGCCGCTCGGCCGCCTCACCGTCGTGACGGGGGCCAACGGGACGGGCAAGTCCAGCCTCTACCGCTCCCTGCGGCTGCTCGCCGACTCCGCGCGCGGCGGCGCGGTCGCGGCGCTGGCCCGGGAGGGCGGGCTGCCCTCGACCCTGTGGGCGGGACCGGAGAAGACCGGGCGGGCGGTCCGGGAGGGGCGCTACGCCGTCCAACCCACCGTCCGCTCCGCACCGGTGAGCCTGCGCCTGGGCTTCGCCGGGGACGAGTTCGGGTACGCCGTGGACTTCGGCCACCCGACGCCCGTACCGGACTCCCTCTTCGGCCTGGACCCCGAGGTCAAGCGGGAGTGCACCTGGGCCGGGCCGGTGCTGCGCCCCGCCGCCCTGCTGTCGGACCGTTCGGGGCCCGCCGTGCGCACCCGCACGGCGGACGGCGGCTGGCACCGCACCCAGGGGGCGCTGCGGCCGTACGACTCCATGCTGAGCGAGCTCGCGGACCCGCAGTCGGCGCCCGACCTGCTCGCCCTGCGCGAGCTGATCCGGTCCTGGCGGTTCTACGACCACGTCCGCACCGACGCGGCGGCCCCCGCCCGCACCCCGCGGATCGGCACGCGCACGCCCGTGCTCGGCGGCGACGGGTCCGACCTGCCCGCCGCGCTCCAGACCATCCGGGAGGTGGGCGACGCGGCGGCGCTGGACGAGGCCGTGGCGGCGGCCTTCCCGGGCACCCGGGTGGGGGTCCGGGAGCGGGACGGGCGCTTCGAGCTGGAGCTGCACCAGCACGGGCTGCTGCGCCCGCTGGGCGCCGCCGAACTCTCCGACGGAACGCTGCGCTACCTGCTGTGGACGGCGGCCCTGCTGACCCCCCGCCCGCCCGCGCTGATGGTCCTCAACGAGCCGGAGACCAGCCTGCACCCGGACCTGCTGGCCCCCCTGGCGGACCTGATCCTCACCGCGAGCCGGGAGACCCAGACCGTGGTGGTCACCCACGCCGATCCGCTGGCCGAGGCGCTCGCCGCGGGCAGCCGCCGCCACCGGGTGGACCTGCGGACGCTCACCCTGTTCAAGGACTTCGGCCAGACGGAGGTGGCGGGCCGCGAGGGCCCGCTGGACGAGCCGCTCTGGTACTGGCCGCAGCGCTGATCCGGGGCCGTCGGCGCTCCGCTCCGGGGGTGTCGTACCCTCCGCTGTCATGGACATGAATCACGCCACGCAGGCCGGGAACACCGCCTCGCGCACCGCCCGGTTCGCGTACACCCCCGAGGCCGCGGACTACGGCCGGGCCCTGTGGCGGTTCACCCTCGACACCTGGCCGGGCCGCACCGCCTCGCTGCTGCTCCCCGCCCTGGCCGGAGCCCTGGCCGGGGGCGTCCGCGTCGCGCTCTGGGGCCTGGGCACGACCGGCTGGGTCGTCCTGGGCGCGGCCGTCCTCGTCGCCCCGCTCGCCGTCCGGCAGTGGCACCGCAGGTTCCGGATGAACCGGCTGTACGAGGCCGACGCGGCCCGCGGCGCCATCCGCACCACGCTCACCGAGGACGGCCTGACCGTCACCGGGGCGGACGGGGCCGTCGGGACCGCGGCGGGCGAGGTCACCGACTGGCACGGCTACCCCTGGTGGTTCGAGACCGACGAGCTGTTCGTCCTCACCGGGAGCATGGGGTACTTCTTCGTCCTGCCCAAGCGCGGGGCCCTCGCCCCGGAGGACGTCGACCGGGCCCGTGCCCTGTTCACGGAGCACCTGCGACGGATCTGAGCCTCGCCCCACCGCCAGGCCGCGGACGCGCGGGAGCCCGCCCGGGCGGTGCCGCCCCGAGCGGGCTCCTGCGGTCCTGCGGCCCGCGCCGCGGTCGCTACTTCTTCTTGGCGGCCTTCGGGGCCTTGGCCGGGGCGCCGTCGGTGGTGCCGTAGTACGCCTGGCGCATGAGCTGCTTCATGTCTCCGATCATCGGCATCCGCGGGTTGGCGGGGGCGCACTGGTCGGCGTAGGCGTTCATGGCCTGGGTCGGCAGGGCCTCGATGAAGGCCTGCTCGTCCACGCCCTCCTCGGCGAAGGAGGCGGGGATCCCGCACTTGGCGCGCAGCTCCTCGACGGCCCTGGCGTAGGACTCGACGCCCTCGGCCGGGGTGGCGGCCGCCAGGCCCAGCATCCTCGCGATCTCCTGGAACCGCTCGGGGGCCCGGTAGACCTCGGCCTTCGGCCACGGGGTGGCCTTGTGCGAGACCGTGCCGTTGTGCCGGATCACGTGCGGCAGGAGCAGCGCGTTGGTGCGGCCGTGGGCGACGTGGAAGGTGTTGCCCAGGGTGTGCGCCATGGCGTGGACCAGGCCGAGGAAGGCGTTGGCGAAGGCCATGCCCGCCACCGTGGAGGCGTTGTGCATCTTCTCGCGGGCCTCGGGGTCGTTGGGCCCGTCCAGGACGCAGCGTTCGAGGTTCTCGAAGACGAGCTTGATGGCCTGGAGGCACAGGCCGTCGGTGTAGTCGTTGGAGTAGGCGGAGACGTAGGCCTCGGTGGCGTGCGTCAGGGCGTCGAAGCCGGAGTCGGCGGTCACCGTGGCCGGCAGGCCCATCGGCAGGACCGGGTCGACGATGGCGACGTTCGGGGTCAGCGCGTAGTCGGCGAGCGGGTACTTCTGGGCCGCGGCCGGGTCGGAGATGACGGCGAAGGGGGTGACTTCGGAGCCGGTGCCGGAGGTGGTCGGGATGGCGACCATCTTGGCCTTCTCGCCGAGCGAGGGGAACGTGTAGGCGCGCTTGCGGACGTCGAAGAACTTCTCCTTCGTGTCGGCGAACTCGACCTCGGGGCGCTCGTACATCAGCCACATGATCTTCGCGGCGTCCATCGGCGAACCGCCGCCGAGGCCGATGATCGTGTCGGGCTTGAAGTCGCGCATCATCGCGGCGCCGGCCTGGACGGTCGACAGCTCCGGGTTGGGCTCGACGTTGTCGATGACCTGGATGGCGACCGCACCCTCGCGGGCCTGCAGGATGTCGGTGACCCTCTGCACGAAGCCCAGGGCGACCATCGTCTTGTCGGTGACGATCGAGACACGGCCGATGCCGTCCATCTCACCGAGGTAACGGATGGAGTTGCGCTCGAAGTAGATCTTCGGCGGGACCTTGAACCACTGCATGTTGTTGTTGCGCCGTCCGATCCGCTTGATGTTGATCAGGTTGACCGCGGTGACGTTGTTGGACACCGAGTTGTGGCCGTAGGAGCCGCAGCCGAGGGTCAGTGAGGGCAGGAAGGCGTTGTAGACGTCGCCGATGCCGCCGAAGGTGGAGGGGGAGTTGGCGATGACGCGGATGGCCTTGACGCGCTTGCCGAACTCCTCGACAAGGGCCTCGTCCTCGGCGTGGATGGCCGCGCTGTGGCCCAGACCGTGGAACTCGACCATGGCGGCGGCGAGCTCGAGGCCGTGCTCGGTGTCATTCGCCTTCAGGGCGGCCAGTACCGGGGAGAGCTTCTCGCGGGTCAACGGCTCGTTCTCACCGACCTCGTTGCACTCGGCGAGCAGGATGGAGGTCTGCGGGGAGACCTCGAATCCGGCCTGTTCGGCGATCCACTGCGGCGACTTGCCGACGACCGCGGGGTTCAGCTTGGCTCCGGAGGCGTCCGCGGCGTAGGCGGTCGTGCCGAAGATGAACTGCTCCAGCTTCGTCTTCTCGGCGGCCGAGACGACGTGGACGTCGAGCCGCTTGAACTCGGCCAGGCCCTTCTCGTAGATCTCCTGGTCGAGGATGACGGCCTGCTCGGAGGCGCAGATCATGCCGTTGTCGAAGGCCTTGGAGAGCACGATGTCGTGGACCGCGCGGGCCAGCTTGGCGCTCTTGTGGACGTACGCCGGGACGTTGCCCGCGCCGACGCCCAGAGCGGGCTTGCCGCAGGAGTAGGCGGCCTTGACCATCGCGTTGCCGCCGGTGGCCAGGATGGTGGAGACGCCCGGGTGGTTCATGAGGGCGCCGGTGGCCTCCATGGAGGGGGCGGTGACCCACTGCACGCAGTTCTCCGGAGCGCCCGCGGCGACGGCGGCGTCCCGCACGATGCGGGCGGCCTCGGCGGAGCAGTTCTGCGCGGAGGGGTGGAAGGCGAAGATGATCGGGTTGCGGGTCTTCAATGCGATCAGCGCCTTGAAGATCGTGGTCGAGGTCGGGTTGGTGACCGGGGTCATCGCGCAGACGACGCCGACCGGTTCGGCGATCTCGGTGATGCCGTTGAGCTCGTCGCGGCGGATGACACCGGCGGTCTTCAGACCGCGCATCGAGTTCACGACGTGCTCGCAGGCGAAGAGGTTCTTGACCGCCTTGTCCTCGAAGATGCCGCGACCGGTCTCCTCGACCGCCAGCTCGGCCAGCTCTCCGTGGCTGCTCAGGGCCGCCAGGGAGGCCTTCTTGACTATGTGGTCGACCTGCTCCTGGTCGAAACCCTCGAACTGGTCGAGCGCCGTGAGCGCCCCCTGGACGAGCGCGTCCACCATCTCGTTGGCCTGCATGGCAGGAACTCCTTCTTTGCGACCCGTTTTCCTGATGTCCCAATTCGACACCCAAAAGCGGAAGCAGCGGCGCCGAAAAAGCCCCCACAGTGGGGGTCGAAGGGCCGTTCACCACCGTTCACTCCCCCTCGACATGGCATCTGACCTGCGGATATGCCAGGGGACCAAAGACCCCTGTGCGCTTGTGAAAACTTTCACAAGAATTTCGGAGAGAGTGCGCCCTACCGCGCTCCTCCCCCAGCGAGCACAATCACCAGGACGGCTTCGCCGTCGACCGTGAAGGAGGGACGCGTGCACAATCGGGTGCGCACCGCGGACGGACGGCAACTGATGGTGGAGCGCTTCGGCGACCCCCGCGGCAGACCGGTCTTCCTGCTGCACGGCACCCCGGGCAGCAGACTGGGCCCGGCCCCCCGGGGCATGGTGCTCTACCAGCGCCGGATCCAGATCATCGCCTACGACCGCCCCGGCTACGGGGACTCCGACCGGCTGCGCGGGCGCTCGGTCGCCGACGCCGTCCAGGACGTGGCCACCATCGCCGACGCCCTCGGCCTGGAGCGGTTCGCCGTGGCCGGCCGCTCCGGCGGCGCCCCGCACGCCCTGGCCTGCGCGGCCCTGCTGCCCGAGCGGGTCACCCGGACGGCGGCCCTGGTGGGCCTCGCGCCCTGGGACGCGGACGGGCTCGACTGGTTCGACGGCATGACCGCCTCGAACGTGCGCGAGTACACCACCGCGTCGGCCGACCCCGAGGAGCTGGCGGCCCGGCTCACCCCGCGGGCCGCGGCCATCGGCAAGGACCCGGGGCGACTCCTGGAGGAGCTGCGCATCGAACTCACCGACAACGACCGGATGATCGTCGCTGACGCCGGCCTGCGCTCGATGCTGCTGCGCAACTTCCGTGAAGGGCTGCGCAATTCGGCGGACGGCTGGATCGACGACGCCCTCGCGCTGTGCAGCCCCTGGGGGTTCGAGCCCGCCGACATCCGCTGCCCGGTCATGATCTGGCACGGGGAGCAGGACGTCTTCTCCCCCGTCGGGCACTCGCGCTGGCTGGCCGAGCGGATCCCCGGCGCCACCGCCACCATCGATCCCGCGGCCGCGCACTTCGCGGCCCTGCGCGCCCTGCCGGAGATCCTCACCTGGCTGCTGCGCGATCTCCCCGACCCGCCCGAACAGCACCAACGGCCCGCCTGACGGCGAACACGAGGGGGCCTGCGGGCGGCGGGCAGAGGAATTGCGTCACTCTTTCTATAGAACGCTTGACCTGGCGTCATGTCTCGGTTGCCAATAGGACGTGGACTAGTAAAGTCCACGCATGACACGAGCGTGACGCTCTTGTCAATCCCCCGCCCATTTCACATGGCCCCCTCAAGGACGGTGTCGTGAACACTTCCGCAACCCCCGCGACCAGCACGGTCAAGGCCCACCGGGTCCCCCTCGCCCAGATCGACGTCCGCAGCGCGTCTTCCGCCGCCGCGCTCGGACGCGTCCTGCGCGAAGAATCCGGTCGCACGGTTCAGGCACCGATCTTCAACTCTGCGCTCTGACCGAGAAGTAGGCGCTCTAGACTGGTGGAATGACCGGCCTGATCGCTTTTCGCGAGATCGTCCTCAAGGTTCACAGCAGATGCGATCTCGCTTGTGATCATTGCTATGTCTATGAACACGCAGATCAGAGCTGGCGAGCCCGGCCGAAAGTGATCTCCCCCGAGGTCATTTCCCATACCGCGTCGCGGCTCGCCGAACATGCCCGTGATCATGCACTCCCCTCCGTCACGGTGATTCTCCACGGAGGGGAACCCCTGCTGGCCGGACCCGAGCGACTGCGCCTGGTGTGCGAGGAGTTCACCCGGGCCCTCGCCACGATCGCCGCGCTGGACCTGCGCATCCACACCAACGGCCTCCAGCTCAGCGCCCGCCACCTCGACCTCTTCGCCGAATTCGGCGTCCGGGTCGGCATTTCCCTGGACGGCGACCGCGCGGCCAACGACCGCCACCGCCGCTTCGCGGACGGCCGCACCAGCCACCCGCTCGTCCTCGCCGCCGTGGAACTGCTCCGCTCGGCTCCCTACCGGCACCTCTACCAGGGCCTGCTCTGCACGGTGGACGTGGCCAACGACCCGGTCGCCGTGCTCGACGCCCTCGTCGCCCTCGAACCCCCGCGCGTGGACTTCCTGCTCCCGCACGCCACCTGGGAGACGCCCCCGCCCCGCCCCGACGGCGCGCCCGACGCGTACGCCCGCTGGCTGCTGCGCGTCTTCGACCATTGGGACCGGCTCGGGCGGCCCGTGCCCGTGCGCATCTTCGAGTCGCTCGCCAGCACCCTGCGCGGCGGCCCCAGCCTGACCGAGTCCCTGGGCCTGGCCCCGACCGACCTGGTGGTCGTGGAGACGGACGGGTCCCTGGAGCAGGTGGACTCCCTCAAGAGCGCCTACGAGGGCGCCGCCGCCACCGGCTTCGACGTCTTCTCCCACACCTTCGACCAGGTCGCCGCCCATCCCGGGGTGCGGGCCCGGCAGCTCGGTCTGGAGGGCGTCAGCGACACGTGCCGCGGCTGCCCCGTCGTACGTTCGTGCGGCGGCGGGCTCTACACCCACCGCTACCGCCCCGGAAGCGACTTCGCCAACCCCTCCGTCTACTGCGCCGACCTGCGGGAACTGATCGACGGGGTCGAGGGGCGCACCGCCGCCGAGGCGACCGCCGTCGAGCTGACCGACCCCGCGGAACTGGCCGCCTCCCAACACCAGTTGACCCGGGTGCTGCTCGCCCGCTTGCACGCCGAGCTGACCGAGTTCGCCCCCCGCGCGGGGGGCGGGGCCGCCTGGGCGCACGCCTGGGAGCTGCTGGGCGCGGTGGAGGGCGCGGGCGGGGCGGGCGCGGACGCGCTGGACGTCGTACTGGCGCACCCCTACACCCGGACCTGGGTGCTGGCGGCCCTGGACGCGGCGCAGGAGGGGCGCCCGGACGGGCCGGAGGCCGCGCTGCGGCTGGCCGCGCTGGCCGCCGCCGCCGTGCTGCGGGGCCGCCTGGACCTGCCCGCCGAGGTGGGCTACCGGGACGGCGAGGTGTACCTGCCGACGCTGGGGCTGCTGCGGCTCGGGGAGCCCGGCACGGACGGCCGCGCCTCGCTGCGGGCCACCGAGGACGGCTACGCGGCCCACGACGGCCGCTCCGGGCACCGCTTCGGCCCGGCCGCCGGGGACGCGCGCTGGCAGCCCGTACGGTCCTGGTCCCCGGGACCGCGGGGCCCGGCCGTGGCACTGGACGACCTGGACCCGTACCGCACCTGCTTCGCCCGTCCCCCGCGGCTGCGCCTGGGCGCCGGGGAGGCCGAGGAGTGGCGGGAGCGGCTGGGGGCGGCCTGGGCGCTGCTGCACCGGGCGGTGCCGGAGTTCGCGCGGGCGGCCGCGGCCGGGCTGACCACCCTGACCCCGCTGGCCGGCGGCCCGCGGGCGGTCGGCTGGGGCGAGGCGGGCCGGCACGGCCCCGGCGCCCTGGGCCTGCCCTATGCGGCCGGGGTCGGCGAGACCGCCCTGGCCCTGCTCACCGGGCAGCGGCGGGCCCGGCTGCGGGCGCTGACCGAGGTGGCCGACCTGTACGCGCTGGACGGGGCCTGGGAGCACCCCTCGCCCTGGCGGGAGCGGCCGGTTCCGGTGTCCCGGCTGCTGGCGGACGTGCACGAGCGGGTCGCGGTGGAGGCGTACCGGCGGGCCACCGAGCCGTACCACCCGGCGGGCACGGACCGGATCCACCGGGCGCTGGACCGGCTCGCGGGCGCGGCCGAGCTGACCAGTACCGGCAAGCGGCTGGTCGAGGAGCTGCGCTGGGAAGCCAAGGCGGTCGACGCGTGAGCGGCGGGCCGGCCCCGCTCCTCGCCCCGCCCAGTACGGCCGCGCTCGCCGCGCGGCTGCGGCTGCTCGGGGTGCGGCCGGGGGGTCGGCTCCTGGTGCACGCCTCGCTGGGCGGCACCGGTCTGCGCGCCGAGCGGCTGCTGGCGGCCCTGGTGGAGGTGCTCGGTCCCCGGGGCACCCTGGTGGCGCCCGCCTTCACCACCTCCAACTCCCGCACCTCCACCACCCACCTGGCCCGGACCGCGGGCATGGACGGGGCCGAGCTGCGGGCCTTCCGGGCCCGGATGCCCGGCTTCGATCCGGTGCGCACCCCGAGCGAGGACATGGGCGTCTTCGCGGAGGCGGTGCGCACCGCGCCGGGGGCCGCGCGCAGCGGCCATCCGCAGACCTCTTTCGCGGTGCTGGGGCACGGTGCCCGGCGGTTCGCCGCCGGTCATCGGTTGGCCTGCCATTTAGGAGAGGATTCGCCGCTGGGAACGCTGTGCCGGGAGGGGGGGCAGGTACTCATGATCAATGTGGGATTTTCCGTTTGCAGTGCTTTCCATCTCGCGGAGTATCGAATTCCGAAGCCCCCCTTGCGCATGTACGCGTGTGTGGTGAAGGTGAACCTTCCGGGGCGGCGGCAGGGGGAGGAGTGGACGGCATACGAGGACGTCGCGCTCGACGACAGTGATTTCGCGGAGATCGGCCGGGACTTTCCCTCGTCCAAGGTGCGCGAGGGGCAGCTGGGAGGGGCCTCGGTCAAGATCTTCGGGATTCCTGATGCCGTCGATCACGCCGTTACCTGGATGACCGAAAACAGACGCTGATTGACTGAACCATGAGGCGATGTGGCGGAGCAGCTCCGGAATGATGTTTCTTCGCTCCACATCTTCGGGACGGGGGTCGTGTGCCCGCATCAGTGCAGCCGTACTTTTTTCTCAGTTATGCGCATACGCCGAGGTTCGGGGCCGGGGGGCCCGACCCCGACATGTGGGTGGAGCGGCTTTTCCGTGACCTCTCCAGCCACGTCATGGCGCTCACTGACCTGCCCGCCGGGTCCGACGCCGGATTCATGGACCGGGAGATACGCAGCGGCGAGGGTTGGTCGGAACGACTCGGCACGGCACTGGCCACCTGTCGGGTCTTCGTCCCGCTCTTCTCGCCGCGCTACTTCGCGAGCGAGATGTGCGGAAAGGAATGGTTCGCCTTCGCACACCGCACCATCCAGCGGACCGCGGTCAGCGGCGAACCCGCCGAGGCGATCGTGCCCGCGCTGTGGGTCCCCGTGCCGCCCGCGCAGTTGCCCGGCCCGGCCGAGCGGCTCCAGTTCAACCACAACACCTTCGGCGAGCGCTACGTCACCGACGGGCTCTACGGACTGATCAAGCTGCGCGGGTACGCCGAACAGTACGAGCGGGCCGTCTACGAGCTGGCCAAGCGCATCGTGCGCGTCGCCGAATCCGTGCGCCTCGACATCAGCCGCCCCATGGACTACCGGGTGGTGCCCAGCGCGTTCGGCAGTCCCGGGGCCACGGGCGGCCCCGGCAACGCGGCCCGCAGCCTGCACGTCACCGTGGCCGCCGCCACCCGGCACGACCTCCCGGAGGGCCGCAGCCCCGAGTACTACGGGGACACCGCACTGGACTGGAATCCGTACCACCCCGTCGCCCAGCGGCCGGTGGCCTACGTCGCCGAGGACCTGGTGCGCTCCCTCAACTACCAGACCACGATGGCCTCTTTCGACGACGAGGCCGGCCACTTCGACACCAAGCAGCCGCCGACCCGCCCCGAGATCCTGATCGTCGACCGCTGGGCCGTCGCCGACGACCTGCGCCGCCAGCGCCTGGCCGCCTTCGACCAGGACCCCCGGCCCTGGGTGAGCGTGGTCGTGCCGTGGAACCGCTACGACCACCAGAGCCGGGCCAGGGAAGCGGAGTTGACCGACCAGCTCGAAGACACCATGCCCGTGAAGATGGGTCAGGGCCGGATCGCCTGCCGGGCCGCCGCGAACGGCGTGGCCAACATGGAGACCCTCGGCCAGATCCTGCCGCAGGTGGTCGAGGCGGCCGCCCAGCAGTTCCTCAGACACGCCCAGGTCTATCCGCCCGCGGGCGGGGCGCACACCGAACGGCCGCGGCTGCTCGGCCCGATGGGCATGAACGGGCCACCCGCGCCGCCGCCCGCGCCCTTCCCACCCGACACCGAACAGCACGACGCCCGGACCACCGGGCCGCACCCGGACGCCGACGGACCGACCAACCAAGCGGGGGACGCGGATGACAGCCAGTCGTGACGGACGGATCGTCACCTTCTACTCGTACAAGGGCGGTACCGGCCGCACCATGGCGCTGGCCAACACCGCCTGGATCCTCGCCGCCAACGGCAAGCGGGTCCTCGCCGTGGACTGGGACCTGGAGGCTCCCGGCCTGCACCGCTTCTTCCACCCGTTCCTGGACCCCTCCACCCTGGGGGCGACCACCGGGATCATCGACCTGATCAGCGAGTACGCCTGGGCCGCGACCAGCCCGGCGCAGCGCTCCGACGACTGGCACAAGGACTACGCGCGGATCCAGCCGCACGCCGTCTCCCTCACCCCCGAGACCCTCGGCTGGGAGTTCCCCGACGGCGGCACCCTCGACTTCGTCTCCGCGGGCCGGCAGAACCGCGAGTACTCCGCCACGGTCTCCACCTTCGACTGGGACAACTTCTACGACCGGCTCGGCGGCGGCCACTTCTTCGACGCGCTGCGCGACGACATGAAGCGCAACTACGACTACGTCCTGATCGACAGCCGCACCGGGCTGAGCGACATAGCCGACATCTGCACGGTGCACCTGCCCGACATCCTGGTCGACTGCTTCACCCTCTCCGACCAGTCCATCGACGGCGCCGCCTCCGTCGCCCGGCAGATAGACGAGCGGTTCAACGACCGGGGCATCAAGATCTACCCGGTCCCGATGCGCATCGACGAGGGCGAGAAGGAGAAGGCCGACGCGGGCCGCGCCCTGGCCCGGATCAAGTTCGACCGCTTCCCCAGCGGGCTGGGCGGCGACGAACTCACCGCGTACTGGGGCGCGGTGGAAATCCCGTACCGTCCGTACTACGCCTACGAGGAGACCCTGGCCACCTTCGGCGACGAGGCCGGGCTCACCAACTCCCTGCTCTCCGCCTTCGAACGGCTCACCACGGTGGTCACCGAGGGCGAGATCACCTCCATGCCCGCCATCGGCGAAGAGGTCCGGCTGCGCATCCGCGACGCCTTCACCCGGCGCCGCCCCGCCCTGCCCGCCGACCTGTTCCTGTCCTACGTCGCCGAGAACCGCATGTGGGCCGACTGGATCGAATCGGTCCTCACCCGGGCCGGCTTCCGGGTGGTGCCCAAGGACGTCTCCGCCGAACGCGCGCCCGCGGCCGCCCCCGGCGACACCCTGGGCGCCGGGATCAGCGTCGACACCGCCGCCCGGACCGTGGTGCTGCTCTCCAGCGCCTACCTCAAGTCCGCCCGGGCCGTGGACGTGTGGGAGCGGGCCGCCGCCGAGGACCCGACCGGCGGGCGGCGCCAGCTGGTGCCGCTGCGCGTGGGCGACGTACGCCTGAGCACCCCGTACATCGACCGCAATCCGGTGGACCTCTTCCGCCTCGACGAGATGCACGCCACCACCGCCCTGCTGCGCGCGGTGGAGCGGCCCGCCCCCCTCAACGACGGGATCAGCAGCGCCACGGCGCCCGGCCCCCGCTTCCCGGGGACCGTCCCCAAGATCTGGAACGCGCCGCCGCGCAACCCCGGGTTCACCGGGCGCTCCATCGTGCTGGAGCGGATGCGCGACCAGCTCGGCGGGGGCGTGGCCGTGGTGCTGCCGCAGCCGCAGACCCTCTACGGGCTCGGCGGGGTCGGCAAGACCCAGGTCGCGCTGGAGTACGTCCACCGGTTCATGGCGGACTACGACCTGGTGTGGTGGATCTCCTCCGAGCAGACGGACGACGTCGTCGCGGCCCTCGCCGAGCTGGCCGTCCGGCTCGGCGCGCAGACGGGCGAGGACATGTCGGCCGCCTCCCAGGAGGCCATCGACCTGCTGCGGCGCGGGGTCCCCTCCGCGCGCTGGCTGCTCGTCTTCGACAACGCGGACGATCCGGAGACCCTCAAGCGGTTCTTCCCGCCGGGCGGTCCCGGGCACGTGCTGGTGACCTCCCGCAACCAGAGCTGGTCGCAGTACGGGGACGCGCTGCCGGTGGACGTCTTCCTGCGCGAGGAGTCCATCGAGCACCTCCAGCGGCGGGCCCCCGGGCTCACCAAGGACGACGCCGAGCAGGTCGCGATCGCGGTCGGCGACCTGCCGCTCGCCGTCGAGCAGGCCGGTGCCTGGATCGCGGAGACCGCGACGCCCGTCTCCGCGTACCTGGAGCAGCTCGCCCAGCAGGCGGCCCGGGTGCTGGCGCTCAACCAACCCCCCGGCTACCCGGAGCCGGTCGCGGCCACCTGGAACGTCTCCATAGAACGGCTGCAGAGCCGCTCCCCCGCCGCCGTGCGGCTGCTCCAGCTCTGCGCCTTCTTCGCGCCCGAGCCGATCTCGGCGAACCTCCTGTACAGCAAGGAGATGATCGACGCCCTCAAGCCCTACGACTCCTCGCTCCAGGAGAAGCTGGTGCTGGGCCGGGTGATCCGCGAGATCGGCCGGTTCGCGATGGCCAAGGTCGACCAGGTCAGCAACAGCATCCAGGTGCACCGCCTGGTCCAGGCCGTGATCCGGGCCCAGTTGACCGAGGAGGAGCAGCGCGAGGCCCGACACGCGGTGCACCGGATCCTGGCGGGCGCCCGGCCGGACGACGACGAGCCGATAGACAACCCGGAGACGTGGCCGCGGTTCAACACCATCTGGCCGCACCTGACCCCGTCCGAGGCCCGCTTCTGCAAGGAGCCGGAGACCCGCCGGCTCCTGATCGACCGGGTCCGCTACCTCTGGAAGCGCGGTGACTTCAAGGCGGCCTACCAGCTGGGCGAGGAGCTGCGCGAGACCTGGAAGGAGACCCTGGGCGGCGACGACCTGCAGTACCTGTACCTGCGCTTCCACCTGTCCAACATCCTGCGCTCGCAGGGGCGGTTCGTGGAGGCCAAGGAGCTGGACGAGGTCACCCTGGAGCGCCAGCGCACCGCGCTCGGCCCCTCGCACCCGCACACCTACATGACCACCAGCGGGCTGGCGATGGACCTGGGCACCCTCGGCCGCTACGGCGAGGCGATGGAGCTGGCGACGGCCGCGCACGAGGGCTTCAGCCAGATCTTCCACGAGTCGCACCCCCGGACCCTGGCGGCCGCGAACAACCTGGCGCTGAACCTGCGCATGGTCGGGCAGTACGCCCGGGCCCGCGAGATCGACCAGGAGGTCTTCGACCGGCGCACCGAGGTGCTCGGCCCGGACCACCCGTACACCCTCTCCTCGGCCCAGAGCCTGGCCCGCGACCTGCGGGAGGTGGGCCGCTACGACGACTCGGTGCAGTTGCTGAGCCGAACCTACGAGATCTACAAGCGACAGTTGGGGCGCGCCTTCCCGGGCACCCTCGCCGCCGCGAAGTCGCTGGCCGTATCGCTGCGCCGGGCCGGCGAGTTGGAGGACGCGCGGCGGCTGACCACCGCCACCCGCAACCGCTACCGGGCCAAGTACACCTCGGTCAACCCGGACCTGCTGGCCTGCGAACTCAACCTGGCCGCCGACATGTTCGCCGTCGGGGACTCGGCGGGGGCGCGGGACCTGGCGCAGGAGGTCGTCGACGAGTACATGAAGGTGCCGGGCGAACGGCACCCGTACACGCTGGCCGCGCTCAACAACCTCGCGGTCTTCCACTGGGGTTCGGGAGCCGCGGAGACGGCCGAGACCATGCTGCGCCACGTGATCCGACACATGCGCGAGGTGCTCGGCGACAACCACCCGCACACCATCTTCGCCCACCTGAACCTGGCCAACACCCTGGCCGACCTGGGTGATCCGGAGGGCGCGCTGGAGTTGGAGCGGATGGCGGTGATGCGGCTGCGCGAGGCGCTCGGCGCGCACCACCCCGAAACCCTGGCGAGCGCCTCCAACATGGCGGTCAGCCTCGACTCGATGGGCCGCAAGGAGGAGGCCGCACGGGTCCGCACGGAAGCGGTGAACGAGCTGACGAGGCTCCTGGGCGAGGAACACGGCCTGACCCGCTACGCACGCGACGAGCGCCGGGTCCACCGCGACCTGGAGCCGCTGGCGGTGTGACCGCCCGCGGGCGGGGCGGCCGCCGGGGACCGGGCAGGTCCCGGCGGCCGCACCGCGCACCACTGGACAGCAGACTGGGGGGTTCGCTGTGACCGACAGCATGACCTTTCGAAACGAAGACCTGCCGGCCCTCTTCCACCACACCGACCAGGCGGCGATCTCCCGGCAGCGGGAGTCCACGCAGGCGACCCGCGCGCAGTTGCTGCTGCTCGTGACGGCCGCGGCGGTCGGGGCGCTGCCGTCCTCGGCCGCCCGGATCGGGTCGCTGCACCTGTTCGGGATGCTCAGCGCGCTGGCGTACGCGGGGGTGCTCGCCGTCGGGATGCGCGCCACCCGGCGCCGGGCCCGCCCGCAGTGGCAGCTCAACCGCAGTGCGGCGGAGTTCATCAAGTCGCTGGCCTGGCGGTACGCCGTCCACGGGGCGCCGTTCGGCAGCGACGTGTCGGGCGTGGCACAGGCGTACGGGACCCGACTGGAGGCGGGTCTGGACGAGTTGCGCAAGATGGGCTGGGAGGATCCGCGCGCCGCCGGGATGCTGCCCGAGGGCGGGGAGATCACCGGGGCGATGCACCGGCTGCGGGGCCTCGACTATCAGGTGCGGCGCGAGACGTACGTGCGGGACCGGCTGATCGAGCAGCGCAAGTGGTACCAGCGCAAGACGGAGGTGTCGCGGCGGGCCACGGCGGTGTGGTCGTGGTCGATCGTGCTGCTGACCTGCGTGGCGCTGCTGTTCGCGCTGCTCGGGGCCTTCGGGTCGGGTCCGGGGACGCGGCTGACGGCGCTGCTGAGCGCCGCCGCGGCGGCCGGGATCGCCTGGAACGAGGTGCGCCGCCACCATCCGCTGATCGAGGCGCACACCCTGATCGAGCAGGACCTGTCCGCGATGATGGTGGTGATGCAGACGACGATCACGGAGACGCAGTGGCCGTCCGCGGTCTACGAGACCGAGCGCTACGTCTCCCCGCAGCACACGGACTGGCTGGCCCGTCACAGCAGTTGAGGCGGGCCCGCTTTCCCGGGGGCGCGGCGTCGTGCGGTGCGGGAGCGCTCAGTCCCGTACGACGCCCGCCCGCCACAGCACGGTGACGGGCTTGCCGAGCGCGCGTGCGTAGGCGACGATCTCGCCGGTGCCGCCGTGCCCGCGGGCCGGGAGGCCGTCCCAGACGGCGACGAGCCGGTCGCAGCTGTCGGCGATGAAGGTGCCCGCCGCGTAGTACGCCTCGTCCGTGGAGCGGGCGAAGTCGAGCCGGACCTCCTGCGCGGCCAGTCCCCGCAGCCGGTGGAAGCCGGCGAGCGGCGCGCCGCCGCCGAAGGTGGCCTCGTAGTCGGCGCTGGGGATCACCACCGTGAGGTCGGCCCCGCACTGGAGCGCGATGTCGGCGAAGAGCTGGTCCGCTCCCTCCGCGAGGCTGGACAGCGCCTCCAGCGGGCCGTCGTGGCCGTCGAGCACGGCCCGCAGCCCGTCCTCGACGTGGGCGATCACCTCGTCGGGAAGGGACCGGTGGCCGGTCACCCCGATGCGTTTCATACCCGAGCCTCCCCCGTGGACGGCCGAACCCTGGACGTCCACGACATCCTCCCAGAAGGCGGGGGGACGTCCAGGGTGTGCACGGGGGCGCGCGGGACGAGCCGCGGTCAGTAGACGCTGACCCCGTAGGCGGAGAGGGCCTCGGTCACCGGTTGGAAGAACGTGGTGCCGCCGCTGGAGCAGTTGCCGCTGCCGCCGGAGGTCAGGCCGATGGCCCGGGTGCCGGAGTAGAGCGGGCCGCCGCTGTCGCCGGGTTCGGCGCAGACGTTGGTGCGGATCAGGCCGGAGACGATGTCGCCGCCGCCGTAGTTGACGGTGGCGTTGAGGGCCTGCACCGTGCCGCTGTGGATGCCGGTGGTGGAGCCGCGCCGGGTCACGGACATGCCGACGGTGGCGTTGGCCGCGCTGGTGATGTCCTGGCTGCCGACGGTGCCCTCGTGGGCGAGGGCGGCGTTGTCGTAGCGGACGAGGCCGTAGTCGTTGCCGGGGAAGCTGGATCCGACGGTCGCGCCGATCGTGGTGGTGTGGGCGGTGCTCGTCCACCAGGTGCCCGCGCCGTCGGTGCAGTGGCCGGCGGTGAGCAGGTAGTACGTGGTCCCCTTGCGGACGTTGAAGCCGAGCGAGCAGCGCCAGCTGGAGGCGTAGATCGCGTCGCCGCCCTTGATCAGCTTGCTCAATCGGCCGGAGGTGCGCTCCACGCGCAGGGCCCCGGCGTCCGTCCCGGCCTCGCGTTTGATTCTGGCGAGGTCGGTGGCGGAGACGGTGGAGTCGGCGCTCACCACGAGGGTGCCGGTGGCGGGGTCGGTGTACCAGGCGGTGCCCGCGACGTCGGCGCGCTGTACGGCGGCGCCGACGGCGGCGAGCCGATCCGCGCTCAGGCCGCCGGAGTCGGCCTCGGAGCTGGCACTGGCCGTCGCGGGAACGGTGAAGGCGGCGACGGCGGCGAGGCCCGCGGCGAGCACCGCGAGCCGGGTGCGGGCGCGGGCGCGCCCGCGGGTCGCTGCGGGGATGGGGGTGTGGGGGGTGTGGGGGATGTGCTTGAAGCTCATTTCTCGTCCTCCCGGAGGGAATCGGGGCGCGGCGGACTGGGGGGCCTGGCCGTGCACCTGACAAGCACTGACCGGGAGTGTGGTGGCGTCAGATACCGGTAGCAAGGGCTGATTCCAGCCGCCGTTCACCTGCGGCGACCTCGAAGGGCAGGGTGTTCCCGGGCGGCGGGAACGGGCAGATGAAGTGGTCCGCGAAGGCGCAGGGAGGCAGCAGCGCCCGGTTCAGGTCGACCGTGATCGAACCGTCGGCCGCCGGGACCCCGGGGCGCAGGAAGCGGAAGCGGTAGCTGCTCCGCCCGCCGGTGGCATCGCCGAAGACGGCCCACAGGCTGCCGTCGTCCTCGTCCACGGCGACCTGGAGGGCGTGCGGGGCGCCCCGGAAGTCGAAGGCCAGCTCGCCGCCGAGGCCGAGCCCGCGGGCCCGCCCGTCGGCGTTCTCCACCTGTACGGTCCGGTCCTCGTCGTACGCCCGGAAGCGCCCGGGGAGCACGTACGCCGGGTCGTAGGGGGTGGCTTCGATCGTCTTGAAGGCGCTGCGGGCCGGGGCGTGCGGGTCGTAGCCGCGGACCGCCCACGCCCCCTCGCGCCGGATCACCACCAGCCGGACCGCGCCCGCGGCGGCCCGGGAGGCCGACGGCGGGCCGTCGTCGGCGCCGAGCACCGCCTCGCCGGTGAAGGCTTCGCCGTCGAGGGCCAGCCCGTCGCCGGGGCCCGCGGCGAGGAGGACTCCGGCGTCCGTCTCGCGCCACCGCCCGGGAACGTCCGGAATTCGACCCTCCGGGTAGTCGGCGAGCCAGTGCGTGCCGGTGAGGGCCAGGGGGCCGTAGGGGCCGGACACCGTGTCCACCCGGTGCGCGTGCCAGCGCTCCCAGGCGGTGACGGCGTCGGCCGCGTCCGTTGCGTCAGAGACCATGCGGTCACATTTCCACACCGCGGCCGCCGGTCGATGTCACCGGCGTTACAAGGTACGCCGTACGGACCTGCTCTGACGTCGCCTCAAAGGCGCGCTCAGCAGCCGCAGTCGCACCCGCAGTCGCAGCAGTCGCACCCGTCGCAGCAGCCCCCGTCACCGCAACACCCGCAGTCGCAGCCGCTGCAATCGCAGTCGTCGCACCACGCGTCCCGCTTCTGGCGGGACCAGGGCCCCTCGTGTTCGGTGCAGCACAGCTGGCAGGTGCAGAAGAGCCCGATGGCCACGGCGCAGCCCGCCAGCAGGCCGCGTCGCGGCTTCTGCGGCGGCAGGCCGCCGAAGCCGCCCGGACCGCCGCCCCAGCCGCCCCCGGGCCCGCCCGGGCCCATCGGCGGGGGCGCCGCGGGGCCACCGGGAGCCGTCGGCCCGTAGGGGTTGCCGTACGGGTTCCCGCCCTGGGGGCCGCCGCCGTACGGGCCCCCGCTCCCCGCGTCCCAGCCGGGCGGCGCCGCGCCGAAGCCCTGACCGTGGCCCTGCCCCTGCCCCTGGCCGTGCGCGTGCCCGGCGGCGGAGCCCGCGTGCCCGCAGGAGCTCGTGCCGAAGGCGCGGTCCACCGAGGTCCGCAGCTCGTGCACCAGCAGCCGGTGCGCGAGCCCCGCGTCCACGAACTCGACCTCCCGCAGGGACAGCCGGATCCCGCTCAGCGCGTCGTCGCACAGCCGCCGCGCCTCGACCAGCGGGGTCCCGGTGGCCGTCAGCGGGTTCCAGGCCCCCGCCACGGCGTCGGCGGCCTGGTCCTCCACCGCGTCCAGCAGGTGCGCGAGCCGGCCGAAGTAGCGGCCCGCCTCCGCGAGCGCGGGGGCGTTGCCCGGCCGGCCGGCCAGGGTCGCGGTATGGGCGAAGGCGGCGGCCGTGGCGGTCTCGGTCGGCTCGGTCACCCGCAGCACCGGAGTGCCGAGCCCGGCCAGTGCCTCGATGTCGCCCTGCCGGTCCACAGCGTCCACGAGCACCGCGGTGTCGAAGCCGAGCGAGGCCCCGGTGCGCGCGCCGGCGCGGTCCCAGCGCCGGGCCACGGTGCGCGCGGCGGCGGCCAGTGGAGCGCGCGCCAACAGGCCGTCCCGGTCGGCCACGTGGTCGCGCACCTTCGCCGAGGCGAGCACCAGGGAGACGGCGGCGGCGAGCCGCGCGCCCTCGCCGTTGGCCACCGGCGCGGTGCGCATCCCGCGCAGCGGGCAGGGGCCCGCCGTGCGCCGGGAGCCCGGGGCCGGTCCGGACTGAGCCTCCGTCAGAACGGATATGAGCAGCCCGTCGTAGTTGGTCACCACCCGCGCGAACTGACCGTGGTCCCCGCGAAGTGCCAGGCACAGTCCGCAGAGATGGGCCGTCCACTCCGTCTTGAACCGGTCCCCGAGCCGGTGCGTGCAGGGTCTGACGATGCCGAACAAGTGGTTCCCCCGTGTGTCAAGCGCGTGCGTGCGGGGCATCGTACCGAGCCCGGTCCTTCACCCGTACGTCCCCTGCGGTCACCTGAACGGATGCAGCGATCGTATTTTCACTCAGTCAGCAGCGGGTAGACGCCTGGAACCTTGGCCCGCACCGGATGTTCTGCACCAGTACCGTCACGAAACCCCTGCGCGGCGACTATCCACTTGGCGCGTTGTCAGCATCATGGTCGACCATAGGGACGCGGAGAAGATGACAGACAGACCCCCGGTGAAAGGAGGCGTCCATGGGTTCGGTACGCAAGGCGAGTGCCTGGCTGGGTCTCGTTGAGGACAGCGGTGACGAGCGTTACTACGACGACGAGTACGCGGAGGCCGCGGCGCAGAGCAACCACACGGGCGGTGTGGAGCGCGAGCAGTGGGTCACCGACCCGCGGGTCCAGGTGGCGTCCGAGTCGGCCGTCGAGCACGGCCGGCGGATCGCCACGGTGACCCCCGACGGCTTCCGCGACGCGCGGGGCATCGGCGAGCTGTTCCGCGAGGGCGTGCCCGTGATCGTGAACCTGTCCTCGATGGACCCGGGCGACGCGAAGCGCGTGGTCGACTTCGCGGCCGGCCTGACCTTCGGCCTGCGCGGCTCCATCGAGCGGGTGGCGACCAGGGTCTTCCTGCTGACCCCGGCCGACACCCAGATCGTCAGCGGCGAGTCCGGCGGACGCACGCGCGACTTCTTCAACCAGAGCTGAGCAGGGCGCTCACCGGAAGGCGTCGAGGCCGGTGAGTGCCTTGCCCAGGACCAGCTGGTGCATCTCGACGGTGCCCTCGTAGGTGAGCACCGATTCGAGGTTGGTGGCGTGCCGCATGACGGGGTACTCCAGGGAGATCCCGTTCGCGCCGAGGACGGTCCGCGCGGTGCGGCAGATCTCGATCGCCTCGCGGACGTTGTTGAGCTTGCCGAAGCTGATCTGCTCCGGCCGCAGGGTGCCCGCGTCCATGCGGTGCCCGAGGTGGTGGGCGAGCAGGATGCCCTTGTGCAGCTCCAGGGCCATGTCCGCGAGCTTGGCCTGGGTGAGCTGGAAGCCACCGATGGGCTTCCCGAACTGCTCGCGCGTCTTCGCGTAGCCGAGGGCCGACTCGAAGCTGGCGCGCGCCGCCCCCATGGACCCCCAGACGATCCCGTACCGCGCGTGGCTGAGGCAGCCGAGCGGGCCGCGCAGGCCGATGACGTCGGGCAGCACCGCGTCCGCGGGCAGTCGTACGTCGTCCATGACCAGCTCGCTGGTGACCGAGGCGCGCAGCGACCACTTGTGCTTGATCTCGGGCGCCGAGAACCCCGGGGTGTCGGTGGGTACGGCGAAGCCGCGGATCCCCTCGTCGGTCTGCGCCCAGACCACGGCGACGGCCGCGACCGAGCCGTTGGTGATCCACATCTTGCGCCCGTTCAGCACCCAGTCGCCGCCGTCGCGCTTGGCGTGGGTGCGCATCGCGGCGGGGTCCGAGCCCACGTCCGGCTCGGTCAGCCCGAAGCAGCCGATCAGCTCACCGGCGGCCATGCCGGGCAGCCAGCGCTGCTTCTGCTCCTCGGAGCCGTACTTCCAGATCGCGTACATGGCGAGCGAGCCCTGTACGGAGACGAGGGAGCGGATCCCCGAGTCGGCGGCCTCCAGCTCCAGGCAGGCCAGCCCGTACTGGACGGCGCTGGCGCCCGCGCAGCCGTACCCGGTCAAGGACATGCCGAGCGCGCCGATCCCGCCCAGCTCGCGGGCCAGCTCCCGGATCCCGGGCAGCTCGCCCTTCTCGTACCAATCGGCGACGTACGGCAGCACGCGGTCGGCGGCCCAGGCCCTTACGGTGTCCCGCACCGCGAGGTCCTCGGGGCTCAGCAGCTCGTCGAGCCCGAGGGGGTCGGTGGGGACGAACGGCGTTTTCGACGCGGACACGAGGGCCTCCCGGCGGGCCTGGAAACAAAACCTAGCGCTGCAAGTTAGCCACCGTTCACCCCCGGGGTCCACCCCCACCCACATCAGCCCCGCCGGCGTTTGAGGCGCAGGGTCCGGGGCGGAGCCCCCGGCCATTCCAGCCCCGCCGGCGTTTGAGGCGCGGGGTCCGGGGCGGAGCCCCGGGGCGGGCGCCGCCACCCACCGAACCGGTCGACGCAGCCTCCGGCGGGCCCTCAATCGCCGGGCAGGCTGGATGTGCAGCCCCGCCGGCGTTTGAGGCGCGGGGTCAGGAGGAGCGCTGCGCGGAGGGCCCCGCGACCGGGTCCGGGCAGGGCCCCGACTGCCCGGGGATCCGCACCGGCTCGGCCGGCCCCGGCTCACCCTCCAGCCCCCGCGGCAGCTTCAACGCCATCGCCGCCCCCGCGAACAACAGCACCGCACTCACCGCCAACGTCACGTGCAGCCCGTGCACGAAGGAGTGCCGGGCCGCCGAGTAGAGCGACTCCCCCGCCGGCCCGCCAAGGCTCCGCGCGATCTGGTACGCCTCGCCGAGCGAGTTCGAGGCCCGCCCGGAATCCACCGCCGAGACCCCGGGAACCTCCCGCAGCCCTGGGATGTAGGCCGCGTTCATGACACTGCCGAGCAGCGCGATGCCCATCCCCGCACCCAGCTGGTAGGAGGTCTCGCCGATCGCCGCCGCGCCCCCCGCCTTGCTGGCCGGGGCCTCGCTCAGCATGGACTCGTACGCCGCGAAGAGGGTGGTCTGCAGCCCGAAGCCGAGCAGCACGAAGCCGAAGGTGAGCAGCCAGGGCCGGTCGTCCAGGCCCATCAGCGTCAACAGCAGCACGGCGCACGCGGTGAGCGTGAAGCCCAGCGAGACCATCGCGCGCGGGCCGACCCGCTGGAGGGTGTACGAGCCGGTGGCGCCCGCCGCCATCGCCGCGAAGGTGAGCGGCAGCAGCCGCAGCCCCGTCTCCAGCGGGCTCAGGTGCAGCACCAGCTGGAGGTACTGGACGGCGATCAGCTCCAGGCCGACCAGCGCCAGCATGGCGAGCACGATGCAGGCCACGGAGGTGGAGAAGGCCACCCGGGAGAACATCCCGATGTCGATCAGCGGCTGCTCGCGCCGCTTCTGCCTGCGGACGAACAGCACCAGCAGGGTGGCGCCGATCAGCACCGGGACCACCGCTCCGACCTCCAGGAAGGTCCGGTCGGCGCCCGCGCGCTTGACCCCGAGCACCGTACCGAGCACGCCCCCGGCGGCCATGAGCGCACCGAGCACGTCCCAGGGCCCGTCGTCGGCCCCCTTGGACTCGGGCAGCAGCCACCGCCCCAGCGGCAGGATCAGAGCCATCAGCGGGATGTTGATCAGGAAGACGGAGCCCCACCAGAAGTGCTGGACGAGGAAGCCCCCGATGACGGGACCGCTCGCCGCGCCGACGGCGGCGACCGCGGTCCAGATCCCTATCGCGAGGGCCCGCTCGCGGCGGTCGGGGAAGACCGTGCGCAGGATCGACAGGGTGGCGGGCATGATCATCGCGCCGCCGATGCCGAGCAGGGCGCGCGCGGCGATGAGCAGCTGGGCGTTGTCGGCGAGGGCGGCGATCGCCGAGGCCACGCCGAAGAGCCCGTAGCCGAGCAGCAGGATCCGACGGCGGCCGACCCGGTCGCCGAGGGTGCCGAAGAGGATCAGCAGCGAGGCGCAGACCAGGGGGTAGGCGTCGACGATCCACAGCAGCTCGATCGAGCCGGGGCGCAGGTCCTCGGTGACCGAGGGGACGGCGACGTGCAGGATCGTCGCGTCGAGCGCGACGAGGAGCAGACTGATGCAGAGGACGGCCAGTACGGCCCAGCGGTTGGCGCCTCCCGCGAGCGCGCCGATCCGCTGCCGGAGGGTGTTCGTCCCCGACATGCATCTACCTCCCAGATGAGCCCTCGCCGCGGCGGACCAGCGTCCGACGGCCGCGGAGGGCGGCGGCCCACGGGGTCCGGCATCGACGCGCGAGTGAACGGACAGCGTACGCGAGTTCGAGCCAGCGCCGACGTGGCCAAGCTCTCATCCCGGTCACGTCCGCACGGTGCGGTACGTCACGGCGCAGCTCCCCCCTTCCCCCTCCCCCACCGGCGTACACGCCAGGTCACGGGCCGTGGATCGCCGCGCGGCCCCGATAATCGATCCCGTGAACGATCACGCCCCACCCGCCCCGCCCGCGCCGCCGCACCCCGCGAACCGGCCGCCCGACCCCACCCCCGACCCCGCGCCGGCCCCGACCCCGCGCCGGGTCGCGCCCGCGCTCGCCGTCTTCGCCGCGGTGCGCGCACTGGGTCTGCTCGCGCTCTGGCTGTGGGGGTCGGCCGCGGGCAGCAGCGCGCACACGCTGCTCTCCGCCCGCTGGGACTCCCTCTGGTACGCGCGGGTCGCGGGCGAGGGCTACGGGTACGAGGTGGTGCTGGCCAACGGCGACGTCCACTCGAACCTCGCCTTCTTCCCGCTGCTGCCGTGGCTGGAGCGGGCGGTGTCGGCGCCGACCGGCATGGCGTACGGCGATGCGGGGCTGGTGGTGGCGTGGACGGCGTCCCTGGCCGCGGCCTGGGGGATCTTCGCGGTCGTCGACCTGCTGTACGGGCGCCGGGCCGGGGTGCTGGCGGTGGCGCTCTGGGCCGCTCTGCCGGTCGGGATCGTGCAGTCCATGGCCTACAGCGAGGCCCTCTTCACGGCGCTGGCGGCCTGGGCCCTGTACGGGGTGCTGCGCGGCAACTGGGTGTGGGCGGGCACGCTGGCCGCGCTGGCGGGGCTGACCCGGCCGGTCGGGGCGGCGGTGGTCGCGGCGGTCTGGGTGGCGGCCGTACTGGCCCGGCGGGGCGGCGGGGGTACCTGGCGGACGGCGGTCGGGGCGGCGCTGGCCCCGCTGGGGGCGGCGGCCTACGTCCTGTGGGTCGGCGCGCACACCGGGCGCGGGCTCTTCGGCTACCTGGACGTGCAGGCCGGCTGGGGCAACGGCTTCGACGGCGGCTGGGCCTTCGCGCGTTTCATCGGGGGCCGACTGGGCTCGGCCACGCCGCCCGGGGTCCTGGCGGGCCTGGGGCTGCTCGCGGGGGTCGCGCTGGTGCTGTGGCTGTGCGCGGCGTGCGTGCGGCAGCGGCAGCCCGTGGCGCTGCTGGTCTACGGCGGGATCGTGGTGGCCCTGGCACTGTGCGCCTCGGGGTACTTCGGGTCCAAGCCCCGGCTGCTGCTACCGGCCTTTCCGTTGCTGCTGCCGGTCGCGGTGGCGTTGGCCCGCCGGCGGACCGGGCGGGCGGCCGCGGCGGTGGGGGCGCTGGCCCTGGCCTCGGCGGTCTACGGCGCCTGGTGGCTGAACGGGTCGGGGCCGCCGTAACGGGAGCCGGCTAACGGAAGGGGGAATTCCGATCCATCTTTGTGCAAAGTAATTGCTCCCGGCCCCATAAAATCCCGATAAGTGTGTCACCTTATTCAGGACACATGTGGATCACGTTCCGGCAGCCACGCCTCAGGACATTGCCGCATTCCGGGGAATAAAGACCCGAACGAGACCAACTCCACATCACATGGTCATCACAAAGCCCGGGATTCGACCGGGCGGCCCATCGGCGCGCGGTAACGTCGATTGGGTGCGTACTGACCAAATTTTCACCCGTCTGGAGCGGGTGTTCGCCCGCCTCGACCGGGAACCCGAACGACCGGCTCATCTGCAAGTGCCGCAGATGAGCCGGCACCGTGTCGTGCTCTTCGGCGCGACGCTCGTGTTCTACCTGGCGATCGTGATCGGCGTACTGACCACCTCGTGGCTGGTGCGGCTCGACTGGCAGCTGATGTTCTTCCGGCCGTACGAGCAGTGGCCGCAGGTGCACGCCTTCCTCGACTACCTCGTGGTGCTGGGCCAGCGCGGCCCCACCTCGATGATGGTCATGGCCTGGCTCGGCTGGCGCTGCTGGCGCCAGCACACCTTGCGCCCGCTGATCACGCTCGGCGTGGCCCTGCTCGCGCTCAACGTGACCGTGGGCTCGGTGAAGCTCGGCCTCGGCCGCCTCGGCCCGCACTACGCGACCCAGATCGGCTCGGCCGAGATGTTCGGCGGCGGCGATATATTCCCTTCCGGCCACACCGCCAACGCCGTCGTGACCTGGGGGATCCTGGCCTACCTGGCCTCCACCGGAGTCACCCGACGGGTGCTGTCGACGGCCTCCGCGATCGTCGCGCTCAGCGTCGGCGCCACCACCGTCTACCTCGGTACGCACTGGGTCAGCGACGTGCTGCTCGGCTGGGCCGCCGGCCTGCTGGTGCTGCTCGCCCTGCCGTGGTTCGAGCCCTTCATCGCCCGGACCGAGGCCTTCATCATGGAGCAGCGCGTCGCCTGGCGCCTGCGCCGCCGCAACGGCGCGGCCGCACTGCCCGTCGCCCCGCTGTCCGCCCAGGCCAAGGTGTTCGTCCAGCGGGCGGCCGAGGCGCTTCCGGTGCCCGAGGAGCCCGCCGCGGTGCCCGCGGGCGCCGGCCACGCCACCGCGGCCCGTACGACGGCCCCGCACGTGGCCGCCCGGCCGCACGTCATCCGCTCGGAGCGGACCCCGGTGACCCCGGCGGGCAGCCGTCGCCCGCCGCACACCGACCGCGACCGCACCGGACGCAACCCGGCGGCCCGCCCGGTGGCCGGCGGCTGACCCGGCGCCCGGGCGGGAGCACGGTACGCACAGCCCGATCCCGCCCCGGCCCCGTTCCACGCTCCACGCTCCACGCTCCACGCTCCACGCTCCACCCGACTGCCGCGAGCCGGATCATCCTCCGGACCGCGGCAGTCGTGCGTCAGCCGAACGCCCAGGTGTTCGTCCAAACCGGGTCACGCTTGTGTCACGGATTGCCGACAGTCGTTCCGCCCGCCGAGTTCCTCACGGCAATTGTTTACCGGCCCGCGACACGCCCGGGGCGACGGCTCATTCCAATTCCTGTCCGGACCCCCGGAATTCCGTGTCCGCATTGCCCGACACGCCTTCACCTTTTCTCCACGCGCGGGGAGTCCGCCCCGTCCACCGGCCCCACGGCCCGCCCGAGGAGGTCCCGCGCCGCCCTGATCCGCGCGGTGAGCTCGGGAGGCTCCACGACCTCGAACTCGCAGCCGAGCAGCATGAGGTGAATCACCAACACGTCCAGGCCGACCGCTCCCGTGCGCAGCAGGCAGCTGTGCGCGTCCAGTGCCTCCAGTGCCCCGTCCGAGGGCCCGATGGTCCGCGCCGCCTCCTCGGCCGGCAGCCGCAGCCGCACCACGGCCCGGGCCGCGTACCCGCGGTGGGAGACGCCCTCGGAGACGTACGCCGCCAGGTCCTCGGCCGGTGGCGGGCGCGGGGTGAACCGGGGGCCGTGCGGGGGCCTCGGCTCGATCCGGTCCGCGCGGAAGGTGCGCCAGGCGGCGCGCTCCAGGTCCCAGGCGACCAGGTACCAGCGGCGCTCGGTGCACACCAGGCGGTGCGGCTCCACGGTCCGGCGGGTGCTCGCACCGGCGTGGTCCCGGTAGCCGAAGCGCAGCCGTTCGCCGTCCCGGCACAGCGCCGCCAGCTCGGCCAGCACGGAGGGGTCCGCGGTGGCGCGGTCCGGGCCGCGCAGCATCGGCACGGTGAAGGCGTTGAGGGCCGATACCCGGCGCCGCAGCCGCGTCGGCAGCACGTGCTCCAGCTTGGCCAGGGCGCGTACGGAGGCCTCCCCGATGCCCTCGACGCCGTTCCCGGCGGCGGTCCGCAGCCCGATCGCGACCGCCACGGCCTCGTCGTCGTCGAGCAGCAGCGGGGGCAGCTCGGCTCCGGCGCCGAGCTGGTAGCCGCCGCCGGTGCCGGGGCTGGCGTTGACCGGGTATCCCAGCTCGCGGAGGCGGCCCACGTCGCGCCGTACGGTCCTGGGGGTCACCCCGAGCCGCTCCGCGAGGGCGGACCCGGTCCATTCCCGGTGCGCCTGCAACAGGGACAACAGGCGCAGCAACCGAGCGGAAGTCTCCAGCATGCCCCGAGTCTGCCAGCGCCCCACCCCGCCCATTACAGCCCCGCCGGCGTTTGAGGCGCCGCCGGAGGCCCCACGAACCGCTCCGGTCGATATGGCCTCCGGCGGGCCCTCAAACGCCGGGCAGGCTGATTCCCCGGCCGTTCAAGCCACGCAGGCTGAATCAGCCCGCCCACTCCAACCCGGGCAAGCTGAATCGGCCCGCCCACTCCAACCCGCGCAGGCTGAATCGGCCCGCCCACTCCAGCCCGCGCAGGCCGAACCGCCCCGCCCACTCCAGCCCCGCCGGCGTTTGAGGCGCCGCCGGAGGCACCGTCAGCGAACGCGCGGCACAGGCACAGGCACAGCCGAAGGCGCAGCCGGGGCAGGGGTGGGGGCCACGGCCCCCGGCGTCGGGGCCGGGGCCGGGGCCGACGGCTTGGCCGGGGCCGGGGCAGACGGCGGCAGGACCAGGAGCGAGCCCACCACCAGGAGCTCCGGCCGGCCCCCGATCACCCCCCGGTTCGCCTCGTACAGCACCCGCCACCCACCCCGCACCCGATGCCGCCGAGCGATCGAGTCCAACGAGTCCCCGCCCCGCACCACGTGCATCCGCCCCGCCAACCCGTACCGCTTCGAGCAGACCGGCCACGCCTCCCACCCCTGCGTGCCCAGGACGTCCTCCGCCACCCGGATCTGCTGCTCCCGCGCCGCCAGGTCCGCGCGCGGCGCGTAGCCGAGCCCGCCGTGCTCCTCCCAGGTGGGCTGCCAGAACTGGAGCCCCCCGTAGAAGCCGTTGCCGGTGTTGACGTTCCAGCGGCCGGTGCTCTCGCAGTCGGCCACGCAGTCCCACGGCCACTGGCCGCCGGGCCCGCAGTCCCCGGCCCCCTTCCCGATCGTCCCCGGCGCACCGACGGCGGCGACCCCGGCGGGCCCGGGCGCGGGTGGCGGTGGGGCCGACGCGTAGCCGCGCGACGCCGCCGACGGTACGAACACCAGCGCGGCAGCCACCAACACGGCCGCCCGGATCCGGAATGTGGGCATCTGATCACGCTACGCAGCCCCCCTCGCGCCCCCGCCCCGCCACGCGGCCGCCCACCCGCGGCCACCCGGAAGGCCGATCACCCCGCCCCCGCGAACCGCGCATTCCGCGCCGTCAACTGAGCACAAAGGGAAAAGAGTTGGCATGAAAGCAACGCTCCGTTCAGCCCGTTCACTCGTCCGGGGGTCAGGTTCGAATCCGTTCCCTCATCCGGCGTGACCCCGGCCGTCACTCCCCCGTTGATCCCGGCGAGCCGGGAACCGCCCGGTCCCGCACGCCGAGACGGAACGGCCCACCGGTCCGTCGTAGTCCGAGGAGTCACTCCGTGCCGCGCATGCTCGAGGTCAGTGATGACGTACGCGCCGAGATCGGCGACGAAGAAGCCAACCGACTGCTCGCCGGTGACCAGGCCCCGAGCAGTTACGACTGCACCTCGTGCCGCACCCCGGGGGACTCGGAGCGCGAGCAGACCAGCACCGTGCTGTTCGTCGGCGAGGAGACCGCGGTCCTCGCCTTCGCCCACGCACTGTGCATCCCCTCGCAGGTGGTGAACGTCTCCGAGGCCCAGCTCCAGGGCGCCGTCCGCAGCATCACCGGCACCGACCCGGCCGCCGAGGGCCCCGGCGACGCGTTCGCCGCCCCCGACGTCCCCCAGGCCGTACCGGGCGGCCAGGCCGTGCTCGGCATCACCAGCGGGCTGGTCCTGATCGGCGGCGAGCTGCACCCCGCGCTCGTGGTCGAGCCGACCGCGCCGATCGCCCGCCCCGGCACCGACGGCCCGGGCGACGACTTCCTGCCCCTCCTCATCGAGCAGGGCTTCATCCCGGTCACCGACACCTCCACGCTGCCCTCGCAGCTGTCCGGCTGGTCGGTGCTGCTCGCCGCGGGCCTGCTGCACGCCGTGCTCCAGCCCGGCATCGACGGCGGCGCCCCCACCTCCTGGTGGCAGGCCCACAAGGCGCTCTCGGTCACCGACGGCTGGCGCGCGGCCGTCAACAAGACCCAGCGCGTGCTCGTCTACGCCGCCCCCGTCGGCTCGATCGGCCAGCAGCCCCGCGAGGACCTGCTGCGCGACGCGCTCGACAAGGCCGCGGCGGGCGGCAAGCTCGTGGCGGCCTCCATGCCGCTCGCGGGCACCTGAGCCCCGCCCCACCCCCACCGGACTGCCCTCGTCCGGTCCCGGCCCCGGACCCGTCCGGGGCGGGGGCCGGGCGATGGCGTGCGCCGGGGGTGCGCGGTCCGTCCCGCACACCCCCGGCGATCTGCGATTTCTCCCCGGCGCCCCGCATCCGCAGGGCGCCGGTTTCGTTGGCAGATACGTGCATTCATACGATCCCTCCCGCGCCCCGTCCTATTCGAGCCCCATCCCCCCGATGCGCCCCGCATGGACGCGGGAGGGGACGCACGCCGCGCCGCACACCGCCTCGCCCACCCCGATCTTCGACGCCCTGTACTCGGAGTACCTGCGCTCCTTCCGGGCCCTGCCCGGCGACCGCAGCGGCGAGGAGGACCTCGGTTTCACGGCCTTCGGCACGGCCCCGGCCGCTCCCGGCGGCGCGCTGGCCACCACCGGGTACCCGGGCGCGTACAGCAGCGGTCAGACCAGCACGAGCGGCTGGAACGGTTCCGCATGGCAGACCGACCCGTGGCAGCCCTCGTACGCGCCCCAGCCCGCGTACGTCCCCCAGCCCTCCTACGCCGGCCAGGGCGCCCAGGGCTACGCCACCGCGGGCACCGCCCCCGGATACGGCAACGGGCGGCAGCACCAGACCGGGATGCAGCACATCCCGGCGGCCCTGCCGCCCGCTCCGCGCCGGGGCTACTGACCCCGGTGCACCCGCTGGGTGCGACTACTGCTTGTTGCTCTTGCTCTTGTTGAAGCCGCGCTTCTCGCGCACCCGCACCGAGAGGTGGATCGGGGTGCCCTCGAAGCCGAACTCCTCGCGCAGGCGGCGCTCGATGAAGCGCCGGTAGCCGGCCTCCAGGAAGCCGGAGGCGAAGAGGACGAAGCGCGGCGGCTTGGTGCCCGCCTGGGTGCCGAAGAGGATGCGGGGCTGCTTGCCGCCGCGCACCGGGTGCGGGTGGGCGGCGACGATCTCGCCGAGGAACGCGTTCAGGCGGCCCGTCGGGACGCGCGTCTCCCAGCCCTCCAGGGCGGTCTCGATCGCCGGGACCAGCTTGTCCATGTGGCGGCCGGTGAGGGCGGAGACGTTGACGCGCGGGGCCCAGGAGACCTGCTGCATCTCGGTCTCGATCTCGCGCTCGAGGTAGTAGCGGCGCTCCTCGTCCAGTTCGTCCCACTTGTTGTAGGCGATGACGATGGCGCGCCCGGCCTCGACGGCCATGGTGATGATGCGCTGGTCCTGGACGCTGATGTTCTCGGTCGTGTCGATCAGGATGACCGCGACCTCGGCCTTCTCGACGGCGGCGGCCGTGCGCAGGGAGGCGTAGTAGTCGGCGCCCTGCTGGAGGTGCACCTTCTTGCGGATGCCCGCGGTGTCCACGAACTTCCAGGTGATGCCGCCGAGCACGATCAGCTCGTCGACCGGGTCGCGGGTGGTGCCGGCCATCTCGTTGACGACGACCCGGTCCTCCTTCGCGACCTTGTTCAGGAGCGAGGACTTGCCGACGTTCGGACGGCCGATGAGGGCGATCCGGCGCGGGCCGCCGGGGGCCGCGGCGCCGAAGGTCTGCGGCGGGGCCTCGGGCAGGGCCTCCAGGACGGCGTCGAGCATGTCGCCCGTACCGCGGCCGTGCAGCGAGGAGACCGGGTGCGGCATGCCGAGGCCGAGCGACCACAGCGCGGTCGCGTCGGCTTCGCCGCTCTGGCCGTCCACCTTGTTGGCGCAGAGCACGACGGGCTTGCCCGCCTTGCGCAGCAGCTTGACGACGGCCTCGTCGGTGTCGGTGGCGCCGACCTTGGCGTCCACGACGAAGACGACCGCGTCGGCGGTCTCGATGGCGTACTCGGCCTGGGCGGCGACGGACGCGTCGATGCCGAGGACGTCCTGCTCCCAGCCACCGGTGTCCATGACCTTGAACCGGCGTCCGGCCCATTCGGCGTCGTACGAGACGCGGTCGCGGGTGACGCCCGGCTTGTCCTCGACCACCGCTTCGCGGCGGCCGATGATGCGGTTCACCAGGGTCGACTTGCCGACGTTCGGGCGGCCGACGACGGCGAGGACGGGGAGCGGGCCCGCGCCCGCCTCCTCGATCGCGCCTTCGACGTCCTCGATGTCGAAGCCTTCTTCCGCGGCGAGCTCCATGAACTCCGCGTACTCGGCGTCTCCGAGTGCTCCGTGGTCGTGCTGGTCGTTCATGAAGTCCGTTCCTCGTCGTTCGTGGTGATCGGTGGCACCCGCAGCGCGCGGGTCCACTACTGAGTTCAAGTCTCGCCTAGCGGCCGGTGAGCCGCTTGGCGTCGGCCAGGTGGCGGGTCAGCCGGTCCTGGATGCGTACGGTGGCCGCGTCGAGCGCCGTGCGGGTGCGGCGGCCACTGCCGTCGCCCGCGTCGAAGGCGTCGCCGAAGACGACGTCGACCCGACCCTTGAAGGGCGGCAGTCCCTTGACCAGCCTGCCACGGCGCTCGGTGCTGCCCAGCACCGCGACGGGCACTATGGGCGCTCCGCCGCGGACCGCGAAGTAGGCGAGGCCGGCGCGCAGCGAGGCGAAGTCGCCTTCGCCGCGGGTGCCCTCGGGGAAGATCCCGAGGACCCCGCCGTCACCGAGGACGCCCAGGGCGCGGGTGACGGCCTCCCGGTCGACACCGGAGCGGTCGACCTTGACCTGCCCGATCCCTTCCAGGAAGGGGCCCAGCGGGCCGATGAACGCTTCCTTCTTGATCAGGAAGTGCACGGGCCGCGGCGCGGTGCCCATGACCATGGGCCCGTCGACGTTGTGGGAGTGGTTGACGGCCAGGATGAGCGGCCCGGAGGCCGGTACCTTCCACGCGCCGAGCACACGGGGCTTCCAGAGCCCGTACATGAGCCCGATCCCGATCCGCCGGCCGACCGCCGCACCCTTGGGGGAGGGCGTTTCGCTCACTGGCCGGCCGCCCTCTTGTCCTCCACGAGGGTCACGACGCACTCGATGACCTGGTCGAGGGTGAGTTCCGTGGTGTCGACCTCGACGGCGTCGCCGGCCTTGGCCAGCGGGGAGGTCTTGCGGCCGGAGTCGGCCGCGTCGCGCTTGATCAGCGCCGCCTTCGTGGCCGCGAGGTCCTGGGCGTGGGCGCCCTTCAGCTCTCCGCTGCGGCGGGCGGCGCGCGCCTCGGCCGATGCGGTGAGGAAGACCTTGAGGTCGGCGTCGGGCAGGACGGTGGTGCCGATGTCCCGGCCTTCGACGACGATCCCCGCGGCCGTCCGCGCCGCTTCGGCGGCGATGGTGCGCTGGAGGTCGGTGATCAGGGTGCGCACCTCGGGCACCGCGCTGACCGCACTGACCTTGGAGGTGACCTCCTGGGTGCGGATCGGCCCGGCGGCGTCGAGGCCGTCCACGCTGATGGTGGGCGCGGCGGGGTCCGTACCGGAGACGATGGCGGGCTTGCCGGCCGCGAGCGCGATGGCCTGCGGGTCGTCGAGGTCGATGCCGTTGGTGATCATCCACCAGGTGATGGCCCGGTACTGCGCACCGGTGTCCAGGTACCGCAGCCCGAGCTTGGCGGCGACGGCCTTGGAGGTGCTGGACTTGCCCGTGCCGGAGGGACCGTCGATGGCGACGATCACGGCGGACTGAGCGGCGGTTTCCACGGGGCGAGCACCTTCCTGGTTGCGCGTACGTGTCCGGGCGCGCGAAAACGCCCCTCCTTAAGGTTACCGACTCGGCGGGGTACCCGGCGCCGGTCGGTTCCGGGGCCGCCGGAAGGGGCGCCGGGAGGCCGCCGGGAGCCCTACTGGCGCAGGGCCCAGCCCCGCTCGCGCAGCTCGGCCGTGAGTCCCGCGGCCGCCCGGGGGTCCACGCTGAGCTGGACCAGGCCCGCCTGCTGCCCGTTGGCGTGCTCGATCCGTACGTCCTCGATGTTGACCCCGGCCCGACCGGCGTCGGCGAAGATCCGGGCCAGCTCGCCCGGCTGGTCGCTGATCAGTACGGTCACGGTCTCGTACACGGTCGGCGCGGAGCCGTGCTTGCCCGGGACGCGCACCCGGCCCGCGTTCCCGCGGCGCAGCACGTCCTCGATGTCGTCCGCGCCGCCGCGCCGCTTCTCCTCGTCCGCGGACTGGAGTCCCCGCAGCGCCTGCACGGTCTCCTCCAGGTCGGCGGCGATCCCGGTGAGCACGTCGGCGACCGGCCCGGGGTTGGCGGAGAGGATCTCCACCCACATCCGCGGGTCGGAGGCGGCGATCCGGGTGACGTCGCGGATGCCCTGCCCGCACAGGCGCACGGCGCTCTCGTCGGCCTCCTCCAGGCGCGCCGCGACCATGCTGGAGACCAGCTGCGGGGTGTGCGAGACCAGCGCGACGGCCCGGTCGTGGGCGTCGGCGTCCATCACGACGGGCACGGCCCGGCAGAGCGCGACCAGCTCCAGCGCCAGGTTCAGCACCTCGTGGTCGGTGTCCCGGGTCGGCGTCAGCACCCAGGGCCGTCCCTCGAACAGGTCGGCCGTGCCGGCGAGCGGTCCGGAGCGCTCCTTCCCGGCCATCGGGTGCGTGCCGATGTACGCGCTCAGGTCGGCGCCCAGGGCCTCCAGTTCGCGCCGCGGCCCGCCCTTGACGCTGGCCACGTCCACGTAGGCCCGTCCCAGCCCGCGCCGGATCGCGTCGGCCAGGGTCGCGGCCACGTGCGCGGGCGGTACGGCGACGATCACGAGGTCGACCCTGCCCTCGGCGGGTTCGTCCGTGCCGGCGCCGAAGGAGGCGGCGGTGCGGGCCTGGGTCGGGTCGTGGTCGCTGAGGTGGACGGTGATCCCGCGGGCGGTCAGGGCGAGGGCCGCGGAGGTGCCGATCAGTCCGGTTCCGATGACGGCGGCGGTTCTCACTGGGGGCTCCTCGAATGGATCACGATCGGGCGGGCGGCGCACCGCACGGTGCCAGCGTAGTCAGCCGGTACGCGCCGGGGCCCGGCGGTCCGTCCCGAAGGACGGTCCGCCGGGCCCCGGTCCGCGGCGGCCGGTGGCTCAGAGGTTCTGCTGCTTGAGGATGTCCTCCAGCGAGCCGGTGGGCAGGGTGCCTCCGGGGCTCAGCTTGTCGACCGCCTGGGGCAGCGCCTGGGCGATCTGGTCGGCCGCTTCCTGCGGGCTGACGCCGGCCTGCTGGGCGGCCTGCTTCAGGGCCTCGTCCGGCAGGGCCTCGGCGATCTGGGCGCCGCTGACCGCCTGGTTGTCGCCCGTACCGACCCAGGACTGGGCCTGGTCGACGAGGCCGGACTTGGTCAGCATGTCCAGCAGCCCGCCGAGCGGGTTGTTGCCGCCGCCGGCCGCCTGGGCGCCGCCACCGCCGCCGGCGCCGCCGAGCGCGCTGAGCAGGGCGCCGAGGATGTTGCCCGCACCGCCACCGCCACCGCCCTGGCCGCCGCTCCCGCCGCCGCCGAGGAGACCGCCCAGAAGGGAGCCGAGGTCGTTACCCGCCATCGTCATGCCTTTCGAAGAGGGAGCCGGGGCGCACGGCACTGGGCCCGCCCGGCAGCATCGAGAACACGGCCAATGTCACCCGAACCGGACAGGCCCGCCACTGGGCGGCATCCGGCCCCCCGTCCTGCGGTAGAACGATCGGCATGATCTTCCACATCGTCGCCCTCGCCGACTGGTCCGCCGCGCCCGAGCGCCCGTACGCCCCGCCCTCGCTCGACTCGGAGGGCTTCGTGCACTGTTCGGGTGACGCCGCCACCGCGCTCGCCATCGCGGACGCGCACTACGCGGCCGTGCCCGGGCCGCTGCTCGCGCTCGAACTCGACGAGGCGGCCCTGACCTCGCCGGTCCGCCGGGAGGGTGAATCCGGCGGCCGCTACCCGCACGTCCACGGCCCGTTGAACCGGGACGCGGTGGTCCGCGTGTGGGAGGTCGTACGGACACCGGGGCGCCCGGCGGAACTGGCTCCGCCGGCGCCCGGCCACTGACGGGGCTGGTGCGGCGGGGCGGCGGACGGCGGCGCGGCAGGCTTCTCACGGAGCCCGCGACGCGCCAGGATGCTGCTGCCCCACCGACCACCCCAGCAAGGAGATGTCATGAGCGAGCCCACGCGCACCGCCCGGCGCACGGTACTGGCGGCAGGGGCGGTGGCCCTGGCGGGCGGCGCGCTCACGGCGTGCGGCGGCGGTGACGAGAAGCAGACCAACGGCGCCGGCGCCGCCACGCCGCCCTCCGCCGCCCCCAGCCAGCCCGACGGCGCCTCGTCGGCGCCCCCGGCCCCCGCGTCGTCCCCGGCCGAGGGCGGGGCGACCGGCAAGGCCCTGCTGAAGGCCGCGGCGGTACCGGTGGGCGGGGGCACGGTCCTCAAGGACGAGAAGCTCGTGGTCACCCAGCCCACGGCCGGCTCCTACCGCTGTTTCACGGCGGTCTGCACCCACCAGGGCTGCCTCGTCAACAAGGTGGCGGACGGCACCATCGACTGCCCGTGCCACGGCAGCAAGTTCCAGGTCGCGGACGGGGCCGTGGCCCACGGTCCGGCCACCCGTCCGCTGGCGGAGAAGAAGATCGTGGTGTCCGCGGCGGGCGAGATCTCCCTCGCCTGACGGCGATATCCCTTCGCGGGGCGGGCCGCCACCCGCCTACGCTGCGTCGATGGACAAGCACGACGCGGGGGCGGGGGCGGGGGCGCGGGAGCAGGCGCGGGCGCTGACGCTGGTGCGCGATCACACGGTCTACGCGTGCGTGATGGGGTCGCGGGCGTTCGGTCTGGCGACGGACGCGAGCGACACCGACCGGCGCGGTGTCTACCTCGCCCCGACCCCGCTGTACTGGCGGTTCGAGAAGCCGCCGACGCATGTGGAGGGGCCCCGGGAGGAGGAGTTCTCCTGGGAGCTGGAGCGCTTCTGCGCCCTGGCGCTGCGCGCCAACCCCAACATCCTGGAGTGCCTGCACTCCCCGCTGGTGGAACGGCTGACCCCGGTGGGCGAGGAACTCCTCTCGCTCCGCGGGGCGTTCCTGTCCCGGCACGCCCACACCACCTTCAGCCGCTATGCGGCCGCGCAGCGCGCCAAGCTGCGGACGGACGTCCGCGTGCACGGCGCCCCGCGCTGGAAGCACGCGATGCACCTGCTGCGCCTGCTGGAGTCCTGCCGGGACCTGCTGCGCACCGGCGAGCTGTCGATCGACGTCGGCGAGCGGCGGGAGGGCCTGCTCGCCGTCAAGCGCGGCGAGGTCCCGTGGGCCGAGGTCGAGGTCCGGATGTCCCGCCTGGAGGCGCAGTCCCAGGCGGCCCTCACCACCTCCCCGCTCCCCGCCGACCCGGACCTCCCCCGCATCGAGGACTTCCTCGTCCGCACCCGCCGCGCCTCAGCCGGCTGACCCCAGGAACCCGGTGCGCGTCCGCACCACGAAGTCGTCCAGCGCCTCGTAGGCGACCGGCTCCGGCGGCAGCGCACTGCCCGCCTGCGCCTCGTCCAGCACGCCGTGCAGCGCCGTGAAGTCGCCGAGCAGGATCGCGCGGTCCGCTCCCGCGTACGGCCCGTGTTCGGCCGCGACCTTGGCCGCGATCAGCTCCGGCAGGTACCCGGGTGCCCCGGCCACCTCGGCCACGAGCACCGGCAGGTTCGCCTGCACCCCGCCGCCGCGCATCAGGGCGATGCCGGTCAGCAGTGCCCGGAAGGCGTAGAGCAGCGGCTTGAGCTCGCCGTTCTTCTCGAAGAGCCGCCACTGCGTATTGGCGAAGCCGCGGTAGTGGTGGGCGTGGTGGGAGGTCAGCACGCCCGGCGCGAGGGAGACCAGCTCCTCGTGGGCGGGCGTCGTGTGGACCACCAGGGGCGAGAGCAGCTGTTCCAGCACGTACCCGTTGGGCCGCAGCATCAGCCGGACGAACTTGCGCAGGTCGTGGGTGACCAGGTCCATCTCGGTCCCGTCGCGGTCCCACATCCGGGTCCGGGTCTCCTCCGGCGCGCCGAGCCCGAAGAGCGCCTCGGGCGCCAGCAGGTGGACGCCGCGCAGGTCGACGTCCGAGTCGCGGGAGGGGAATCCGTACAGGTGGGCGCCCGAGACCGTGGCGAAGAGCAGCGGGTCGGGCTGCTCGGCCACGACGGGCGCGAGGTCGGCGTTCGATGTGTCCAGCACGGCTCACGCGTCCCAGAGGGCGCCGAAGGCCAGGAGTTCGTCGCGGTACTCGATGCGGCCCTCCCAGTCGCGGGGCCAGACGTCCGCGCCGAGGTGGGCGCCCGCGAAGGCGCCCGTGAGGCAGGCGATGGAGTCCGAGTCGCCCGCCGTGCAGGCGGCCCGACGCAGCGCGGTCAGCGGGTCCTCGGGGAAGAGCAGGAAGCAGTGCAGGGCCGTGGCCAGGGCCTCCTCGGCGATCCAGCCGTCGCCGGTGGTCAGGCAGGGGTCCGTCTCCGGGGAGGGGTCGCGCAGGGCGGCCGACAGCCGGTCCAGGACGGCCAGGCATTCGTCCCAGCCGCGGGCCATGTACGACTCGGGCGTGGCGTCGGCCGTGGCGCGCTGCCACAGGTCGCCGAGCCACCGCTCGTGGTAGCGGGTGCGGTTGTCGAGGGCGTACGAGCGCAGCAGCCCGACCAGCCCCGTCACCTCGGTGCCCCGCGCCAGCAGGTACACGGCCCGCGCGGTGAGGTCGGAGGCCGCCAGGGCGGTCGGGTGCCCGTGGGTGAGGGCCGACTGGAGCTGGGCGGCGCCGGCCCGCTCCTCCTCGGTCCAGCCCGGTACGAGCCCCACCGGGACCACCCGCATGTTCGCCCCGCAGCCCTTCGAGCCGACCTGGCTGGCGTCGCGCCAGTCGCGGTCCGGCTGCGCCAGCAGGGAGCAGGCGACCATGCAGGTGCGGCCCGGGGCGCGGTTGTTCTCGGGCGAGCGGTACCACTCGACGAACTCCTCGCGGACCGGGCGGGTCAGCCGCAGCGGGGCGAGCGGACCGCGCTCGGCGGCGGTCCGTATGCCGCGGGCGAGGGCCAGGGTCATCTGGGTGTCGTCGGTGACGATCGCCGGGCGCGGCAGCGCCATCTGCCGCCAGGGGCCGGTCTTGGCGAGGATCGAGGGGACGTCGTTGAACTCCGTCGGGAAGCCGAGGGCGTCGCCCAGGGCCAGCCCGGTCATCGCCCCCGTCGCCGCCCGCTTGGTGGTCGTGGTCATCGTGTGGGTCCTTCCGAAGGGCGGAGCAGGGGCGGGTGGAGGGCGCTCGCGCGGCCGGCCCGGTAGAGCGCGGCCGGTTTGCCGCGCCCGCCGGTCAGCCGGGCGCCGCCCGGCACGGGGTCGACGAAGCCGGGGGTGGCGAGCACCTTGCGGCGGAAGTTGGGCCGGTCCAGGGCGGTGTCCCAGACGGTCTCGTAGACCCCCTGGAGTTCCCCGAGGGTGAACTCGGGCGGGCAGAAGGCGGTGGCCAGGCAGGTGTACTCCAGCTTCGCGCCGATCCGCTCGCGCGCGTCGGCCAGGATCACCGCGTGGTCGAAGGCCAGTTCGGGGGCCGGGCCGCGGGCCTCCCCCAGCGGCATCCAGCGCGCGTGTTCGGCGTCGCCGCCGCCCGCCACGGCCGGTTCGGGCATGTCGGGGACCAGCGCGGTGAAGGCGACCGAGACGACCCGCATCCGGGGGTCCCGGTCGGGTTCGCTGTAGGTCCGCAGCTGTTCCAGGTGGAGGTCGGCGACCACCGACCCGGGCAGCCCGCTCTCCTCGGCGAGCTCTCGGCGGGCGGCGGCCTCGGCGGATTCCCGGGGCAGCACGAAGCCGCCGGGCAGCGCCCAGGCCCCGGCGTACGGTTCCTGGCCGCGCCGGATCAGCAGGACGTGCAGCCGAGCGCCCCGCACGGTGAAGACGGCGAGGTCGACGGCGACCGCGAACGGCTCGAAGGCGGCCGGGTCGTACCCGGCGGGGCGCGGGGCGCGGGGCGGGGCGCTCACCGGTGCTCCAGGGGCCGTACGTCCTCGGGGAGCGGGTCGGCGAAGTACCAGCCCTCCGCGAGCAGCCCGTCGACCGCCGCGACGGCCGTCTCCAGCCGCTCCTCGCGGTCCCCGCCGATGACGAGGAAACGCCTGCCGGTGCGGGTGAGTTCCTCGTGGAACCGGCCGGTCATCCACGGGCGCAGCTGCGGCCCGTCGCGCAGGCCGTCGTCCTCGAAGGGGACGCCCTCGTGGTCGGTGAGCAGGTACAGGTCCCGTCGGGGCCCGGAGCGGGCGATCTCCTCCACCTCGGCGCTGCGGGCGCCGAGGTAGCGCTCGTGCCAGATGCCGGTGGCGAAGGAGTCGGTGTCGCAGAAGAGCACCGGGGAGCCGAGCCGGGCCGCCGCGTCCTCGTCCGCGTCCTGGCGGCGCGCGATCACCGGGAACTCGGCGGAGGCGAAGGCGGCATCGGCCCAGTCCGCCGCCGGGTCCGCGGCGCGCAGGGCCGCCAGCTTCTCCTCGCTGTAGCGGCGCCCGTACTCGGCGACCCAGCCGGTCTTCGCCCAGACCCCGCCCCGCCGCCGGTAGTGCGCGGCCAGCGCCCGGGAGAGGGTGGTGGTGCCGGTGGACTCGGCGCCGAGGACGACGACCCGCCGGGCGAGCGCGGCCCGTACGCCCGGACCGAGGAACTCCCAGGTGCCCACGGGGTCCGCGCGCACCGCCGTCCCGGAGACCGGGAAGAGGGAGCGGGCGGGGTCGACGCGGACCTCCTCGGCGCCGAAGCGCCGGGCCAGCTCGGCCCCGTACTCCTCGGAGGTGAAGACGGCGTCCACCGGCTCCCCGACGGCGCTGCGGAAGACCGCCATGTGGGCCTCCCACACCCGCGGGTCGAGGAGGTCGACCGGGATGTCGTCCACCGCGCCGACGACCCGCGCCCCCGGGTGCGCCTCCCGCATCCAGGCGACCCGGTCGGCGAGCGGCACCGACTCCACGGAGGCCGCGCAGACCAGGACGGTGAGCCGCTCGCACTGGTCCTGGGCGGTCCGCACCAGGTGGTGGTGGCCGGCGTGCGGCGGGTAGAACTTCCCGAGCACCAGCCCGTGCCCGTGGCGCCGCCCGGGCGCGCTCACGCGCCCGCTCCAAGGGCCGCGGTACGGGCGCCGGGCGCGGTGTTCGACGCACGCCGCCAGTTGCGCAGCCCGATCAGGCACAGGGCGAGGAAACCGGCGTAGAGCACGGAGGTCAGGTAGAGGCCCTTGTAGGCGTACAGCGGGATGTACACGAGGTCGGCCGCGATCCACAGCCACCAGGACTCGACGAGCTTGCGGCACTGCCCGTAGGTGGCCGCGAGCGAGAGCCCGGTGGTGAGGGCGTCCCAGAAGGGCACGGTGGAGTCGCTGACCCGTGCGAGGAGCAGGGTGAGGGCGAGGACCCCCACCGCCCCCGCCGCGGCCAGCCAGGTCCATTCGGTGCGCGTGGTGGCGCGCACCGGCAGGGCCTCGGCCGTTCCCGGTCCACCCCCGTGGGTCCAGGACCACCAGCCGTACGCGGCGAGGGCGATGAAGACGATCTGCAGCCCGGCGTCGGCGTAGAGGCCGGCCTGGGCGAAGAGCACGATGAAGAAGACGTTGTTGGCGATGCCGATCGGCCAGTTGGCGACGTGCTGACGCGCCACCAGCCACACGCACAGGGCGCCGGTGGCGAAGCCGAGTACCTCGGTCCAGCTCATGACCGCCCCCCATTTCTTTAATAGTCATGATGACTATAAAGCGTGCCGGGGACGCCGGGCAAGGGAAAAGCCCGCGGCGCCGGTGGCGCCGCGGGCTCTCCTGGGTGGTGCGGTGGTGCGGTGGTGCGGGGTGGTGGCCCGGCCTGACTACAGGCCGACCTCGCGCATCAGCATGCCGACCTCGGTGTTGGTCAGGCGGCGCAGCCAGCCCGACTTCTGGTCACCGAGCTCGATCGGCCCGAAGGCGGTCCGCACGAGCTTCTCGACCGGGAAGCCGGCCTCGGCCAGCATGCGGCGGACGATGTGCTTGCGGCCCTCGTGGAGGGTCACCTCGACCAGGTAGTTCTTGCCGAGCTGGTCGACGACGCGGAAGTGGTCGGCGCGGGCGTAGCCGTCCTCCAGCTCGATGCCGTCCTTGAGGCGCTTGCCGATGTCACGCGGCAGCGGGCCGGTGATGGCGGCGACGTACGTCTTCTTCACGCCGTACTTCGGGTGCGTCAGGCGGTGGGCCAGCTCACCGTGGTTGGTGAGCAGGATGATGCCCTCGGTCTCCGTGTCGAGCCGGCCGACGTGGAACAGGCGCGTCTCGCGGTTGGTGACGTAGTCGCCGAGGCACTGGCGGCCGTCCGGGTCCTCCATCGTGGAGACGACGCCGGCGGGCTTGTTCAGCGCGAAGAACAGGTACGACTGGGTGGCGACGGTCAGGCCGTCCACCTTGATCTCGTCCGACGGCTGGACGCGCTTGCCCTGCTCCAGCACGATCTCGCCGTTGACCTCGACGCGCGACTGCTGGATCAGCTCCTCGCACGCACGGCGCGAACCCATGCCCGCACGGGCGAGCACCTTCTGCAGACGCTCCCCCTCCTCCTCGGCGCCCGGGAAGGTCTTCGGGGTCTTGATCTCGGGCTTGTCGGCGTAGCGGTCGCGCACGCGCTCTTCGATCCGCGCCTCCAGCTCGCGCGGCTTGGCCTTGCCGCTGCGGCTGCCGGGGCCGATCCGCGGGCCGCCCGCGCCGCCGATGCCGGGGGTCCTGGAGGTCTTGGGGCCGCCCTTGGCGCCACCGCGCGCCGCCGCGCCGCGCGCACCGCCACCGCGGTTGCCGTCGGCCGCGCCGCGGGCACCGCCGCCGCCCGCCTTGGCACCGCCGCGACCGTTGCGCTCGCCCTCGGGGCCTACGTCGTAGCGGCGCTCCTCGGGGCGGGGGTTGCGGATCCGCGGCGCCGGGGCCTGGTCGCGGTCGCGCGCGTCGGAGCCGCCCTGGTAGCCGCCACCCTGGTAGCCACCACCCGAGGACGAACCACCGCGCGAGCCGCCGCCCTGGTAGCCGCCGGAGGACGAGCCACCGCGGGAGCCGCCACCCTGGTAGCCACCACCGGAGGACGAACCACCGCGGGAGCCGCCGGAGCCGCCACCCTGGTAGCCGCCGGAGGACGAGCCACCGCGGGCTCCGCCGCCCTGGTAGCCGCCGGAGCCGCCGCCCTGGTAGCCGCCACCCGAGGACGAGCCACCGCGGGAGCCGCCGGAGCCGCCGCCCTGGTAGCCGCCACCGCGGGAGGAGCCGCCGGAGGAGGAACCGCCGCGGGAGCCACCACCGCCGGAGGAGCCGCCGCCTCGGTAGTTGCCGCCACCGCCGGAGGAGGAGCCGCCGCGGGAGTTGCCTCCGCGTCCGCCACCACCGCCGCCGCCGCTGTTCCTGTTGCCGCCGCCGTTGCCGTTGCCGCTGCTTCGCATCAAAGTTCCGTCGTCTTGTCGTCTTCAGAATCGTCCGGGGCGTACGCCGCGTCCGGATCGAACGACGGCACACCCTCCAGCGTCTCGGCTTCGATCGCGTCCGCCTCGGGGAGGAAGGGCGCGAGCTCCGGGAGCTCGTCCAGGCCGCGCAGGCCCATCCGCTCCAGAAAGTAGTTCGTCGTCCTGTACAGGATCGCACCTGTTTCGGGTTCCGTCCCCGCCTCGGCCACCAGACCCCGCTGCAGGAGGGTCCGCATGACCCCGTCGCAGTTGACTCCGCGCACCGCCGAGACCCGCGAGCGGCTCACCGGCTGGCGGTAGGCGACCACCGCCAGCGTCTCCAGCGCGGCCTGCGTGAGCCGGGCCTGCTGGCCGTCCAGGACGAAGCCCTCCACGGCCGCCGCGTACTGCGGTCGACTGTAGAACCGCCAGCCCCCGGCGACCAGCCGCAGCTCGAAGCCGCGGCCCTGGCGGGTGTACTCGTCGGCCAGCTCCCGCAGGGCGAGCGCCACCTCCCGGGGCGTGCGCTCCAGCACCTTGGCCAGGTGGGCCTCGGTCGCGGGCTCGTCGACCACCATCAGTACGGCCTCCAGCGCGGGCCCCAGCGCCAGCTCTCCCACGTCACTCATCCCGCGCGCCTTCCCCGGTCCGGTCGAACTCGTCACTCACGGTCAGCGGCGCCGGGGCGCCGTCCGCGCCCGCCGCGCCGGTCCAGCGGACGGTGAGCGTCCGCAGGGCCTCCTCCTGCTCCAGGACGACCGCCTTCTCCCGGTACAGCTCCAGCAGCGCCAGGAACCGTGCCACCACCGTGAGGGTGTCGCCGGTGTCCTCGGTCAGCTCCTGGAAGGTGGCCTCGCCGCGGGCCCGCAGGATCCGCACGACGACCTCCGCCTGCTCCCGGACGCTGACGAGCGGCGCGTGGATGTGGTCGACGTACACCGCGGGACGGGCCCGGGGCTGCATGGCCTTGGCGGCGAGCCGCGCGAAGCCCTCGGGGCCGATGCCGATGACCACCTCCGGCAGCAGTTCGGCGTGGTGCGGCTCCAGCCCGACGGTGCGGGGATGGCGCCGGCCCTCGTCCTCGGCGCGCTGCTCGAAGATCGTGGCGATGCGTTTGTACGCGCGGTACTGGAGCAGCCGGGCGAAGAGCAGGTCCCGCGCCTCCAGCAGCGCCAGGTCCGCCTCGTCCTCCACCTCGGCGACCGGCAGCAGCCGGGCGGCCTTCAGGTCGAGGAGGGTGGCGGCGACGACGAGGAACTCGGTGGTCTGGTCGAGGTCCCAGTCGGGCCCCATGGCCCGGATGTGCGCCATGAACTCGTCGGTGACCCGGGAGAGGGCGACCTCCGTGACGTCGAGCTTCTGCCGCGAGATCAGCTGGAGCAGCAGGTCGAAGGGACCCTCGAAGTTCGCCAGCCGCAGCATGAAGCGGCCGTCGCCCGCCACGGCCCCCGGAGCCCGCGCGGCGGGATCCCCGGGCGCGGCGTCGGGCGCTCCCGTGGGCTCCCCGGGCTCCGCCCGCGGCCCGTCGGACTCCGCGGCGCGCGCGCCCTGTACCCCGGACCGGCCACGAACGCCCTCAGCGGGCCCCTGAGGCCCTTGTGCGGCCTCCGGGTCCCCCACGGCCGGCAGGGGCCGTACGGGCTCCGCGGCGCCCTCCAGGGCGCCCTGTGGTGGTTCGGGAGCGGCCCGGCCGGGGCCTCGGCCCAGGCTGCGGCGGGCGGGACGGCCGGGGTCGGCGGTCGAGGGAGGCATCGCGGTCCAGGGAGTACGGGAGGCGGAACGGTCGTTTCGGCTCCCATGCTGCCGCCTCCGCCCCGGCGGGGCGGGACGCGGCGTACGCGCGGCGGGTCAGCGCCCGCGCAGTCGGCGGACCAGGATGCTCGCGTCCCCGCGGGACTCCAGATCGGCCAGGACGACCGCGACGGCCTCGCGCACGATCCGCCCGCGGTCCACCGCGAGCCCGTGCTCGCCGCGCAGCACCAGCCGCGCGTGCTCCAGGTCCATCAGCTCTTCGGCGGAGACGTAGACCGTGATCTTCTCGTCGTGCCGCTCGCGCCCGCTGGGCCGCCGGTTCGCCCCGCGGCCCTTGCCGCGCCGCTGCTCGCCGCCGCCGGTCCCGCCCACGGAGCTGACAGAACCTTCCTGCGACCTGCGCTGCTGGCCCACGGCGCCCATGTCGGTGGTCGCCTCCCGGCTGCGCCCCTCCGCCCCCGCGTCCTCCGCGGTGGCGGTGTGCTCCGTCCGGACCGACGCACCGCCCGCGTCCTCGGCCGCGCGTCGCGGCGAGGACGACTGGAGGGCGGTGCCCCCCGTCGTGCGGAACAGTTCGTCGGCTCCGGGCAGACTCACTCGGCGGGACACCGGGCGAGCACCTCCCTGGCCAACTGGCGGTAGGCGGCGGCGCCGACGGAGTTGGAGGCGTACGTGGTGATCGGCTCACCGGCGACCGTGGTCTCCGGGAAGCGCACCGTACGGCCGATGACGGTGTGGTAGACGTGGTCGTCGAAGGCCTCGACGACCCGCGCCAGCACCTCGCGGCTGTGCACCGTACGGGAGTCGTACATCGTGGCGAGGATGCCGTCGAGCTCCAACTCGGGGTTGAGCCGCTCCTGCACCTTCTCGATGGTCTCGGTCAGCAGCGCCACGCCGCGCAGCGCGAAGAACTCGCACTCCAGCGGGACGATGACCTTGTGAGCCGCCGTCAGGGCGTTCACGGTCAGCAGACCGAGCGAGGGCTGACAGTCGATCACGATGTAGTCGTAGTCGGCCATCAGCGGCTTCAGCGCCCGCTGGAGCGTCGACTCGCGCGCGACCTCGCTGACCAACTGCACTTCGGCGGCGGAGAGGTCGATGTTGCTGGGCAGCAGGTCCATGTTCGGGACCGCCGTCTTCAGCAGCACCTCGTCGGCCGACATCCCCCGCTCCATGAGCAGGTTGTAGACCGTCAGGTCGAGTTCCATCGGATTCACGCCGAGGCCCACGGACAGCGCGCCCTGCGGGTCGAAGTCGACGAGCAGCACGCGGCGCCCGTACTCGGCGAGGGCGGCACCCAGGTTGATGGTCGACGTGGTCTTGCCCACGCCGCCCTTCTGGTTGCACATCGCGATGATCTTCGCCGGACCGTGGTCGGTCAGCGGACCCGGGATCGGGAAGTACGGCAACGGCCGTCCGGTCGGGCCGATCCGCTCCCGGCGCTGGCGGGCAGCGTCGGGCGCGAGGGTGGCCGCGTACTCGGGGTCGGGCTCGTACTCGGCGTCGGGGTCGTAGAAGTGCCCTTCGGGCACCACGTCATAGTCGGCGAAACCAGTGGGCTTTTCGCCGCTCAGGTCGCCGGCCCTGGAGTTCACGTCTAGGCCGTCCATGCTCTTTTGGGGCGTCGTCAGGTGCTGGTGGTTTGCGAAGGTGCGTACCGCGACGGAGCCGACCGCCTCGAGTCCGACAGGACCCTGGCCCCGCGCAGGCATCCCTGCTTGGCCACCTCCAGGAGCAAATGTCGACTCATTCACAAGTCGTCTTACCTCCTTGGACGTGACCAGGACACTTATCGATAGGTCAGCGTGGCACCATGCCGACGGTTGGCGACTCTATGGCGTGTCACCGCTCCGCAGCAACACAATCCGCCGGACCCGCCGCGTTGTGTCGGCAACCGAACACCACTCTGTCAAGGGCGTGCGAGCTGTCACTGCGAAGTTTCACGGGTGCGCGAATCGGTTAAAGGGTTACGTTCGAGGCGAGTTGAGCGGGGTCGCCGCGGGCCTCGAAACGCCTCCGGCCGGACCTTGCTGACAAGGTCCGGCCGGATACGTGAGATTGACGTCAGTCGTTGACGGGAAGCCGTCGACCGATGTCGACCGCGCGTGTCGGATCAGCCGAGGAGCGAGCTCAGCTCCAGGGTCGGCAGGCCGTGGGCCTCGGCGACCGGGCCGTAAACGACCTGTCCGTCATGGGTGTTGAGACCCAGCGCGAGCGCGGCGTCGCGACGCAGCGCCTCGACCCAACCGTTGTTCGCCAGCGACACGATGTAGGGCAGCGTGGCGTTGGTGAGGGCGTAGGTGGAGGTGTTCGGCACCGCGCCCGGCATGTTGGCGACGCAGTAGAAGACCGAGTTGTGGACCTCGAAGGTCGGCTCGGCGTGGGTGGTCGGACGGGAGTCCTCGAAGCAGCCGCCCTGGTCGATCGCAATGTCGACAAGGACACTTCCGGGCTTCATCCGGGAGACCAGCTCGTTGGTGACCAGCTTCGGGGCCTTCGCACCCGGGATGAGCACCGCACCGATGACGAGGTCGGCCTCCAGGACCGCCTTCTCCAGCTCGAAGGCGTTGGAGACGATCGTCTGGATCTTCGTGCCGAAGATCTTGTCGGCCTCGCGCAGCTTGTTGATGTCGCGGTCGAGCAGGGTCACGTGGAAGCCCATGCCGATGGCGATCTGCGCGGCGTTCCAGCCGGAGACGCCGCCGCCGATGACGACGGCCTTCGCGGCCTGGGTGCCGGGGACGCCGCCGGGGAGGATGCCGCGGCCGCCGACCGAGCGCATCAGGTGGTAGGCGCCGACCTGCGGGGCGAGGCGGCCCGCGACCTCGGACATCGGGGCGAGCAGCGGCAGCGCGCGGTTGGCCAGCTCGACCGTCTCGTACGCGATGGCGGTGGTGCCGGACTCCAGCAGCGCGTCGGTGCACTCGCGGGAGGCCGCGAGGTGCAGGTACGTGAAGAGGGTCTGGTCCTTGCGGAGGCGGTGGTACTCCTCCGCGATGGGCTCCTTGACCTTCAGCAGCAGGTCGGCGGTGGCCCAGACCTCGTCGGCGGTGCCGAGGATCTCGGCGCCGGCCGAGACGTACTCGGCGTCCGTGATCGAGGAGCCGACACCGGCGTTCTGCTCGACGAAGACCTGGTGGCCGTTGCGGACCAGCTCATGCACGCCGGCGGGCGTGATGGCGACCCGGAACTCGTTGTTCTTGACCTCGCGGGGGATGCCGACCTTCATCGTCGATCACGGTCCTTGGCTCAGGGGAAATTACTGGGTACTTCCATACATACCCGCCCACAAGAACGCGCAACGGGATGCACCACGGGCTGCCGCGGTGAACCCAGTCTAATGAAGGATGAGTCGCTGTCTAGCCTTGCAAACGAATAATCTCAGTCGGAACCACTACGGATTTCGCAGGCTGCGGGGTCATCTCCCAGCAATCTGTCGGCCGTGGCACGGTGCAATCGGGCGGCCGCGGGGTCGCCGAGGCGATCGAGCGTGTCGGCGAGCCGCACCTGCAGCGCGGCCTGCAACCGCAGATCACCGGCCTTGCGCGCCAGCTCGACCGCCTCCCGGCAGGTGTGCAGCGATTCCTCCGGCCGCCCGGCGTACTCGCGCACCCGTGCCATTTCGCTCAACGCCTTTGCCTGGCCCGGGACATCGGCCAGCTTGCGGTAGCCCGCCGAGGCCGCCCGCCAACTGCGCAGCGCGTCCCCGTAGCGGCCCGCGTAGGTGTGCACGTTGCCGAGCCGCCCGTACAGCCTCGCCTCGTCCGCTCGCTCCCCCCTCGCGAGGGCCTGGGACAGCGCTCGACCGAACCAGTCGGCGGCCCGGTGCCAGTCCCCCAGCTCCTGGTAGGCACCGCCTACGGATTCCATCGCGCGGCCGGTCGCGTAGGGGTCGTTCGCCGCCCGTCCCGCGTCCAGCGCGGCCCGGTAGCGCTCCAGCGCCTCGTGCGTACGTCCGGTCTCGGCGTCCAGGTCGGCCAGGTTCAGCAGGGCCGCGGCCTGTTCGCGGTGCAGCCCGCGGCGCTCGGCGACGTCCAGCACGAGGCGGTGCAGCCCGTAGAGCTCGGGCGCCGCCTCCGCGGTGCCGCGGTGCTCGGCCAGCGCCCGGACGAGGGCTGCGACCAGGCGCCGGGCCAGGGTGTCCAGCTCGCCGTCCGCGACCGCCAGCGCGGCGGCCGCGGTCAGCGCGGGCAGCCTGCCGTCCAGCCAGCGGGCGGCGGCCCTGCGGTCCGGGAAGCGCAGGGTGCGCGGCAGCCCGTCGAGCATCTCCCGTACGGCGTCCTCGTCCTCCTCGGCCATGGCCCGGCAGGAGTGCAGCAGCCGGACCGTGCGCTCCAGCATCCGGGCCCGGGCCAGCTGGACCTCGGCCGTGCGTTCCTTGGCCTCCAGGAGCGCCTGGAGCAGCGGGGCGAGGCAGCCGGGCAGCAGGTACTGGCCGTCGGCCTCGGGGCGCAGCAGCGCCAGCCCGGCGAAGTCCTCCAGCGTGGACTGGGCCGCCGCGACGGAACAGCCGGCGAGGGCCGAGGCGATGTGCGAGTCGACCACCCCGGCCGGGGCGAGCGGCAGCAGCCGCAGGCTGCGCTGGGCGGGCTGCGGAAGGGATTCGTAGACCAGCCGGAAGGCGCGGGCCAGCGGTCCCGCGGTGCCGGCGGGCATGTCGTGGAGCTGCTTGGCCACATCGGCGACGGCGGCCTTGGGGTGGGTCGCCAGGTAACCCCCGGCCAGGGCGAGCGCGGCCGGCTGGCCCCCGCAGGCCTCGGCGAGCGCCTCGGCGGCGCGGGGGTCGGCGGTGACGCGGGTGGCGCCCATGCGCTGGGCGAGCAGTTCCACGGCGGAGGGGGTGTCGAGGCCGCCGAGGGTGCAGGGGCGGACGTCCGGGATCCCGGTGAGGGGGCCCTCGGCGGTCACCACGACCAGGCACTCGGGGGTGTCCGGCAGCAGCGCGTCCACCTGGTGCGGGTCGGCGGCGTCGTCGACCAGGAGGATCGCCCGCCGGTCGGCGAGCGCCTCGCGCAGCGCGGAGCTCAGCTCGTCCTCGGCGGCGCCGGGCGGGGTGGCCCGGCCGAGCGCCTCCAGCAGGCCCCTGACGGCCCGTTCCGTGGCGACGGCCTCTCCGCCGGGTGCGGTGAGCCGGGTCCGGAGCACCCCGTCGGGGTACTCGTCGGCCACCTCGCGCACGAACGCCTCGGCGAGGGCGCTACGGCCGCTTCCGGGGCGCCCCGCCACGAGCAGCACCCGCGCCCGCGGCGCCTTGGCCTTGCGGCCGGAGAGGGTGTCGAGCCCGGTCCTGGCGATGTCTTCGCGAAGCTCCTTGAGCTCGCGCCTCCGCCCGACGAAATCCGTCACGGATCCGCTCCTCTCCCTGCCCTCGGGGATCCCGAGAGTAGTTCACACAGAGCGACGACCCGGGTGGAGCGCGGCGGACAAATCGCCCGATCGGATCAGCGGATGGTCACACGATCCCTTCCCGGAGGGGCGGGCGTGGTCCCACCCCTGCCTCCGGCGGCGCCTCAAACGCCGGCGGGGCTGGATCTGGCCACATTCAGCCCCGCCGGCGTTTGAGGCGCCGCCGGAGGCAGGGAGGGGACACGGCTGCCCGCACCCGGCACGGGACCCGCTACGCCCCGTACGGCCGGGCCGGCCACGGCGCGCCGGCCGGACGCAGCGAGGCCACGCCACCCCCCGCGAGCGCGGCGGACAGCGCCAGCACCCCCGTCACCAGCCCGGGATTGGCCAACTCCCCCGCCAGCACCCCCCGCACCAGCTCCCCCACCGGCACCCGCGCCAGCTTCATGTCCGCCTCCTCGTCGGAGACGGCGTACCGCTCCCCCTCCGCCTCCGCGAGGTCCCGCGCCAGGAAGATCCGGATCGCCTCGTCGGACCCCCCGGGCGAGGCGAAGAAGTCGGCCAGCACCCACCAGGACCCGGCCTTGACGTGGGTCTCCTCGTACAGCTCCCGCTGCGCCGCGTGGAGCGGGTTCTCCCCGACCACGTCGAGCAGCCCGGCCGGCAGCTCCCACAGCCGGTGACGCACGGGGTGCCGGTACTGCCGCAGCACCAGCACCCGGTCCTCCTCGTCCAGCGCCAGCACGCACACCGATCCCGGGTGCACCTGGTAGTCGCGCCCCACGACGGTCCCGTCCGGCATCCGGACCCGGTCCGACCGGACCGCCGTCTTCGCGCCCTCGAACGGGGTGCGCGCGTCGACGACCTCCCACGACTCCGCCGTGTCCGTGATGCCCATGGCCATACCCTCCCGGGGAAACGCGACAGCCGGGGCACGATCCCGTGCCCCGGCTGCCTACGGTATCGACCGCCGCGCGGTCGCCCTCGCGCCTGGCGCCTACTTGCCCTGCTGGCGCGCCACGGCGGCCTTGACCAGGCCCGCGAAGAGCGGGTGCGGGCGGGTCGGGCGCGAGCGCAGCTCCGGGTGGGCCTGGGTGGCCACCAGGTAGGGGTGCACCTCGCGCGGGTACTCGACGTACTCGACGAGCTTGTTGTCCGGGGAGGTGCCCGAGAAGACGATGCCCGCCTTCTTCTCCAGCTCGCCGCGGTAGGCGTTGTTCACCTCGTAGCGGTGGCGGTGGCGCTCCTCGACGTACGGCTGGTCGGCGTAGACCTCGCGCACGATCGAGCCCTCGGCGAGCTTCGCCGGGTACATGCCCAGGCGCATGGTGCCGCCCAGGTCGCCCGCGCCCTCGACGAAGGCCAGCTGCTCCTCCATCGTGGAGATCACCGGGTTCGGGGTCGAGGCGTCGAACTCGGTGGAGTTCGCGTCCTCGATGCCGGCCAGGTTGCGCGCGGCCTCGATGACCACGCACTGCAGGCCCAGGCACAGGCCGAGCAGCGGGATCTTGTTCTCGCGGGCGTAGGTGATCGCGCCGACCTTGCCGTTGACACCGCGGTCGCCGAAGCCGCCGGGCACGCAGATCGCGTCCACGTCGGACAGCTGCGCCGCGGCGCCGGCCGGGGTCTTGCAGTCGTCGGAGGTGACCCACTTGATCTGGACGCGGGCCTTGTTGGCGAAACCGCCGGCGCGCAGCGCCTCGGTCACCGACAGGTAGGCGTCGGGCAGGTCGATGTACTTGCCGACGAGCGCGACCTTGACCTCGTGGTCGGGGTTGTGGACCCGGTCCAGCAGGTCCTCCCAGACCCTCCAGTCCACGTCGCGGAACGGCAGGTCGAGCTTGCGCACGACGTAGGCGTCCAGGCCCTCGGTGTGCAGCACCTTGGGGATGTCGTAGATCGACTTGGCGTCGATCGCGGCGACGACCGCGGCCTCGTCGACATCGCACATCAGCGAGATCTTGCGCTTGATCGAGGTCGGGACCTCGCGGTCGGCGCGCAGCACGATCGCGTCGGGCTGGATGCCGATGTTGCGCAGGGCCGCGACCGAGTGCTGGGTCGGCTTGGTCTTCAGCTCGCCGGAGGGGCCGATGTAGGGCAGCAGCGAGATGTGCACGACGAAGACGTTGTCGCGGCCGACCTCGTGGCGGACCTGACGGACGGTCTCCAGGAACGGCAGCGACTCGATGTCGCCGACCGTGCCGCCGACCTCGGTGATGACGACGTCGACGTCGTCGGTCGCCATCCGCCGGATGCGGTGCTTGATCTCGTTGGTGATGTGCGGGATGACCTGCACGGTGTCGCCGAGGTACTCGCCGCGCCGCTCCTTGGCGATCACCTGCGAGTAGACCTGGCCGGTCGTGACGTTGGCCGAGCCATCGAGGTCGACGTCGAGGAAGCGCTCGTAGTGGCCGATGTCCAGGTCGGTCTCGGCGCCGTCGTTGGTGACGAACACCTCGCCGTGCTGGAACGGGTTCATCGTGCCCGGGTCGACGTTCAGGTAGGGGTCGAGCTTCTGCATCGTGACCCGCAGGCCCCGCGCCTTCAGCAGCGCACCCAGGCTGGAGGCCGTCAGGCCCTTGCCGAGGGACGAAGCGACACCCCCGGTGACGAAGATGTGCTTGGTCGTCATGGCTGTGCTGTTTCGAAAAGCAGCGGGCGGCGTCGCCAAGAGGGGGCTCCCGTGGTCGCGAGGTGAGTGAGTCCGACGCCTTCCCCGGTCCCGTGAGGGAGTGTCCAGGGGCGTCGGAGCTGCGGTTTCGGGGTTCCTGATTTGCACAGGCAGACCACCGGTCCACGGGGTACCAGCCTATCAGCGACCCGGACAGTCCGCCTCCGGCCACGCGCGCGCCGCACACCGGGCGGGTCCGCACCACGATCCCCGCCGGCCACCCCCGTGCCCGTTGGCAACGCCAACACCCGTCACCCGTTTGGCTCAGGCATATTCTTCCAAGACTTAAGGAGATCACTAGGGTGCCGTCATATCCTGCTCGGATATCACTCAGCGGGAATCGCACAACGCAAGCGCCCTTCGGGGCGGACGTGGCCGTTCGACTGGAGATCCAACGTGTCCGGGCGCATCGAGGATTACGCACTGATCGGGGACATGCAGACCGCAGCACTGGTCTGCCGGGACGGCTCGGTGGACTGGTTGTGTCTGCCACGTTTCGATTCCCATGCCGTCTTCGCGGCTCTCCTGGGGACCGAGGACCACGGTTTCTGGCGCATCGGCCCGGCCTTCGCCCCGGGCACCGCGGCGCCGCGGGCCGACCGCCGCCGCTACGCCGGCGACTCCCTGGTGCTGGAGTCCGAGTGGGACACCCCGCGCGGCACCGTGCGTGTGACCGACTTCATGCCGCCGCGCGAGGACCACGCCCCGCAGCTGGTCCGGATCGTCGAGGGCGTCAGCGGCCGGGTGCCGATGCGCTCCGCGCTGCGGATGCGCTTCAGTTACGGCCGCGTGGTCCCGTGGGTGCACAAGGTGGACTCCCGTACGGTCGCCGTCGCGGGCCCGGACTCGGTCTGGCTGGACACGGACGCGGAGACCTACGGCAAGGACCTCACGACGTACGCCGACTTCACGGTGGCGCCCGGCGAGCGGGTCGCCTTCTGCATCAGCTGGCAGCCCTCGCACAAGGAGCCGCCGGAGGCGCCCGACGCCGAGGCGGCGCTGGAGGCCACCACCGGGTTCTGGCGCGAGTGGGTCGAGCAGTGCACGTACCACGGCCCCTACCGGGAGGCCGTGGTCCGCTCCCTGATCACCCTCAAGGCCCTGACGTACGGCCCCACCGGCGGCATCGTGGCCGCGCCGACCACCTCCCTGCCGGAGGAGATCGGCGGCGTCCGGAACTGGGACTACCGCTACACCTGGCTGCGCGACGCCGCGATCACCCTCTCCTCGCTGCTGCGCACCGGCTACCGCGCGGAAGCCGCCGCCTGGCGCGAGTGGCTGCTGCGGGCGGTGGCGGGCGACCCGGAGAACCTGCAGATCATGTACGGGATCGCGGGCGAACGGGAGCTGGGCGAGACCGAGCTGGACTGGCTGCCCGGATACGAGAACTCCAGGCCCGTGCGCGTGGGCAACGGCGCGGCGCACCAGCTCCAGCTCGACGTGTACGGCGAGGTCACCGAGGCCCTGCACCTGGGCCACATGACGGGCCTGGCCCGCAACGACTACGCGTCACTGCTCCAGCTCAAGCTGATCCGCTACCTGGAGACCCACTGGAACGAGCCGGACGAGGGCATCTGGGAGGTGCGCGGCCCGCGCCGCCACTTCGTGCACTCGAAGGTGATGGCGTGGGTGGCCGTGGACCGCACGATCAAGCTGATCGAGAGCGGGGACGCGGACGGCCCGCTGGAGCGCTGGCGCGAGCTGCGCGACGAGATCCACCAGGACGTGTGCGAGAAGGGCTACGACAAGGAGCGCAACACCTTCACCCAGTCGTACGGGTCGAAGGAGCTGGACGCCTCCCTCCTCCTCATCCCGCAGATGGGCTTCCTGCCGCCGGACGACAAGCGGGTCATCGGCACCATCGAGGCGATCCAGCGCGAGCTGTCCACCCCGGACGGCTTCATCCTGCGCTACCCGACGGCCGGCGACGAGGCGGGCGTGGACGGCCTGGAGGGTGACGAGGGCGCGTTCCTGGCGTGCTCGTTCTGGATGGCCGACGACCTCGCGATGATCGGCCGCGTGGACGAGGCGCGCCGCCTCTTCGAGCGACTTCTGGCGCTGCGCAACGACCTCGGGCTACTGGCGGAGGAGTGGGACCCGCGCCTCCAGCGCCAGGTGGGCAACTTCCCCCAGGCCTTCAGCCACGTCCCCCTGATCGACACCGCCCTCCGCCTCACAGCGAGCGGCGCCTACGGCGGCTGACCCACCGAACGCGACGAACCGGGCCCGCCAAGTCCAGCCCCACCGGCGGGACCGGGCCCGCCATTCCAGCCCCCGCCGGACGAACCGGGCCCGCCCAACAAGCCCTCGCCGGACGAACCGGGCCCGCCCAAACAAGCCCCGCCGGCGATTGAGGCGCCGCCGGAGGCTGGACAGCCCCGGCGGCAGCCGACCGGCCCCCGCCACACCGAACCCCACCCGCCCGCCCCGGCAGGACCCGGCAGGCGGACCCCCGGCCCGCGCCCTACCCTGGAGAGGTCCAGTGCCCCTCCGCGGAAGGGGGCTGCCATGGCGCCCCTCTCGAAGGCGGGCGCGGCCCTCACCGCGCTCCGCGAGGACCTGTCCGGCGACGTGTTCGCCCCGGACGATCCGGGATACGACGACGCCCGCACCGTGTACAACGGCATGGTCGACCGCCGCCCCGCCGCCATCGCCCAGTGCGAGAGCGAAGCCGACGTCGTCACCGCGATCCGCTTCGCCCGCGAGCTGGACCTGCCCGTCGCGGTCCGCGGCGGCGGCCACAGCGTCGCCGGCAACGCCCTGGGGGACGGCGCCCTCGTCGTCGACCTGCGCCGGATGAACGAGGTGACGGTCCACCCCGCCGCCCGCGCGATCCGGGTCGGCGGCGGCGCCCTCATGGCCGACCTCGACCGGGCCTGCGCCCCGCACGCCCTCGCCACCACCGGAGGCCGCGTCTCCACCACCGGCGTCGGCGGGCTCGTGCTCGGCGGCGGTTCCGGATGGCTGGACCGTGCCTTCGGCCTCGCCGCGGACAACCTCCTCGGCGTGGACCTGGTCACCGCGGACGGCGAGACCCTGACCGCGACCGCCGAGGACAACACCGAACTCTTCTGGGCCCTGCACGGCGGCGGCGGCAACTTCGGCGTCGCGACCTCCCTGACCCTGCGCGCCCACCCGCTGCCCGCCTTCGCGGTCGCGCTGGTGCTCTACGAGCCGGAGTCCGGGCCCGAGGTGACCCGCCTCTACCGCGACCTGCTGGAGGCGGCCCCGCCCCGGGCCGGCGGCGGCGTGATCTTCATGACCGGTCCGCCCGCCCCCTTCGTACCCCCCGAGCGGGTCGGCACCCTGCTGTGCGGCGCGCTGGTGACGTACGCCGGCACCGAGGAGGAGATGCGCGGGGTGGCGCAGCCGCTGCTGGCCCTCCCGCACGTGGCGGAGCTGGTCACGGCCATCCCGTACGCCGACTTCCAGTGCATGCTCGACGACCCGCCGGGCCTGCGCAACTACTGGTCGGCGGAGTACCTGACGGGGGCGCCGGACGCGCTGCTCGACGTCTTCTGCGCCCGCGCCTCCTCGATGCCGGTCCCCACCGCCACCCAGCACGTGCTCTTCCCGCTGGGCGGTGCGATCGCCGACGGCCCGAAGGACTACCCGGTGCCGTACCGGGATTCCCCCTGGGCCGTGCACCCCTTCGCGGCCTGGGAGGACCCGGCCGACGACGAGCGCTGCCGCCAGTGGGTCAAGGACGTACGGGCGGACGCCGAGCCGTGGAGCACGGGCGCCGTGTACCTCAACTTCACCGGTGACGAGGGGCCCGAGCGGGTCGCGGCCGGGCTCGGTGCGCAGAACCTGCGCCGGCTGGCCGGGGTGAAGGCCCAGTACGACCCCGACAACGTCTTCCGCTTCAACCACAACATCCGACCGGCCTGATCAACGGCCTGATCACCGGCCCGATCACCGGCCGGATCAGGACGCACGGGCCCCTGATAGCGTCCCGAGATATGGACAACCAGGGCGGGATCACCGTTCAGCGGGCACTGGAGCTGCCGGGACTGCGCAGCGGGCTGCCGGAGGTCATGGCGGGCGCGGACCGGCTGGGCCGCACCGTGCGGTGGGTGCACGCGGGCGAGGTCCCCAACATCGCCTCCCTGCTCAAGGGCGGCGAACTGCTCCTGACCACGGGGCTCGGGCTGGGCACCCGGCCGAGCGAGCAGCGGGCGTTCGTGCGCCGGCTCGCCGACCGGGGGATCGCCGCGCTCGTCGTCGAGCTGGGCCCGCGCTTCACCAAGCTGCCCGCCACGATCGTGGAGACGGCGCGCGCCGCCGGGCTGCCGCTGGTCCAACTGCACCGCGAGGTGCCCTTCGTCACGGTGACGGAGGAGATCCACACCGAGATCGTCAACGGCCACTACGCCCTGCTCCAGCGCGCCGAGGAGGTCCACCGGCGCTGTACGGAGGCGCTGCTGGGCGGCGGCGGCATCCCCCAGGTGCTGCGCATCCTCGCGGACTTCACCGCCAACCCGGTGTTCCTGGAGACCCCCGACGGGCAGCTGCTGTTCGCGGCCGCCAGCGCGGCGGGCGAGGCCGCGGCCGACCCGCTCCAGGTCTGGGAGGGCCTGCGCGGCCAGCGCGAGGCCGAGCCGTCGGCGCACGCCGTGGTGGTCGACGTACCGGGCGGCGGGCACGGCACCGGTTCGGTCCGGGCGCGGCTGGTCCTGCTCGGGGTCTCGGCCCCGCTGCTGCCGGTGCACCGGATGGCGGCGGAGCGGACCGCGGGGGTGCTGGCGGTGGTGCTGATGCAGGCCCGCCAGGAGGACGAGCTGGCGGCGCGCGGGCGCGGGGACTTCCTGACCGACCTCGCGGAGGGCCGGATCAGCGCCGACGACGCCCCGGCGCAGGCGCGCGTCCTGGGCTTCAAGCCGGGCGCCGGGCCGCTGCTGCCGATCGTGATGCGGCTCGCCTCCGACCTCGGCCCGTCGGGGAACTGGGCGGTGCTCGCGCGCGCCGTGCTGGAGGAGCTCGCGGCGGTCGGCGTGCCGGTGCTGCTGGGCGTCCGGCCGGTGGAGGGGCGGGTGCCGCTGCTGGTGTCCCTGCGGGCCGAATCGGAGCGCACGACGGTCGCCGACCGGGTCGCGGCGGCGCTGCGGGCCGGGGTGGAGCGGGCCGGCCTGGACCGGGCGGGCGCTCCGCCCGCGGTGGTCGTCGGGGTGGCGGGCGGCTGGGCGGCGGCCTCCGCGGGCCTGCGGCACGCGGCCGAGACCGCGACGGCCGCGCAGGGCCTGCCCGCCCGGCCCTGGTACGACGCCCGCCGCCTGGACATCGACCTGCTGCTGTGGCGGCTGCGCGAACAGCCGGACCTGGCCGCCTTCGTGGAGCGGGCGATCGGTGCGCTGCGCACCCACGACCTGACCTCGAAGCCGCCGCTGCTGCCCACGCTGGAGACGTACCTGGCCCACGCGGGCCGCAAGGCGGAGACGGCGCGGGAGCTGCACCTGAACCGCCAGACCCTCTACAACCGGCTGGCCCGCATCGCGGAACTGCTGGGCACGGACCTGGACGACCCCGAAACGGTCCTGTCCCTGAGCCTGGCCCTACGAGCCCGCCGGCACGTGTCATAACCCCGCGGGCGTCCGAGGCCCAGCCCCACCCAGCCCCGCCGGCGATCAAGGCACGGGGTTCGAGGCGGAGCCCTGAGCCCACCCCACCCAAGCCCCGCCGGCGATCAAGGCGCGGGGTTCGAGGCGGAGCCCTGAGCCCACCCCACCCAAGCCCCGCCGGCGATCGAGGCACGGGGTTCGGGGCGGAGCCCTGAGCCCGCCCCACCCAAGCCCCGCCGGCGATCGAGGCACGGGGTTCGGGGCGGAGCCCTGAGCCCGCCCCACCCAAGCCCCGCCGGCGATTGAGGCGCGGGGTTCGGGGCGGAGCCCTGAGCCCGCCCGGCGGGCACGTCTCGCCTCCGGCGGCGCCTCAAACGCCGGCGAGGCTGAAATCGGCAGGCCCGGTCCGTCCGGATCCGGCAGATCCGCCGCCGAACCCAGCCCCGCCGGCGATTGAGGCGCGGGGTTCGGGGCGGAGCCCCCGGCGACGGTTCGCTAGGCCAGCGGCTGCGGGTCCAGCTCGACGACCACCGCGGGGCCCGCGCGGAAGGTCGGGCTGGCGGCGTCTGCCTCGATCATGTGCGGGGTGGCGTCGTGCGCGGCCAGGGCCGCCTTCGAGGCCCAGCGCTCGATCAGGACGAAGCGGTCGGGGTCGCCGCTCACCTGGTGCAGGTCGTAGCGGAGGCACCCCGCTTCGGCGCGCACGAGCGGCGCGAGCCGCTCGAAGGCGGCGACCTGCTCCCCGCCGCGGCCCGCCCGGGTGGTGATCTGGATGAGGAGTTGCACCGGCTGTGACATGCGGCGAAGCCTAACCAGAGGGTCCTGCGGGGCCGTTGGCGGGGCCGGTCAGCGTCCCCAGCGCTCCATCAGCTCGTCGTAGACGGACAGCACCTGGGCCACCGTGTCGTCCTCCGACGGCCACGTCGCGGCCTGGGCCCGCCCGGCCTCCGCCAGCACGGCCCGCCGGGTCGGGGACGAGAGGAGGCCGCTCACGCCGGTGGCCAGGGCCTCCGCGTCCCCGTACGGGACCAGCACCGCCGCCTCGCCGACCAGTTCCGGCACGCCACCCACCTCGGTCGCCACCAGCGCCACCCCGGCCCGCAGGGCCTCCTGGGCCAGCAGCGAGCGCGCTTCCCAGCGGCTCGGCAGGACCGCCACGTCGGCCGCGGCCAGCAGCTCGGCCGCGTCCGGGCGCCGCCCGAGCAGCCGTACGGGCAGGTCCTCGTCCACGATCCGGCGCGTCAACTCGGGCCGCAGCGGCCCCTCCCCCGCGATCACCAACAGCGGTACGGGGTCCAGCGTCCGCCACGCCCGCGCCGCGTCCAGCAGCACCCCGTACCCGCGGTGCGCCACCAGGCTGCCGACCGCGATCAGCAACGGTCGTTCCACCACGCCCAGTTCCGCCCGGACCTTGTCGAGGTCGCACCGGGCCCGCGCCCCGGGAACCGTCACCGGGGCTAGTCGCGCGTCGCGTGCCCCGCGCAGCCGGGCCAGGTCCACCTGGTCCGACGAGGTCCCCAGGACCACCGCGGCCGCCCGCGCCACCCGGCGTTCCATCAGCCGGGCGAGCCGCCCGAGCGCGCCCTTGGCCCCGGGTCCACCGCCGTGCCAGGTCACCACCAGGGGCACCCGGCGCCCGCGCAGGGCCAGCGCCGCCCGCATGCCGGCCTGCACCCCGTGCGCGTGGACCACGTCGGCGCCGGCGCACGCGGCCCGCAGCGCGCTCACCGCGTCGGGGGCGAACTGCGCCCCGGCGCCGGTGAAGTCGTACTCCCCCTCCGCTTCGGCGGGCGCGCACACCGTCACCCGCAGCCCATGGGCGGCGAGCCCGGTGGCGAGCGAGCGCACGTGGGCGCTGCTGCCCGCGCCGGCGCCGCCGAGGACTTGGACGGTGCGCAGGGGAGGTCGCCCGTACGGCTGGACCGGGACTGGTACCGCGGAGCTGCTCACGGGCCGGGCTCCTGGAGGAGGGAGTCAGGGACGTCGCCCAGGATGCCAGCCCGCACGCGCGTTCCGGGACCATACGGGTGCGGATCCCGTGCGAGAGCCCGTCACATGGCCCCGGCTATCACCCACATAGGTGATGACGGGGCGCGTCCGGTGCCGCGGCGGCGGGCCGGAACGTGACGGAGCCCGGGAGCATGTCCAGCTCCCGGGCTCCAGCTTGCCACCCATTTGCGCACACCGGCGGCGTTTAAGAACCGCGGGTCATGTTGAGATCGACGTGTTCTGCCTTTGAACTACAGCGCCACGAGAGAGGCGCCGGGGGGACTTGAACCCCCATCCGTCGATGTTCGCCCGCGCTCGGTCGATCCGGTGTTCGGCGGCGAATACTGAGACTGGAGCGAGAATCTGAGATTGACGGGGCCGCCTCTGCCGGGCTTGGGCCACCCCCGCACGTGGTGCGGGGGGAGGGATTCGAACCCCCAACTGACACCCCTTCTTCAGCTTCAACATCAGTTTCAGCTTGCGCTCATCGCGCACCCCCCGCTCGCGACGGGGGGCGTATGTGGGGGCTACCTGAAGAGGTAGCCGAATACCGCGTCGCCGATCCGCTGGTCGGTGACCTCGGTGTTGTTCGCCTCCTCGCGGGCGAACTTGACGGCCTGCTGGAGCTTCTCGACGCGGTCGAGGAGCTCGTTGACCCGTCGGGCGGGCAGCGCGCCGGAGAACTTCACCGTGGTCCAGTAACCGACCGGTACGTCCTCGTAGTACACCTCGACCTGCGCCGGGTGCTTCTCCGTGGCCTCGGCCTTCACGTGGTTGCGCGGAACCTTCTTCGTGCGGATGGTCCGCACCGGGTCCGTCTTCCACGAGTCCGTCGAGGGGTCCAGGTTCCACGACTCGGAGGCGTCGAGCACCGGCAGCTTGCGCACGAAGGTGTGCAGGTCGGTGAGTTGCTTCTCCAGGAACAGCAGGTAGGGGACGGGCACCTGGGGCAGCAGCACCGCGGCGTCGACCACCACGTCCGCGACGGCGGACCGGTTCGCCCAGTCCTTCGTCGCGGTCACGTCGAAGAGCCGCGTCAGCGTCCCCGCGGTCGCCCGCAGGGCGTCCTCGGCCTTGATCTGCACCCGCGTGGACTCGGGCGGCAGCTGCTCGCCCTCCTCGTCCTTGGGCTGGTAGGTCCGGGAGATGCCGGCGAGCAGGGCGGGCTTCTGCACGTCCTGGTGAGCCTGGGTGAGCTCCTGGAGGGCCTTGGACTTGACGCCCTTTTCGACTGCGATGATCTGATTCAGCTTCGGCACACGGCGAACCTAACAACCTTGCGCCGCAAGCACATCCGATTAAACGCCCGCCCGGGAGAAGGCCCCCGGAGAAGGCCCCCGGAGGCGGGCACCGCGCCGGACGCGGCGCCGCGGTGGACCCTTCCCCACAGCGACGGGCCGTAGCCGCCTACCCGTCGGCGCGCGCGGTCTCCAGCAGTTCCTCCGCGTGCGCCCGGGCGGTCTCCGAGTCCTCCTGGCCGGCCAGCATCCGCGACAGCTCGCGGATCCGTTCCTCGCCCTCCAGGACGGTGACGCCGCTGCGGGTGACGGACCCGTCGACGGTCTTCTCCACCAGCAGCTGCCGGTCCGCGAAGGCCGCCACCTGCGGGAGGTGCGTGACGACGACGACCTGCGCGGTCTTCGCCAGCTTCGCGAGGCGCCGGCCGACCTCGACCGCCGCCTTGCCGCCGACGCCCGCGTCGACCTCGTCGAAGAGGTACGTCGGCACCGGGTCCGAGCCCGCGAAGACCACCTCGACCGCCAGCATCACCCGGGAGAGCTCACCGCCGGAGGCGCCCTTGGCGATAGGCCGCGGCTGCGCGCCCGGGTGCGGGGCCAGCAGCAGCTCCACCTCGTCGGCGCCCGAGGGCCCGTAGGTCACCACGCGACCGCCGACCTCGACGCCCTCGCCCGAGGCGTCCTCGGTCTGCCGGATGTCGATGCTCACGCGGGCGTGCGGCATGGCCAGCGAGGCCAGTTCGGCCGTGACGGCGGAGCCGAAGCGCGTGGCCGCCTCCGTCCTCGCGTCTGTCAACGCCTGGGCCAGGCCGGACAGTTCGGAGCGCAGCGCATCGCGCTCGGCGGTCAGCTCCTCGATCCGGTCGTCGTCCCCGTCGAGTTCCAGCAGGCGTACGGAGCCCCGCTCGGCCCACTCCAGGACGGCGTCCACGGCGGCTCCGGCGTGCCCGTACTTGCGGGTCAGCTGGGTCAGCGCGGCGCGCCGCTCCTCGACCACCGCCAGCCGCAGCGGATCCGCGTCGAGCCCGTCGGCGTAACCGGCCAGCTCGCCCGCCACGTCGGCGAGCAGGATCCCCAGTTCCCCGATCCGTTCGGCGAGCACGCCGAGCGCCGGGTCGTGGGCGCGCACGGACTCCAGTGCGCGGTGCGCGCCCGCGACCATGGTGTTGGCGTCGACGCCCTCGGGGTCCTCCGGATTGCCGGCGAGCGCGGCGTGCGCGACGGCCGCCGCGGAGGCCAGGGATTCGGCGTGGCCGAGCCGCTCGGCCTCGGCCGCCAGCTCGACGTCCTCGCCGGGCAGCGGCTCCACGGCCGCGATCTCCTCCAGGCCGAAGCGCAGCAGGTCCGCCTCCTGGGCCCGTTCCCGGGCCCGGGTGGTGATCGCGTCCAGTTCGCCGGCCACCGCCCGCAGCCGCCGGTGGGCGGCCGCGTACTTCTCCAGCGGTACCGCGACCGCGTCACCGGCGTACCGGTCGAGGGCCTGGCGCTGGCGCGCGGGGCGCATCAGACCCTGCTGGTCGGTCTGCCCGTGGACGGCGACCAGGTCGTCCGCCAGTTCGGCGAGCAGGCCGACGGGCACCGAGCGGCCGCCCACATGGGCGCGGGAACGTCCCTCCGCGGACACCGTGCGGCTGATCAGCAGGGCGCCGTCGTCCAGCTCGGCCCCGGCCTCCTCGGCCCGCAGCGCGGCGGGCGCGCCCGGGCGCAGCACGATCCGGCCCTCGACGATCGCGGCCTTGGCCCCGATCCGTACGAGTGCCGGGTCGGCCCGTCCGCCGAGCAACAGCCCGAGGCTCGTGACGACCATCGTCTTGCCCGCACCGGTCTCGCCCGTCACCGCGGTGAAACCGGGCGACAGCTCGACCACCGCGTCGTCGATGACTCCGAGCGACCGTATCCGCATCTCCTCAAGCACGCCCCAGACGATACCGAGGTTTCCCGCGCGCCATGCGCCGTCCCCGCGGCGACCGCCCTCGATCGGGCGAGCGGGGGCGACTAGTGGGGCGCCCCGCGCCAGCCCGACACCGGGAGGGCGAACTTCGCGACGAGGCGGTCCGTGAAGGACGCGTGGTGCAGCCGGGCGAGCCGGACCGGGACGGCGCCCCGGCGGACCTCCACACGGGCCCCGGCGGGCAGCTCCAGCGCGCGGCGGCCGTCGCACCACAGGACGCCGTGCGGGGTACCGGGCTGGACCTCCACCGCGAGCACCGAGTCCGGCGAGGTGACCAGCGGCTTCGCGAAGAGTGCGTGCGCGCTGATCGGGACCATCAGCAGGGCCTCGACCTCCGGCCAGACCACCGGTCCGCCCGCGGAGAAGGCGTAGGCCGTGGAACCGGTCGGGGTGGCGCAGACGATCCCGTCGCAGCCGAAGCCGGTCACCGGCCGCCCGTCGATCTCCAGGACCACTTCGAGCATCCGCTCCGGGGACACCTTCTGGACGGCCGCCTCGTTGAGCGCCCAGTCCCGGTGCACGACGTCGCCGTTGTTGTGGACGGCCACGTCGAGGGTCATCCGCTCCTCGACCTCGTACGCCTTGGTGACCACCCGGTCGACGACCTTGTCCAGGTCGTCCCGCTCGGCCTCGGCGAGGAAGCCCACCCGGCCCAGGTTGACGCCCAGCATCGGCACCCCGGAGCCGCGCGCGAACTCCGCGCCGCGCAGCAGCGTGCCGTCACCGCCGAGCACGATGAGCAGCTCACAGCCGTCGAGGACGCCGGGGGTGGACTCGGTGACGAGTTCCACCTCGGGCGGCAGCGGCAGGTCCGCCGCCTCGTGCCGCAGCACCCGCACGCCCAGTCCGCAGCGCAGCAGGCCCTGGACGACCAGCTCGGCGCTGCGGATGGCCGCGGGCCGCCCGGTGTGCGCGAGCAGGAAGACGGTGCGTGTTGCTGCCCCACCCGTTGCTGAATCTGTCACTGCGGCCCCTCCGCCACTGCACGGTCAACATCCGCCGGGTCGAGTGCCGGTGCTCCCGCCCTCAGCCACAGAAAATACTCGACGTTGCCGGACGGGCCCGGAAGGGGACTCGCGGTGACTCCCAACACACCCAGTCCCAGCTTCCCCGCCTGCCGGGCGACCTCGCGCACGGCCTCCGCCCGCAGTTCGCCGCTGCGGACGACGCCGCCGCTGCCGAGCCGGTCCTTGCCGACCTCGAACTGCGGCTTGACCATGAGCACGAGGTCGGCGTCCGGCGCCGTGCAGCGCACCAGCGCGGGCAGCACCAGGCCGATGGAGATGAAGGAGAGGTCGCTCACGACCAGGTCGGCGGGGATCCCGTCGATCTGCTCCAGCGTCAGCTCGCGGACGTTCGTCCGGTCCTTCACCGTGACCCGGTCGTCGCTCTGCAGCGACCAGGCGAGCTGCCCGTAGCCGACGTCGACGGCGACGACGTGCGCGATGCCGGAGCGCAGCAGTACGTCGGTGAACCCGCCGGTGGAGGCGCCGGCGTCCAGCGCCCGGCGGCCCTCGACGACCAGCCCGTGGGGTCGGAAGGCGTCCAGCGCACCGGCCAGCTTGTGGCCGCCGCGCGAGACGTAGTCGGGGTCGTTGTCGTCCTTGCGGACCACGAGCGCCGCGGCGGTCTCGACCTGGGTGGCGGCCTTGGTCGCGGTCGCCCCGCCCACGGTGACCCGGCCCGCGGCGATCAGCTGCGCGGCGTGCTCGCGCGAGCGGGCCATGTTGCGGCGCACCAGTTCGGCGTCCAGGCGGCGGCGTGCCACTCCTGCCACGTTCGGTTCAGCTCCTGAGGTCGTACGGCGTTGTCGGGGCGGGCGGCGGCGCGTCGAGCGCGGTCAGCTCGTCGCGCAGTGCCCGGTGTACATCCTCGTACACGGCGACGTGCCCGTCCGCCGGGAGGTGGTCGGCGTCCGCCAGCCGTTCGAGTCGCGCGTCCACCGGGTCGTGGCCGGTGGGGGTGCGTACGAGGCCCAGCGGCGCGGGGCCGCCCGGCTCGGGCACGGCCTCGGGCACGGCCTCGGGCGCTTCGTCGGTCATGCTCCGACGCTACCTCGAAGCGGGCCGCGGCCACGCATGGCTCTGCGGTACGGTCGGGATCACCATGGCGACGATCGAAGAGTGCCGCGGAGCACTCGACAAACTCTCCGACAACCTGGCCGGATCCGACGGGGACGTGCGCGGCGCGGTCGCGCTCGACCGCTCCCTGAGCTGCCACATCACCGATCTGGACCAGACGTTCACGGGCCGCCTCGACGGCGGCCGGATCCGGGTGGACGCGGCCTCGCCGCACCCCGGACCGCCCCGCGCCAAAGCGGAGATCCGCCTCTCGATGAGCGGCGACGACCTCCTGGCGATGGTCGCGGGCGAGCTGAGGTTCGCGAAGGCCTGGGCCTCCGGCCGGGTCGGGCTGGAGGCCGGCTTCCGCGACCTGCTGCGGCTGCGCAGCCTGCTCTAGGCCGTCGCGGCCGCTGCCGCGGGGGTCTTCGTACGGGCCCTGCGCGCGGCCGGGATCACCAGCGGCGTCCCCGTCTCCGGGTCGTCGATGATCTGGCAGCGCAGCCCGAAGACCCGCTCCACCAGCTCGGCGGTGACCACCTCGGCGGGCGGCCCCTCGGCGACGACCTCGCCGTCGCGCATCGCGATCAGGTGCGTGGCGTAACGGGCGGCGTGGTTGAGGTCGTGCAGCACGGCGACCAGCGTCCGCCCCCGCTCCTCGTGGAGCTCCGCGCACAGGTCGAGCACGTCGATCTGGTGCTGGATGTCCAGGTACGTCGTCGGCTCGTCCAGCAGCAGCAGCGGGGTCTGCTGGGCCAGCGCCATCGCGATCCACACCCGCTGGCGCTGCCCGCCGGAGAGTTCGTCCACGGCCCGGTCGGCGAGTTCGGCGACCCCGGTCGAGGCCATCGACTCCTCGACGATCCGCTCGTCCTGCGGCGACCACTGGCGCAGCAGACCCTGGTGCGGGTAGCGGCCCCGCGAGACCAGGTCGGCGACCGTGATGCCGTCCGGGGCGATCGAGGACTGCGGGAGCAGGCCGAGCGTCCTGGCCACCTTCTTCGCGGGCATCGAGCCGATCGCGTGCCCGTCCAGCAGCACCTGCCCGGCCGCGGGCTTCAGCATCCGCGACAGGGCGCGCAGCAGGGTGGACTTGCCGCAGGCGTTGGGACCGACGATCACCGTGAAGGAGTTGTCGGGGATCTCCACCGACAGGTTCTCGGCGATGACCCGCTGGTCGTATCCGAGGGTGACGTTCTGCGCGGTCAGCCGCTGCACTTGGGGTACTCCTTGGGTTCCGGCCCGGGTCGCGGGCCGATTCAGGGGCTGGTTCACGGGCCGGCCGCTCATATCCGGCCCGCCTTGCGCTCCGTGACGAGCAGCCACAGCAGGTAGACGCCGCCGACGAGGCCCGTCACCACGCCGACCGGGAGCTGATCGGAGCCGAAGGCGCGCTGCGAGGCCCAGTCGGACAGCAGCAGCAGTACGGCGCCCATGAGCGCGCCGGAGAGCAGGTTCGAGCCGGGCGAACGGGTCAGCCGGCGCGCCAGTTGGGGCGCGGCGAGCGCGACGAAGCTGATCGGGCCGGCGGCGGCGCTCGCCGCCGTGGTCAGGACGATCGCCGCGAGCATCAGCAGGATCCGGGTGCGCTCCACCCGGACGCCCAACGCGTACGCGGCGTCGTCGCCCATCTCCATCATGCGCAGCGCCCGGCCCTGGCCCAGCACCAGCGGGAAGACCACCAGGCAGGTCACGAGCAGCGGCCACACCTGGGCCCAGTCCCGCCCGGCCAGTGATCCGGTCAGCCACACCATCGCCCGGGAGGCCTCGACCAGTTGGGCCTTCGTCAGCAGGTACTGGATGACGGCGACGAGCATCGCGGAGGCACCGATGCCGACGAGGACGAGGCGGTAGCCCTGGATGCCCTGCTTGTAGGCCAGCAGGTAGACGACCGCGCCGGTCAGCACGCCCCCGACGATCGCACCCGTGGCCACCGCGCTCGCGTCGCCCTTGAACAGGATGATCACGACGAGCGCGCCGACCGCGGATCCGTAGCCGAAGCCGAGCAGGTCCGGGGAGCCCAGCGGGTTGCGGGAGACCGACTGGAAGATGCCGCCGGCCATCCCGAGGGCCGCGCCGACGAGGAGGGCGACGATCACCCGCGGCAGCCGCAGGTCGTTGATGACGAAGTCGTGGGCGGGGGTGCCGTTGCCGGCCAGCGTCCTGACGACGTCCAGCGGGGCGATCTCGAAGTCGCCGGTCCCGATGAGCAGTACGGCCAGCACCAGCGCGGCGGCCAGCGACAGCAGGCCGACGGCCACGGCGCGCGGCTCCACCCGCAGGGAAATCCCGCCGGGCGTGCGCACCCCCCGGGACTTCGGCCCCTTCGACCCCTTCGACCCCTTCAGCGCTTTCGCGCCCTTCGCGCCCTTCGCGCCCTTCGCGCCCTTCACTGCGGGACCGGTCTTCGCGTTCACAGCTGGGCCATCCTCTTGCGCCGGACGAGGTAGATGAAGACCGGCCCGCCGATGAGCGCGGTGACGATGCCGACCTGCAGCTCCGCCGGACGGGTGACGACCCGGCCGACGACGTCCGCGCCGAGCAGCAGCGCCGGCGAGAGCACCGCGGAGTAGACGAGCACCCAGCGCATGTCCGGTCCGGTGAAGAAGCGCACCAGGTGCGGGATCATCAGCCCGATGAAGACGATGGGCCCGCAGGCGGCGGTCGCCGCGCCACAGAGCAGGGTGATCGCCACCATCGCGGTGATCCGGGTCAGGGTCAGGTTCGCGCCGAGCGCCCGCGCGGTGTCGTCACCCATCGCCATGGCGTTGAGCGGCCGCCCCAGGCAGAGCGCGAGGGCCGCGCCCACCAGGAGGAACGGCGCCACCTGGCGCACGGTCTCCATGTTGGCCGAGGCCAGCGAGCCGACGGTCCAGAAGCGCAGCTTCTCCAGCGCCTTGCTGTCCATGAGCTGCACGGCGTTGATGTAGCCGACGAGCGCGGCGCTGGCCGCCGTACCGGCGAGGGCGAGCCGGACCGGTGTGGCGCTGCGGCTGCCGCCCAGCACGTAGACGACCACGGAGACGACGGCGGCGCCGAGGAAGGCCCACCAGACGAACTCGCTCAGGCTGGACGCCCCGAAGAAGCTGATGGCGGAGACCACGGCCGCCGCGGCGCCCGCGTTGACGCCGAGGATGCCCGGTTCGGCGAGCGGGTTGCGGGTCAGCGCCTGCATCACCGCGCCGGAGAGACCGAGGCCGAGGCCGACCAGCAGGCCGAGGAGGGTCCGGGGCACCCGGAGGTCCTTGACCACCACGTCCGCGGGCGTGCCCGTGTAGTGGAACAGGCCGTGCCAGACCTGGTCGAGCGGCATCTGCTTGGCGCCCACGGCGATGCTCGCCAGCGCGATCAGCACCAGCGCCGCGAGGGCGGCCAGCAGACCGACGGTGCGCGCCGCGTGGCGCGGGCGGGGGGCGGCCGTCACGGCCGCGCTCTGTTCGGGGGGACTTTCGACCAACACGGAGGTTAGGTTAGCCTACCCTCTACCTCCTCCAAGTCGCCCGAACGGCCCCTTGCGCAGGTCCGTGGTCCCCGACGCGCCGGGCCGGGGCCCGGCGCGTCCACGAGGAGCGGACCCGCGTCCGCGAACGGCGGGCTACAGGCCCAGCCGGGCCAGCACCTTGCCGGCGTCCAGCGTGCAGGAGCCCTCCCCCGCGTGCGTCCAGGCCGCCGCGCACAGCGCCCGCAGCCCGTCCAGCGGATCGAGCGGATCGCCCCCCGCGTCCACCCCGTCGTCGTCCGCCGCGCGCAGCTCCAATACACCGTCCCGTGCGACCGCGGTCCACGCCCCGCAGCGGAAGCCGTCCCCGACCCCGACCACCTCGGGCTGCCCGGTCAGCAGCCCCCGCAGGTCCCGGTCCACGTACGTCGGCCGGTACTTCGGCTCCGCCCGCAGCAGCTGCGCCCCGTCCGTCACCCCGGTCAGCACGAGCAGTGAGTCCACCTCCCCGTGGAAGGCGCCCTCGATGTCGGTGTCCAGCCGGTCCCCGACCACCAGCGGCCGCTCGGCGCCGGTCCGCAGGATCGTTTCGCGGTGCATCGGGGGCAGCGGCTTCCCCGCCACCTGCGGCTCCGCGCCCGTGGCGATCCGTACGACCTCCACCGCGGCGCCGTTGCCCGGCGCGATGCCCCGCGCGCTCGGGATCGTCAGGTCGGTGTTGGAGGCGAACCACGGCACCCCGCGCGCGATCGCGTACGAGGCCTCCGCGAAGCGCCCCCACGGCATGTCCGGCCCCCCGAAGCCCTGGACCACCGCCGCCAGGTCCTCCTCGTCCGCCGATTCCACCGGCACGAGACCGCGCTCGCGGAGCGCGACGCGCAGCCCCTCACCACCGATGACCAGCACCTTCGATCCGGCGGGCACCTGATCCGCGATCAGTCGGGCCACCGCCTGCGCCGAGGTGATCACCTCGGCCGCCGCGGAGGGGATGCCCAGCTCGGTCAGGTGCGCGGCGACCGTGTCGGGGGTCCGCAGGGCGTTGTTGGTGACGTAGGCGAGGTGCATCCCCTCGGACCGGGCCGCCAGCAGCGATTCCACGGCGTGCGCGATCGCCTCGCCCCCCGCGTAGACCACCCCGTCGAGGTCCAGCAGGGCCGTGTCGTACGCCTGGTGCAGACTGCGCTCGCTGCCCGCGGGCCTGGTCCTGCTCTGCCGGGTCATCGTGACCGTCCCTTCGTCCCATCTGGCCAGTTCCGTGCTCGTTCTGATCATCCCGCACCTTGAGACGGGACTTACCATGCACCAATGACCACACTTGGTACCGAGGAACACGGAATGCACGACGGGCTGCGCCTGATGCCATTCCACGGGCTGCGTTACGTCCCGGAGCGCGTTGGCAGCCTCGCCGCCGTCACCTCACCCCCCTACGACGTGGTCGTCCGACCTGACGGACTCCATCACCTCGAGTCAGCGGATCCCCACAACATCGTCCGTCTCATCCTGCCGCAGGCCGACACCCCCTCCGCGCGCAACGAACAGGCCGCCCGGACCCTGCACGACTGGCTCGCCGAGGGCATCCTCAGCGCCGATCCGGAACCGGCTCTGTACGTGTACGAGCAGCGCAGGGGCGACATGCTCCAGCGCGGGGTCATCGGCGCGCTCGCCCTGTCCACGGCCGACGCCGGGATCGTGCTGCCGCACGAGGACGTCATGCCGCACGTGGTCACCGACCGCGCCGGTCTGATGCGTGCCACCTCCGCCAACCTGGAACCGCTGCTGCTGACCTACCGCAGCGACGACGGCGGCGCCGCCGCAGGAGCGGTCGGGACGGTCGGGGCGGCCGACGTGGTCGAGGCCACCGCCGAGCGTCCCCCGCTGCTGTCCACCACCACCGAGGACGGCTTCTGCCATCGGCTGTGGGCCATAACCGACCCCGCCGAACTGGCCGCCGTCACCGCCGACCTCGGGCACCGCCAGGCCCTCATCGCCGACGGCCACCACCGCTGGGCGACGTACCTGCGCCTCCAGGAGGAGCACCACAGCCCCACCCCGTGGGACTTCGGCCTGGTCCTGCTCGTGGACACGGCCCGCTACCCGCTCCAGGTCCGCGCGATCCACCGGATGCTGCGCCGCCTGCCGGTCGCCGACGCGCTGGCCGCGCTGGAGGGCTCGTTCCGCGTCCGCCGGATCGAGGGCACGCTGGACGAAGCGCTGACCGCCCTCGGCGCGGCCTCCGAAGCCGGCAATGCCTTCCTGCTCACCGGCGACGGCGCCTTCCACCTGGTCAGTGACCCCGACCCGGAGCTGATCGACCGCACGGTCCGCCACGACCGCCCCGAGGCCTGGCGCCGGCTCGACGCGACCGTCCTGCACGCGACCCTGCTGGACGCCCTGTGGCAGGTCCCCGACTCCGCCGAACACATCATGTACATCCACGACACCGAGGCGACGGTCGACATGGCCGAGCGCAACGGCGGCACGGCGGTACTGCTCCACCCGGTACGCGAGGACGTGGTCCGGGAGCTGGCGCGCCAGGGCGTCACGATGCCCCGCAAGTCCACCTCCTTCGGCCCGAAGCCGGCGACCGGGCTGGTCCTGCGCAGCCTGAACTGACCCCGGACATGAAGAAGGGCGGTACCCCCGATGGGGTACCGCCCTTCTTCATGCTTCACGCCGTGCGTCAGGCGTTGTCGCGGCCCTTGTCCTCGGCGGCGCGGTCGAGCTCGTCGTCCTCGACGAGGATCTCGTCGGCGACGTCGGCGTCCGCTTCGGCGCGGGCGATCAGCTCGTCCTCGTCGTCCTCGTCGTCGACCTCACGGGCCTCGGCCGACTCGTACGCGTCGTCCTCGTCGTCCTCACGGGCGTCGGACGGCTCGTACTCGTCGTCGTCCTCGTCGTAGTACTCGGCGACGCCCTTGTCGTCCGAGTCCTGGACCCGACGGTCCTCGTCGCTGAGCGCGGCGCGGTCGTCGTCGTCATCGTCGTCGTCCATCGCGTCGACGAACTCGACGCCGTCCAGCTCGGCGAGCCGGTCGGACGCGTCGGTCGAGCCGTCCTTGTCGGACTCGATCGTCTTGGCGAACCACTCGCGCGCCTCGTCCTCGCGGCCGTTGGCCAGCAGGGCGTCGGCGTAGGCGTACCGCAGGCGGGCGGTCCACGGGTGCACGGTGGCGGAGGCCAGCTCGGGGCTCTGCAGGGTCACGATGGCGGCGTCGAGCTGCCCCATGTCCCGCCGGGCACCGGCCGCGACGAGACGCATCTCGACCTGGCCGGCCTTGTCCAGCTTCTGCACCTCGGGCTCGCCGGCCATCGCCAGCGCCCGCTCCGGACGGCCGAGGCCGCGCTCGCAGTCGGCCATGACGGGCCACAGCTCGACCGAACCGGTCATCCGCTTCGCGGCACGGAACTCGGCGAGCGCCTCGCTGTACTTCTGCGTGGCGTACGCCGCGAAGCCGGCGGCCTCACGGACGGCGGCGACGCGCGAGGCCAGCCGCAGCGCGATGCGGGCGTAGGCGTAGGACTGCTCCGGGTCCTCGTCGATCAGCCGGGCCACCATGACCAGGTTGCGCGAGACCTCTTCGGCGAGACCCTTCGGCAGGCTCAGCAGCTCCTGGCGAACGTCCGCGTCGATCTCGTGACCCGTGACGTCGTCGTCGATCGGAAGGCGCTTGATCGGCTCGCGGTCGCGGTAGTCGCTGTCGCGGTCGTCACGACCGCCACGGAACCCACCACGGTCGCCGCCACGGTCACCACGGTCGTCGCGACGGGGGTAGCTCGGACGGTCGCCACCACGGTCATCGCGGCCACGGAAACCGCCGCCCTGCGGACGGTCGCCACCGCGGTCGTCGCGACGCGGGAAGCTCGGGCGGTCACCGCCGCGGTCGTCACGACCGCCACGGAACCCACCACGGTCGTCATCACGACGCGGGAAGCTCGGACGGCTCCCACGGTCGTCGTCGCGACGGGGGTAGCTCGGACGGTCGCCACCACGGTCATCACGACGCGGGAAGCTGGGACGGTCGCCACCACGGTCATCGCGGCCACGGAAACCGCCGCCCTGCGGACGGTCGCCACCACGGTCGTCACGACGGGGGAAGCTCGGGCGGTCGCCACCACGGTCGTCGCGACGGAAGCCGCCACCCTGCGGACGGTCGCCACCACGGTCATCACGACGGGGGAAGCTGGGACGGTCGCCACCACGGTCATCGCGGCCACGGAAACCGCCGCCCTGCGGACGGTCGCCACCGCGATCGTCACGACGGGGGAAGCTCGGGCGGTCGCCGCCACGGTCGTCGCGGCGGAAGCCGCCGCCACCACCCTGTGGACGGTCGCCGCCACGGTCATCACGACGCGGGTAGCTCGGACGGTCGCCACCACGGAAGCCGCCGCCCTGAGGGCGGTCGCCACCACGGTCGTCACGGCCCCCGCGGTAGCCGCCCCTGTCACCGCCGTCGTTACGACGAGGCTCGCGCTCCGGACGATCGTCGGGAGAGTTGGACATGGGTGTGACTCCTGTCTTCGGGGTACCGCTAGTCATTCTCGCGCAACCAACCCATGGCCGCGCTTCGGCGCAAATCGAATAAAAACAAAAAAGACCCTTGGTCCAGCGTTGAACGCTGGACCAAGGGTCCTTTGAAAGATTGTTCGGCGGCGTCCTACTCTCCCACAGGGTCCCCCCTGCAGTACCATCGGCGCTGAAAGGCTTAGCTTCCGGGTTCGAAATGTAACCGGGCG
>NZ_JBITDP010000019.1:58486-165837 GCF_044454405.1 Streptomyces sp. NPDC051555 | reverse complement strand
GGAGCGACATCGCGCAGCGACGCGACGAAGGAGCGCCCTTGACAGGTCGCCCCGGCACGGAGAGACAGTCGAACTGACGGGCAGCCCCCGGAACCCCACCGACCCCGCCCCACCCGAAGCCCCCGCCCCCGCGGCGAAGCCGCGCTACCCCCGCTTGCGGGTCGTCTGGGCGCGGACCGCGCCCATGCTCGCCGCGATCACCAGGGCGATCGCGAGGGCGTCCAGCGCGGAGAGGGCCTGGTGCAGGATCAGGAAGCCCGCGGTCGCGGCGATGGCCGGCTCCAGGCTCATCAGGATCGCGAAGGTGGGCGCCGGCAGGCGCCGTAGGGCCAGCATCTCCAGCGTGTACGGCAGCACCGAGGACATCACCGCGACCCCGACGCCGAGCGCCAGCGTGCTGGGGACGAGCAGGGCCGGGCCCGCCTCGATGATGCCGAGCGGCAGCGACAGCACCGCCGCGACCGCCATCGCCAGGGCGAGGCCGTCGGCCTGCGGGAAGCGGCGGCCCGTACGGGCGCTGAAGACGATGTACGCCGCCCACATCGCGCCCGCGCCCAGCGCGAACGCGGCCCCGACGAGGTCGAGGGAGCCGAAACCGCCGCCCCCGCCGTGGCCGGAGAGCAGCACGATGCCCGCGAGGGCCAGCCCCGCCCACAGCAGGTTCACCAATCGCCGCGAGACGATCACGGACAGCGCGAGCGGTCCGAGCACCTCCAGGGTGACGGCCGGTCCGAGCGGGATCCGGTCCACCGCCTGGTAGAACAGCCCGTTCATGGCCGCCATCGTGATCCCGAAGACCACCACCGTGGTCCAGTCGGCGCGCGCGTACCCGCGCACCTTGGGCCGGCAGATCAGCAGGAGCACGATCGCGGCGGCCGCCAGCCGCAGCGTGACCACGCCCGCCGCGCCCGCGCGCGGCATGATCATGACCGCCAGAGCCGCTCCGAACTGCACCGAGAGCCCGGCCGAGACGACCAGCGCGACCGGCCCGAACCGGCTCGTACCGCCCGCGGGCGCGGGCGTCGAGGGGATGACGGAGGCGGCGGGCGTCGAGGATGCGGAGGGGGCCGGGGCGGGCGCGGGGGAGGGTGCGGACATCTCTCCAGGCTAAGGGGTTGGTAAGGAGTCTGGCTCTATGTGTTTCCTTACAACCGTGTTTCCCGCCCCTGTTTCCGACCCTGTGGCCGTTCCTGTTTCCGCCCCTGTGGCCGTTCCCTCACAGCCCCTCCGCCAGGAGTTCCGCCAGGTGCAACGCCCGCTGCCCGCCCAGCTGGGCGATCTGGGTGCGACAGGAGTAGCCGTCCGCGAGGACCGCGGTCCCCGCGTCCGCCGCGCGCAGCGCCGGGAGCAGCTGTTCCTCGGCGCAGGCCACCGACACCTCGTGGTGGCCCGGTTCGAAGCCGAAGTTCCCCGCCAGCCCGCAGCAGCCGCTGCTGAGCCCGCCGGCCAGCCCGGCCCGTTCGCGCAGTCGGCGCTCCGCGCCGTCGCCGAGGACGGCGTGCTGGTGGCAGTGGGTCTGTCCGACCACCGCGCGGTCCAGCCGGGGCGGCCGCCACCGCGGGGCGCGCTCCTCCAGCACCTGCGCGAAGGTCCGTACCGACGCGGCCAGCCGGGCCGCCCGCGGGTCGTCCGGGAGCAGCGCGGGCAGGTCGGTGCGCAGCGCCGCCGCGCAGCTGGGTTCCAGGACGACGACGGGGGCCCGTACGCCGCTCCCCTCGTCCGCCGCACCCGGCCCACCGACCGGATCCACCGCGTCCAAGGTGCGCCGCAGCACCGCGCGCGCCCGGTCGAGGCGGCCCGTGGACACGTACGTGATCCCGCAGCAGAGCGCCGTCGAGCGGCCGCCGGCGCGGGACACCCGTAGCCCCGCCGCCTCCAGGACGCGTACGGCGGCCCGCCCGACCTGCGGGGACAGGTGTTCCGTGAAGGTGTCGGGCCACAGCAGCACCTCCGGGCCGTCCGCCCCCGGAAGGTCCGCCCCCGGGCCGCCCCACTCGCGGCCGAACGGCGCCCGCGCCAGCTGCGGCAGCGATCGTTCCCGGGCCAGCCCCGGCACCGGCACCACCCGCCCGACCGCGTTGACCAGCGGGGCGGCGCGCAGCGCGGCGATGAGGCGCAGCCACTGTGGGAGCCCGCCCATCGTGTAGTGGGCCAGCGGTCGGATCCGGCCCGCCCAGTGCCGGTGCAGGAACTCGCTCTTGTAGGTGGCCATGTCCACACCCACCGGGCAGTCGCTGCGGCACCCTTTGCAGCCGAGGCACAGGTCGAGGGCCTCGTGCACCTCGGCCGAGCGCCAGCCGTCCGTGATGATCTCGCCGGCCAGCATCTCGTGCAGCAGCCGGGCCCGGCCGCGCGTGGAGTGCCGTTCCTCCCCCGTCACCCGGTACGAGGGGCACATCACGTCCGCGGCGGGCCCGGTGGACCGGCACTTCGCGACCCCGACGCAGCGGGCGACCTCCCGGGCGAGCCCGCGCGCGGACCCGAGCCCGCCTTCGGCCCCGGACGCGGCCCCCTCCCCCAGCGGCAGCACCGCGAAGCGCAGGTTCTCGTCCAGAGCGGCCGGGCGGGCGAGCATGCCGGGGTTCATGCCGCCGGCCGGGTCCCACACGTCCTTGTACGCGCCGAAGAGGCGGACCAGCTCCGGTCCGTACATCCGGGGCAGCAGTTCGGCGCGCGCCTGGCCGTCGCCGTGCTCCCCCGACAGCGAGCCGCCGTGGGAGACGACCAGGTCGGCGAGTTCCTCGGAGAAGGTCCGGAAGCGGGCCACGCCCGCCGCGGAGACCAGGTCGAAGTCGATGCGGACGTGCACGCACCCCTCGCCGAAGTGCCCGTACGGCGTTCCGCGCAGCCCGTGCGCGGCGAGCAGGGCCCGGAACTCGCGCAGGTAGGCGCCGAGCCGGGCGGGCGGGACCGCGCAGTCCTCCCAGCCGGGCCAGGCCATTCGTCCGTCCGGCCCCCTCGTCGCCGTGCCCGCGGCGTCCTCGCGGATCCGCCACAGCGCGCGCTGTCCGGCCGGGTCGGCGATCACGCGCGCGTCCAGCGCGTCGGCGGCCCGTACGGTCTCGCGCGCGGCGCCCGCGTCCCGCGCCTCCACGAACAGCCAGGCGCCCCCGCGCGGCAGCGATCCGGCCTCCGCGTCCCCCACCAGGTCCGCCGCCATCCCCTCCACGGTCAGCGGCCCCAGCGGCAGCAGCCCCGCGGCCGCGTCCGCCGCCGCGCCCTCGTCGGCGTAACCGAGCACCACGAGGACCGGCGCGGGCGGCGCCTCCACCAGGCGCACGACGGCCTCGGTCACCACCCCGAGCGTGCCCTCGCTCCCGCAGAAGGCCCGGGCCAGCCCCACGCCCCGTTCGGGCAGCAGCGCGTCCAGCGCGTACCCGGAGATCCGGCGCGCGAGGTCGCGGGGCATCCCGGTGCGCAGCGGTTCCAGGTTCTGCGCGACCAGGTCCCGCAGCCCGGTCGGGGCGCCGGCCCAGCCGGTGCCGATCCGGTGCGCGGCGCCCCCGTACGTGGTGACCGCGAGCTCGTGCACGTTGTCGGCGGTGGTGCCCCAGGCCACCGAGTGGGCCCCGCAGGCGTTGTTGCCGATCATGCCGCCGAGGGTGCAGCGGGAGTGGGTGGAGGGGTCCGGTCCGAAGGTCAGGCCGTGCGGGCGCGCCGCGTCCCGGAGCCGGTCGAGGACGAGGCCGGGCTGGACCACCGCCGTCCGCGCGGCCGGGTCAAGCGACACCAGGGCGTTCATGTGCCGGGTGAGGTCGAGCACCACGCCGGTCCCGGTGGCCTGGCCGGCGATGGAGGTGCCGCCGCCGCGCGGGACGACGGGCACGCCCGCGTCGGCGCACACGCGCAGGGCCGCCGCCACGTCCTCGGTGTCGCGCGGGGCGACCACGCCGAGCGGGACGCGGCGGTAGTTGGAGGCGTCCATGGTGGTCAACGCCCGGGCCGCGGCGCCGAAATCCACCTCTCCGCGCAGCTCGACCCGCAATGCCCGTTCAAGATCCCCGGTTCCCGTCACGCGAACACCCTGCCACCGTCCCCGCGCGTCTCACCGGGTGGACGCGCCTCCGAGGGGCGGCCCGGTACCGGATACGCTCCGCTCGTGGCCGAGATCCAGATTCCCGCTGACATCAAGCCCGCCGACGGACGTTTCGGCGCGGGCCCCTCCAAGGTGCGGACGGACGCGCTGGACGCGCTGGCCGCCACCGGTACCTCCCTCCTCGGAACCTCCCACCGACAGGCCCCGGTCAAGAACCTGGTCGGTTCGGTGCGCCAAGGCGTCCGGGACCTCTTCTCCCTCCCCGAGGGTTACGAGGTGATCCTGGGCAACGGCGGCTCCACCGCCTTCTGGGACATCGCGACCGCCGGTCTGATCGAGCGGAAGTCCCAGCACCTCACCTTCGGCGAGTTCTCGTCCAAGTTCGCGACGGCCGCGAAGCTCGCGCCGTGGCTGGACGCGCCGTCCGTCATCTCCTCCGAGCCGGGAACCCACCCCGAGCCGGTCGCCGAGGCGGGCGTGGACGTGTACGCGTACACGCACAACGAGACCTCGACGGGTGTCGCCGCGCCCATCAAGCGCGTCGTGGGCGCCGACGAGGGTTCACTCGTCCTGGTGGACGCGACCTCGGGCGCCGGCGGCCTGCCGGTGGACATCACCGAGACCGACGTCTACTACTTCGCCCCGCAGAAGTCCTTCGCCTCCGAAGGCGGCCTGTGGCTGGCCGCCTTCTCCCCGGCGGCCCTGGAGCGCGCGGCCCGCGTGCACGCCTCCGGCCGGCACATCCCGGAGTTCTTCTCGCTGCCGACGGCGATCGACAACTCGGTCAAGAACCAGACCTACAACACCCCCGCGCTGTCCACCCTCTTCCTGCTGAACCAGCAGCTGGAGTGGATCAACAGCCAGGGCGGACTGGACTGGGCGACCGCCCGTACGGCGGCCAGCGCGGCCAACCTGTACGGCTGGGCCGAGGCGTCGAAGTACGCGGAGCCCTTCGTCACGGACGCCTCGAAGCGCTCGTCGGTGATCGGCACGATCGACTTCTCGGACGACATCGACGCGGCCGCGATCGCCAAGGTGCTGCGCGCCAACGGCATCGTGGACACCGAGCCGTACCGCAAGCTGGGCCGCAACCAGCTGCGCGTGGCGATGTTCCCGGCGATCGACCCGGCGGACGTACTGGCGCTCACCGCCTGCATCGACCACGTGATCGAGAAGCTCTGACCGTACGGGCCGCTCCGAACGAGCCCTGCGCGACCCCCGGTGACGATCCGTCGCCGGGGGTCGCGCGTTGTGGGGCGCGGGCCGGCCCACCTCCGGGACTTTGGTCCCAAAAATCAGGGCAAAGAGCCCGCAAACGGACCACCCCGATCCCCGCGCCCGCCTGCGGATTCACCCCGCGGGACCTTCGGCAGGGCCCTCCTCCACCGGTCCGGAGCCCTGCAACCGAGCACCCCAGGATGTCCCTCATGTCTGGTGTGCCGGGAAAAACCCCGGCCCGTTCAGGAGGAAATCCCATGCGCAAGGCACTTACCTTCTCGGCGATCGCCCTCGCCTCCTCGATGGCCCTGGCGGTCCCCACCGTCGCCTTCGCCGCCGATGCCAGCCCGACGGCGTCGAGCAGCCCCAGCCCCAGCAAGGACGCCCACGCCGCGCCGGTGGCCCTGAAGCTGTCGACCTCCGCCGCCAAGCCGGGCGACTCCATCTCGCTCTCGATGGAGGTGCCGGACGGTTCGACCAACCTCCACATCTCCTCCAAGGCGCTGGACGACGTCAAGATGACCGACGGCCGGGGCGCCACCGCCAAGGTCGCCAAGGTGGCCGCGGGCAACTACGGCGTCTCCCTCACGGGCACGGGCCCCGACGGCAAGAAGCTCGACGCCACCGCCCAGCTCACCGTCAAGTCCGGCAACCCGGACCCCAAGCCGCAGCCGTCCACCCTCCAGCTCTCCACCGACTTCGGCCACCCCGGTGACAAGGTCGTCGTCACCCTCAAGACCACCGAGAAGAACGCCTCCGTCACGTCGGACGCCTTCGGCGGCAAGGTGAACCTGAAGAACGACGGCAAGGGCACCTGGACCGGCACCGCGACCGTCGCCAAGGACGTGAAGACCGGCTACTACGGCGTCGACGCCTTCGCCGGCGGCAAGAAGTTCGACACGGTCAAGTTCTCGGTCGAGGCCAAGGGCAGCAAGGGCGACCACGACCTGAAGCCCCTGAACCCGAGCGAGCACAAGAAGCCCAAGGGCTCCGTGAACACCGGTCAGGCCCCCGTCGGATACGTCGCCGAGGACACCGCGAACAATGGCTGACCAGCTCCTCCCCCGCCAGGGCGGCCGCGCACGCCGCGCGGCCGCCCTGGCGGGCGCCGCCGGCCTCGCCGCCGTCCTCGTCACCGGCTGCTCCGGCAGCGGCGCCGACACCAAGTCCGCCCCTGCGGGCGCCTCGAACGCCTCGGTGCTGGAACCGTCCGTACCGGACCACATCAAGATCCCGGACATCAAGGTCGACGCCGCGCTCGACACGGTCGGCCTCGACGCCAAGGGCCACATGCAGGATCCGGACTTCGCCAAGCCGAAGGACGCGGCCTGGTACAAGGAGGGCCCCACCCCCGGGGAGAAGGGCGCCGCGGCCGTCGTCGGCCACATGGACACGCCGCAGGCCCCCGAAGCCGTCTTCTTCAACCTCAAGCAGCTGAAGAAGGACGAGAAGATCGAGATCCACCGGGCCGACGGCAGCACCGCCGTCTTCGCGGTGGACCGCATCGAGACCTACAAGAAGGACGCGTTCCCCACCGACACCGTCTACGGGGACACGCACGGCAAGGCCGAACTGCGGCTGATCACCTGCGGCGGCAAGCTCACCAACGACCGCCACTGGGACGCCAACGTCGTGGTCTACGCCCACCTCACGGGCAAGGCGTAGGCACCACCGGCACGGTCGGCCCCCGCCCGCGGCCCGGCGCGACCGGGCCGCCGCGACCGCGATACCTTCGGGGCTTCGGCATTCGATGAATGCGGTACAGCTGGGAGGCAGCGGCGTGAGCGTGCGAGTAACGGCGGCCGAAGGCGGCGTGGACCCCTTCGGGACGGCCCGGCTGCGACGCGGAGTCCTCGATTCCTGGGGCGCGGGCCCGACCCGGTTCCGGGAGGACGCCAACGCCGAGGAGGACCTGGCGCTCGGCGGCTACCGGGACCGGCTCGTCGTCGAGCTGGCCCAGAACGCGGCCGACGCCGCCGCCCGGGCCCACACCACCGGGCGGCTCCGGCTCACCCTGCACTCCGGCGAGGGCGGTCACGGCGTGCTCGCCGTCGCCAACACCGGTGCCCCGCTGGACGCCACCGGCGTGGAGTCGCTGAGCACCCTGCGCGCCTCCGCCAAGCGCGAGGCCGCCGGGGACCGACCCGGCGAGAGCGCCTGGGACAGCGTCGGCCGCTTCGGCGTCGGCTTCGCGGCCGTCCTCGCCGTCACCGACGAACCCGCCGTCCTCGGCCGGCACGGCGGGGTCCGCTGGTCCCTGGCCGAGGCGCGCGAGTTGGCCCGGGGCGCCTCCCAGGGCAGCCCCGGCCTCGGCGACGAACTGCGCCGCCGCGACGGCCACGTCCCGCTGCTGCGACTGCCGTTGCCCGCCGAGGGCACCGCGCCCGACGGCTACGACACCGTGGTCGTCCTGCCGCTGCGCGACGCGGCCGCCGCCGACCTCGTCGAGCGGCTGCTGGCCGGGATCGACGACGCACTGCTGCTGACCCTGTCCGGGCTGACCGAGGTGGTCGTGGAGACCCCGGCGGGCGTGCGCACGCTGCGCCGCCGCGCGGAGGGCCCGTACACGGTCATCGAGGACAGCGCCGCCGCCGGTGGCGACGGCGTCCGGCGTTGGCGCACCGTGCGGGACACCGGCGCCATCGCCCCCGAACTCCTCGCCGACCGGCCCGTCGAGGAACGGCTGCGGCCCGCCTGGTCCGTCTCCTGGTCCGTGCCCGTCGACGCGGACGGCGCGCCCGTGCGCCCGGCCACCGCACCCGTCGTGCACGCGCCGACCCCCACCGACGAACCCCTCGGCATCCCCGCGCTGCTCATCGCGACCCTGCCGCTGGACACCACCCGCCGCCACCCCGCGCCCGGGCCGCTGACCGACTTCCTGGTGCAGCGGGCCGCCGACGCCTACGCCGCGCTCCTCGGCGCGTGGGAGCCGGTGAGCACCGCCCTGGTCGACCTGGTGCCCGGACCGCTCGGCAAGGGCGAGTTGGACGGCGCGCTGCGGGCCGCCGTGCTGGAGCGGCTGCCCCGGACCGCCTTCCTCGCCCCGGCCGCCGTGCCGGCCGCCGCGCCCGACGCGGATCCGCAGGAGGGCCGGGCCGCGCTGCGCCCCTTCGAGGCCGAGGTGGTGGAGGGAGCGGGCGCCGACACCGTACGGGTCCTGGCCGAGGTGCTGCCGACCCTGCTCCCCGCCGGGTTGGAGCGGCGCGCCGAGCTGCGCACCCTGGGCGTCGGACGGCTCCCGCTCGGCGACGCCATCGAGCGGATCGCGGGCGCGGACCGGCCGCCGCACTGGTGGTACCGGCTGTACGACACCCTCGCGGGCGTGGACCCCGAGCGCCTGTCGGGCCTGCCGGTGCCGCTGGCGCCGACCGGCGAAGAGCCCGGGGGCCCCGGCGAGCACACCGCCTTCGACGCCTTCGACGCGTACGACACGTACGACTCCTTCGGCGAGCCGGAGCGCTCCGCCGCCCCCGGCATCCGCACCGCCATCGGCCCGCGGCACGTCCTGCTCCCCGGCCCCGACACCCCGGGCGGGCTGACCCGGCTCGGCCTCAAGGTGGCCCACCCGGACGCCGCGCACCCGCTGTTGGAGAAGCTGGGCGCGCTGCCCGCGACCCCGCGCGCCGTGCTGGGCACCCCGCAGGTGCGGGCCGCGGTGGCCGCTTCGCTGGATGCGGGCGAGATCTGGGACGAGGACGCGCTCGACCCCGAGGAGCTGGCCGACATCGTGCTCGGCCTGATCCGCGGCGCCGCCCTCGCGCCCGGTGACGAACCCTGGCTGGGCGCCCTCGCGCTGCCCGACGAGGACGGCGAGCTCACCCCCGCCGGCGAACTGCTGCTGCCCGACAGCCCCCTGGCCTCGGTGATCCGCGAGGACGAGATCCCGTACGTCGACGGCGAACTGGCCGCGAAGTGGGGGGCGGACACCCTCGCCGCGTGCGGGGTGCTCGCCACCTTCCAGCTGGTGCGGGCCACCGACGTGGTGCTCGACCCGGACGAACTGGAGCCGCGCGAGGGCGACTTCGCCGAGCCGGACGACGCGGGGCTGCTGGACGCGGTGGACGTCTGGTGCGAGGACCTGCTCGACCAGCTCCCCGAGACCCCGGTCCCGCCGGTCGCCACCGAGCTGGTCGCGGTACGGGACCTGGACCTGGTCGACGACGACTGCTGGCCGCGCGCGCTGGCCATGCTCGCGCAGCCGCCGCTGCGGGACGCCCTGACCCAACCGGTGCGGGTGTTGCTCCCCGACGGCACCACCCGGTCGGTGCGCTCGTACACCGCCTGGTGGCTGCGCGACCACCCGGTGCTCGACGGCCGCCGCCCGGCCGGGCTGCGCGCGGCGGGCGGGGACCCGCTGCTCGCCGGGCTGTACACCCCGGCCGACGCCACCGGGTTCGAGGACGAGCAGGTCCTGCGGGCGCTGGGCGTACGGACCTCCGTGGCCGCCCTGCTGGAGGAGCCCGGCGGCGCGGCCGAGCTGCTGGGGCGGCTCGGCGACCCGGACCGCGAGGTGAGCGGACACCAACTGCACGCCCTGTACGGGGCGCTGGCGGACCTGGACCCCGAGCAGGTCACGCTGCCCGACGCGCTGCGCGCGGTGGAGGACGGCGAGGTGGTCGTGGTGGACGCGGCCGACGCGCTGGTCGCGGACGCCCCGGACCTGCTCCCGTTGGCCGCGGGCCTGCCGCTGCTGCCGGTGGCTCCGGCGCGGGCGGCCGACCTGGCGGAGCTCTTCCAGGTGCGGCGGCTCTCGGACACGGTGGCCGCGGAGATCGACGCCCCCGGTGAAGAGCACGACGTACCGGAGCCGGTGCGGGTCCTGCTCGGGCCGGCCACGCCGGCGACGTACGTCGAGCACGAGGAGCTGCTCGCGGGCGGGGTCGAGCTGGACTGGCGCCGCACGCCGGACGGTACGGTGCACGCGGCCACGCTGGAGGGTGTGGCGGCCGGTCTCGCCTGGGCGGCGGGCCAGTGGCCGCGCCGCTTCGAAGTCGCCGCCCTCCTGGAGGACCCCTCCCGCACCCCGGAACTGGCCCGCGACCGCTGGTTCGACTGACCCCGCGCCTCAATCGCCGGCGAGGCTGGGCGATTCCAGCCCGCCCGCCGGGGCTGGGCGATCCAGCCCTCCCGGCGGGGCTGGGCGATTCCAGCCCGCCCGGCGATTGAGGGCCCGCCGGAGGCCCCACCGGGCCCCAGCCCGGACCACCCCACCAGCAGACACCTGCCCGGCCCGTCCAGCCTCCGGCGGCGCCTCAAACGCCGGCGAGGCTGAGGTTGGCCACCCCCGGGGCGATCCAGCCCGCCCGGCGATTGAGGGCCCGCCGGAGGCCCCACCGGGCCCCGCCCGGATCACTCCGCCAGGCGCACGGCCCCGGTGCCGGCTACGCGGGGAAGCGGCGGTCCACCCAGCGGAAGACGAGCTCGATCAGGGCGGAGGCGACCACCGCGATGCCGACGGCGGTCCACGGCATCACGGCCCCCTCCAGCTTCAGCTGGAAGAAGTCCTGGAGCCACGGCACCACCAGGACGATCAGGAAGGCCACGCCCATCGCACCGACCAGCGCGACCCGCCACCACGTGTACGGCCGGGCGATGATCGCCAGGACCCACATCGAGGTCAGGAAGAGCGCCAGGGTCGCGGCGCTGGTCTCGGCCTTGAGGGAGTCCGGCCCGGTGTAGTGGGCCCGCGCGATCAGGTACGTCACGAAGGTGGCCACGGCCGCGATCGCCCCGCCCGGGATGGCGTACCGCATGACGCGTTTCACGAAGTGCGGCTGCGCCCGCTCCCGGTTCGGCGCCAGGGCCAGGAAGAAGGCCGGGATGCCGATGGTGAGCGTCGACAGCAGGGTCAGGTGGCGCGGCAGGAACGGGTACTCGACCTGGCTGCACACCACCAGGACGGCCAACAGCACCGAGTAGACGGTCTTGGTCAGGAAGAGCGTCGCCACCCGGGTGATGTTGCCGATCACCCGACGCCCCTCGGCCACCACCGAGGGCAGGGTCGCGAAGCTGTTGTTGAGCAGCACGATCTGCGCCACCGCGCGGGTCGCCTCGGAGCCGGAGCCCATCGAGACGCCGATGTCGGCGTCCTTGAGCGCGAGGACGTCATTGACCCCGTCGCCCGTCATGGCCACGGTGTGGCCCTTGGACTGGAGGGCGGCGACCATGTCCCGCTTCTGCTGCGGGGTGACCCGGCCGAAGACCGAGTTCTCGTCGAGGACCTTGGCCAGCTCGTCCTGGTCGGTCGGCAGGTTGCGGGCGTCGACGGTGTTCTCGGCGCCCGGCAGGCCCAGCTTGGCCGCGACCGCTCCGACCGAGACCGCGTTGTCGCCGGAGATGACCTTCGTGTGGACGTTCTGCTCGTCGAAGTAGCGCAGGGTGTCGGCGGCGTCGGGCCGCAGCCGCTGCTCCAGCACCACCAGGGCGGTCGGCTTGACGGCGCTGGTGACCTGCTCGTCGTCCAGCTCGCGGGCGGAGCGGGCGAGCAGCAGGACGCGCAGGCCCTGTTCGTTGAGGTCGTTGATCTCGTCGAGGGCGGGATCGCCGACGGGCAGCAGGACGTCGGGGGCGCCGAGCAGCCAGGTGGAGTTCTCGCCGTCGCCCTCGCTGAAGCTGGCGCCGCTGTACTTGCGGGCGGAGGAGAAGGGCAGCGACTCGGTGCAGCGCCATTCCTCACTGTCGGGGTAGGCGTCGATGATGGCCTGGAGGCTGGCGTTGGGCCGCGGGTCGGACTCGCCGAGGGCGCCGAGGACCTTCTTCACGTACGCCGCGTCCGCGCCGCCGAGCGGGCGCAGCTCGGTGACGTCCATGCCGCCCTCGGTGAGGGTGCCGGTCTTGTCGAGGCACACGACGTTCACGCGGGCGAGGCCCTCGATGGCGGGCAGCTCCTGCACCAGGCACTGCTTGCGGCCGAGCCGGATGACCCCGATGGCGAAGGCCACGGAGGTGAGCAGGACCAGCCCCTCGGGGATCATCGGGACGATGCCGCCGACGGTGCGGGCGATGGAGTCCTTGAGGTTGGAGTCCTTGCCGACCAGCTGGCTGATGATCAGGCCGATGGAGGTCGGGATCATCATCCAGGTGACGTACTTGAGGATGGTGGAGATGCCGGTGCGCAGCTCGGAGTGGACGAGCGTGAAACGGGAGGCCTCTTCGGCCAGCTGGGCGGCGTAGGCCTCGCGGCCCACCTTGGTGGCGGTGAAGGCGCCGCCGCCGGCGACGACGAACGAGCCGGACATCACGGGGTCGCCGGGCTTCTTCAGGACGGGGTCGGCCTCGCCGGTGAGCAGCGATTCGTCGATCTCCAGGCCGTCGGCCTCGCCGGTGACGCCGTCGACGACGACCTTGTCGCCGGGTCCGAGCTCGATGACGTCGCCGAGGACGATCTCGGAGGTGGAGATCTCGGCGGTGGCGCCGTCGCGGCGGACGCTCGGTTTGGCCTCGCCGATGACGGCGAGGCCGTCGAGGGTCTTCTTGGCGCGCAGTTCCTGGATGATGCCGATGCCGGTGTTCGCGATGATCACGAAGCCGAAGAGGCTGTCCTGGATCGGCGCGACGAACAGCATGATCACCCAGAGCACGCCGATGATCGCGTTGAACCGGGTGAAGACGTTGGCCCGGACGATGTCCGGGGTGGAGCGCGAGGAGCGCACGGGGACGTCGTTGACCTCACCGCGGGCGACCCGTTCCGCGACCTCGGCGGTGCTCAGGCCGCCGGACCGGAAACGCGGTGCGGGCGGCGCCATCGGGTGCACCGGGTCCAGCTCCGCCCCTGCGTCGATGGCGGTGGTGCCGGCGGTGGTGCCGCCCGGCTCCGGCCCGTCGGAATCTATCCTCGCCCGCTGCGTCATGCTTTCGACGGTAAAGGGCCTTCGAACGGTTCACCCGCCGAGCAGTACGAAGATCCGACTTCGGGATGACCTGAATCGTCCCCCGGTACGCCCTTTAACCGGCGGTGTGGTTCCCGGGGGGCTTGACTGCGGCTCCCGACGCCTGTTCGGCCGCCCGGGCCTCGGACTGCCGGGCCTCGGACTGTCGAGTCTCGGACTGCTGCGTCTCGACCGCCTGCGTCTCGACCGCCTGCGTCTCGGCCGCCTCGGCAGCCGCGTGGCGCTTGAGGGCCGCGTCGCGGCCGCGGACGTACCAGACGCCGATCAGGCCGAGCACGCCACCCGCCGCACAGCACCACACCCACCACAGCAGGTCGTGGTCCGCGAACCAGCCGTAGAACGGCAGCTGGACGAGGAAGAGCGCGAACCAGAGGATCGTGCCACCGGTGACGGTCGCGACGATCGGGCCCTCCAGGGGCTCGGGCGCCTCGTGCTGTGCGGTCCATTTCGCCATGTCACCAGTCTATTGGGCGCGCGCCCGGGGCCCGCGGCGGGCGCCCGCTCGGCTCCCGCTCACCCCCCGCCCACCCCCCGCCCACCTCCCGGGTCGACTCCGGGCCGCCGCCACGCCCCTTTCACCCCTTGGCTCTACGCGCGGAGATGGCGCCACAGTTCTCATCTGTTCATACTGAAACGGTTTGCCTATGACGGGTTTCATTCGTACGAACCCACCAAAACGAACCAGTTTGAGGACCGCATGAGCACCTCGGCACCTGCCGCGGCCCCCACTCCGACGCCCACCAACGGCGTCGACCGCTACTTCAAGATCTCGGAGCGCGGTTCCACCGTCGCCCGCGAGATCCGGGGCGGCTTCGCCACCTTCTTCGCGATGGCCTACATCATCGTGCTGAACCCGATCATCCTCGGCAGCGCGAAGGACATGTACGGCCACCAGCTCGACGGCGGCCAGCTGGTCACCGCCACCGTGCTGACCGCGGCGTTCTCCACCCTGCTGATGGGCGTCATCGGCAACGTGCCGATCGCGCTCGCGGCCGGGCTCGGCGTGAACACCGTCGTCGCCCTCCAGCTCGCCCCGCGCATGAGCTGGCCCGACGCGATGGGCATGGTGGTCCTGGCCGGCTTCGTCGTGATGCTGCTGGTCGCCACCGGGCTGCGCGAGCGGGTCATGAACGCCGTGCCGCTGGGCCTGCGCAAGGGCATCGCGATCGGCATCGGCCTCTTCATCATGCTGATCGGCCTGGTCGACTCGGGCTTCATCTCCCGCATGCCCGACCTCGCGCACACCACGGTCCCGCTCCAGCTGGGCAGCAACGGACACCTGCACGGCTGGCCCGTGCTGATCTTCGTCGTCGGCGTCCTGCTCACCCTGGCGCTGATCATCCGCAAGACGCCCGGCGCGATCCTGATCTCGATCGTCGCCATGACCGTCGTCGCGGTCGTCGTCCAGCTGGTCACCGAGCTGCCGAACGAGGCCTGGGGCCTGACGGTCCCCGAACTCCCGGGCAACCCGGTGGCCGCGCCCGACTTCGGACTCGTCGGCCAGGTCAGCCTGTTCGGCGGCTTCCACAAGGTCGGGGTGCTGACCGGCGTCCTCTTCGTCTTCACCGTGCTGCTGTCGTGCTTCTTCGACGCGATGGGCACGATCCTCGGCGTCGGCGACGAGGCCAAGCTGATCGACGCGGACGGCAACTTCCCCGGCATCAACCGGGTCCTGCTGATCGACGGCCTCGCCGTCGCCTCCGGCGGAGCGACCTCCTCCTCGGCCACCACCTGCTTCGTGGAGTCCACGGCGGGAGTCGGCGAGGGCGCGCGCACCGGCCTCGCGAACGTGGTGACGGGTGGCCTGTTCACCGTGGCGCTGTTCCTCACGCCGCTCGCCACGATGGTCCCGTCCCAGGCCGCGACCCCCGCCCTGCTGGCGGTCGGCTTCCTGATCCTGGCGGGCTCGGTCAAGGACATCGACTGGAGCGACTTCACCGTCGCCGTCCCCGCCTTCCTGGCGATGACGATGATGCCCTTCACCTACTCGATCACCAACGGCATCGGCATCGGCTTCGTGAGCTTCTGCGTGCTGCGGCTGGCGACCGGCCGGGGCCGTGAGGTCCCGGTGGCCATGTACGTCGTGTCGGCGGTGTTCGTCTTCTACTACGCGATGCCCGCCCTGGGCCTCACGTGAGGCCCCGCCTCACGTGAGGATCACGTGAGGCCGTAGAACCTCTCCGTCTCGTCGACCGCCACCTTGAAGCGTTCGTCGAAGTCGTCGCGAATGAGCGTCCGGACCACATAGTCCTGGACGCTCATTCCGCGTTTTGAGGCGTGTTCCCGGAGCCGGTCCAGCAGCTCCCCGTCTATCCGCATGCTGAGCACATGAGTCCCCATGCCCACAGGGTCGGGCCACGGGGCGTGGACGCGTGTCACTTTCCGGAGCCGACTCACCCGTACGAGTGACGGAAAGAAGCCGGTGTTCTTTAGCTAGAGTAATGAGTTACTCTAATGAACATGCAAGACCTTTCCCATGGTGACGACGCCGCCGCCGTGAACGACCTCCGGTCCGCCGTGATGCGGCTCGGCCGACGCCTCAAGCACCAGCGCGTCGACGAGTCGCTCAGCCCGACCGAGATGTCGGTCCTCGGCACCCTCGCCCGCTGTGGCCAGGCCACCCCTGGCGAGCTGGCCCGCCGCGAGCACGTACAGCCGCCGTCGATGACCCGCATCGTCGCGCTGCTGGAGGCCAAGGGACTGGTCCGGCTGGAGCCGCACCCCGACGACCGCCGCCAGAAGGTGGTCAGCCAGACCGAGGAAGCCGAGGCGATGCTCGAAGAGAGCCGCCGCAAGCGCAACGCCTTCCTGGCCGGGCTCGCGGCCGAGCTGTCCGAGGACGAATGGGCCAAGCTGCGCGAGGCCGCACCCGTCCTGGAGAAGCTCGCGCACTTGTAACCGAACACGCCAGGAGGCGCACCCTTGAGTACGGGAAACGGAGCAGACTCCGCACCCGGCCACACATCCGCTCCCAACGCCACACCCGCTTCACCCACCGGCACCACCACGAACTCGATGTTCAGCTCGCTGAAGATCCGCAACTACCGGCTCTTCGCGACGGGACAGGTCGTCTCGAACACCGGCACCTGGATGCAGCGCATCGCCCAGGACTGGCTGGTCCTGTCGCTGACCGGCTCGGCCAGCGCCGTGGGCATCACCATCGCGCTGCAGTTCCTGCCGATGCTGATGTTCGGCCTCTACGGCGGCGTCCTCGCCGACCGGCTGCCCAAGCGGCCGCTGCTGATCGCCACCCAGAGCGCCATGGGCCTGACCGGGCTCGCGCTCGCCGGGCTCACCCTCGCCGGACACGTCCAGGTCTGGCACGTCTACCTGGCCGCCTTCCTGCTCGGCCTCGTCACCGTCGTCGACAACCCGGCCCGGCAGTCCTTCGTGTCCGAGATGGTCGGACCGGACCAGCTCGGCAACGCCGTCAGTCTGAATTCGGCCAACTTCCAGTCCGCGCGGCTGGTCGGCCCGGCACTGGCCGGCGTGCTGATCACCGCCGTCGGATCCGGCTGGGCCTTCCTGCTGAACGGGCTGTCCTTCGCCGCGCCGATCGCGGGGCTGCTGCTGATGCGGGCGCACGAGCTGCACCGCACGGAGGTCCAGCCGCGGGCCAAGGGCCAGCTGCGGGAGGGCCTGCGCTACGTCGCGGGTCGCCCCGAGTTGATCTGGCCGATCGTGCTGGTCGGCTTCATCGGAACCTTCGGCTTCAACTTCCCGATCTGGTTGTCGGCCTTCACCAGCGACGTCTTCCACGGCGACGCGGGCACATACGGGCTGTTCAACACGCTGATCGCGGCGGGCTCCCTCGCGGGCGCGCTGCTGGCGGCCCGGCGGACGCAGTCCCGGCTGCGGGTGCTGGTCGCGGCGGCCGTGCTGTTCTCCGTCCTGGAGATCGTGACCGCCTTCGCGCCCGGATTCTGGTTGTTCGCGCTGCTGCTGGTGCCGATCGGGATGTTCGGGCTGACGGTCAACGTCACCGCGAACTCCAGTGTCCAGATGACCACCGATCCCGAGATGCGGGGGCGGGTCATGGCGCTGTTCATGATGGTCTTCACCGGGGGTACGCCGGTGGGCGCGCCGCTGGTCGGTTGGGTGACGGACACCTACGGGGCGCGGATCGGCATGGCGGCGGGGGGTGTGGTGGCGCTGGTCGCCGCGCTGGCGATCGGGCTGGTGCTGTCCCGGGTCGGGAACCTCCGGCTCCGCGTGGACCGCCACCACGGCCTGGCCCTGGTCCCCCGCCAGCCGTCCCGAACCCTGGTCCCCGCGGCCTGATTGCCCTCAAACGCCGGGCGGGCTGGATCTGAACCCTTCAGCCCCGCCGGCGATTGAGGCGCCGCCGGAGGCGCCACGGGCACGCGGTCGTCCCACGGCCGGGCGGGCTGGATCTGTCCGGAGGCGGGGGGCGGGGATATGGTCGGGGGATGAGACTGTTCGCGGCCGTGTTGCCGCCCGCGAGGGCCACCGCGGAGCTGGCGACAGCCGTCCGCGCCGTCTCCGCCGCACCGGACCTCCGCTGGACCGCACAGGACGGCTGGCACTACACCCTCGCCTTCATGGGCGAGGTCGGGGAGGAGCTCCTCCCCGACCTCCACGCCCGCCTGGCGCGGGCCGCCGCGAAGTCGGCCCCCTTCACGCTCCGCGTGCACGGCTCGGGCCACTTCGGCGACCGCGCCCTCTGGGCCGGCGCGGCCGGCGGCCTGGACGGCCTGCGGATGCTCGCCGAGGCCGCCGACGCCGCCGCCCGGCGGGCCGGCGTACCCATGGAGCAGCACCACCGCTACACCCCGCACCTCACCCTGGCCCGCAGCTCCGAAGGGACGGACCTGCGCCCGTACACCGAGGCCCTCGCCGGCTTCGAGGGCACGCCGTGGCCGGTGCGCGAGCTGAGCCTGGTGCGCAGCAACCTCACCCCGGCGGACGGGCCCCGCTACGACGTCGTCGGGGCCTGGCCGCTCGGCGGCTGACCCCGACGCGTTAGTCTCAACAGGTGGATCCCAAGACCCGTAACCGTGTGATGGCCGGTGTGCTCGTACTGATGTTCGTCGTCGTGGCGGTGGCCGCCGCCGTCGGACAGTAGGCGGCGGCCCCCGCACCCGCCGCTACCAGGCGAAGGCCTCCGGTGAGGCGCCCGGTCCCGGGAAGATCTCGTCGAGGCCGTCCAGCACCTCCTGCGAGAGCTCCAGCTCGATCGCGCGCAGCGCGGAGGCGAGCTGCTCCGGCGTACGCGGCCCGACGATGGGGCCGGTGATGCCGGGGCGGGTCAGCAGCCAGGCGAGGGCCACGTCACCCGGCTCCAGGCCGTGCTTGTCGAGCAGGTCCTCGTACGCCTGGACCTGCGCCCGCACCGTGCTGTTGGACAGCGCGTCCGCCGAGCGGCCCGTGGCGCTGCGACCGGATTCCGCGGACTTGCGGATGGCGCCGCCGAGCAGCCCGCCGTGCAGCGGGGACCAGGGGATGACCCCGAGCCCGTACGCCTCGGCGGCCGGGATGACCTCCATCTCGGCGCGTCGCTCGGCCAGGTTGTAGAGGCACTGCTCGGTGACCAGGCCCAGCCGCCCGAGCCGCGCCGCCGCCTCGTTGGCCTGGGCGATCTTCCAGCCGGGGAAGTTGGAGGAGCCCGCGTAGAGGATCTTGCCCTGCTGGACCAGGACCTCGACGGCCTGCCAGATCTCCTCGAAGGGGGTGTTCCGGTCGACGTGGTGGAACTGGTAGACGTCGATGTAGTCCGTGTTCAGGCGCTTGAGGCTGGCCTCGACGGCCCGCCGGATGTTCAGCGCCGAGAGCCGGTCGAAGTTCGGCCACGGGTCGCCCTCGGCGGCCATGCTGGCGTAGACCTTGGTGGCGAGGACCGTCTTCTCGCGGCGGCCGCCGCCCTGGGCGAACCAGGTGCCGATGATCTCTTCGGTGCGGCCCTTGTTCTCACCCCAGCCGTAGACGTTGGCGGTGTCGAAGAAGTTGATCCCGGCTTCGAGCGCGGAATCCATGATCGCGTGGCTTTCCGGCTCCCCGATCTGGGGGCCGAAGTTCATCGTGCCGAGGACAAGTCGGCTGACCTTGAGGCCGGTGCGTCCGAGCTGCGTGTACTTCATGGGACCCAAGCCAACTGCCTGGAGCGCGCTCGAAGCAAGGCCCCACGGTGAAGCGCGTGTTACAGCCCCCCGGCCGCCGCATACGGCGCGCCGATCCCCCAGGCCTGGTGCATGACGGCCGCGAACTCGCCGGCGAGCCGGTGTTCGCCCGAGGCGCTGGGGTGGGTGCCGTCGTAGGTGTCGTGGCTCAGGGCGTAGTCCTGCGGGCGCGCGGCCAGCAGCAGCGGCGAGGCGTCGGTGGAGAGGTCGGCGACGGCCTTGGCGAGCAGCTCGTTGAAGCGGGCCACCTCGGTGGCGAAGGGCGCGTCCACGTCGGCGCGGACGTTGGGGATGACCGGGAGCAGCACCATCCGGATGCGGGGGCGTGCGGCCCGGGCCGCGGCGACGAACAGCCGGACGTTGGCGGCGGTCTGCTCGGCGTCCGTGTAGAAGCCGAGGTCGATCAGACCGAGGGAGACGAGCAGCACGTCCGGCCGGTGGGTGCGGGCGGCGTCGCCGATGAGCGGGACCATGTGCTGCCAGCCCTCGCCCCAGCCGGCCAGGTGGCGGCGTGCGTGGTCGGGGAAGTCGGGGTCGGCGTAGACGTGGCTGGTCGGCGCGTCGGCGCAGGTGTCGTAGACCTCGCTGCGCGGACCGACGATCTCGTGGGGGCCGCCGAAGTGGGCGCTCAGGTGCTGCCACATCCGGTAGCGCCAGGTGAAGTCGCCGGCGCGTCCGATGGTCATGGAGTCGCCGACGAACATGAAACGCATCCGGTCATCATCGCGGATCACCGCCCGGCTGCCCACGTGATGCGGGACACGCGGGTACGCGGGTACGCGCGCGGGCCTGGCAGGCTGGGGGGATGCGCCCGCTCCTGCCTGCCGCCGCCGTCACCACCGCCGTTGCCGCCGCCGCCACCGCCGTCGTGGCTCTCTCCGCCCTGGCCGCGGGGACGGGCGTCGCGGCCGCCGCCGGGTCACCGGCGCCCGCCCCGGGATCCGCCTCCTTCACGATCTCGGACCCGCGGATCAAGGAGTCCAGCGGGCTGGCGGCCAGCAAGCTCCATCCGGGGATCTACTGGACGCACAACGACAGCGACGACGGGCCGTACGTGTACGCCGTCGACTCGGCCACGGGCCGCACCGTCGCCCGCGTCACGATGGAGGGCGTCGGCGCCCCGCGCGACGTCGAGGCGATCTCGCTCGGTCCGGACGGGCAGCTCTACGTCGGGGACATCGGCGACAACCTGGGCGGCACCTGGGACCACGTATGGATCTACCGCTTCCCGGAGCCGGCGCAGCTCGGCGACGTGACGGTCAAGCCGGTGCAGTTCACGGTGCGTTATGCGGACGGCCCGCGCAACGCCGAGGCCCTGATGGTCCATCCGGTGACCGGGCGGGTGTACATCGCGAGCAAGAGCGAGGACAAGGGCGGCCTGTACGAGGGGCCCGAGCACCTGTCGGCGTCAGGGAGCAACGAATTCCGCCGGGTCGCGGACGTGCCGTGGGTGACGGACGGGGCGTTCGCGCCGGACGGCGGGAGCCTGACCCTGCGCGGGTACTTCTTCGCGCGGACCTTCCCCTGGAAGGACGGCAGGCCGCAGGGCGAGGGCGCCCGGGTGGACGCGCCGTGGCAGGGGCAGGCGGAGTCGGTGACGTACACGCCGGACGGCAGGACGCTGATGTTCGGGTCGGAGGGGGCGAACAGCCGGGTGGTGGCGGTTCCGGTGCCGGGGGCGGCTCCGCCACCGAAGCCGGGGTCCACGCCGTCGCCCGGGGGGACGCCCGCCACCACGGGGTCGGCGGACGCCCCCGACGGGGGCAACTTCGGCGTCGGGGCGATGGTGCTCCTCGGTGCCACGGCGCTCGTGCTGCTGGGCAAGCGGGTGGTCGGGCGGGGCCGACGCCGGGACTGACCCGGGCCCGTAGCGCCTCCGGCGGCGCCTCAAACGCCGGCGGGGCTTGATCGTGCCGGCGAGGCTCAAGGAGTCGGCCCCATCCGGGCCCGAAGAGCCGGCCCCGTTTCCAGCCCGCCCGGAAGGGCTACGGCTTCGGGGTGCGGCCGCCCGAGAGCCCGCCCGCGAGTCGGCGGATGCCCTCCGTCAGGTCCGCCGCCGTGGCCGCGGTGGCGGGGTTGAAGCGCCACTGGACCATGACGCCGGTCAGCAGCGCCTGGTAGACCGCCCCCAGCGTCCGCATGTCGTCCTCGTCGAGCTCCTCCTCCGGGATGCCCGTGAACAGGGCGATCAGGCCGCGCCGCCCCTCGCCCTCCGAGGCCGCCAGCATGGCCGCCAGCTCCGGCATCCGGTCCGGGGCGAGCGCGATCTCCGTGCTGGCCGCCCACATCGCCGTGAACTGCTCGTGCCGGCCGAGGATGCCCTCCCAGACCGAGGTGAAGCGGTCCAGCGTGCCACCCTCCCCCGTCACCTCCGGGGTGACCGCGGCGCCCCAGTCCTCCGCGATCCCGATGAACGCCTGGATCAGCAGGGCGTCCTTGGAGCCGTAGTGGTAGCCGATCGAGGCGAGATTGGCGCCGGACGCGCTGACGATGTCCCGCGCGGTCGTACGCGCGAAACCCTTCTCCAGGAGGCACTTCTTGGCGCCTTCGAGCAGATCTTCACGATGTCCCATGCCCCCGAGGATATACGAGCGTTCTATACAGACGTCCCATACATCCGTACTAGACAAGCGTTTATGACGCTTGTACATTACTGCTCATGACGAACCCCGCAGCACGTCTCGCAGGTCGCCGGGAATGGATCGCCTTCACCGTCCTCCTGCTCCCCCTGCTCCTGGTCTCGATGGACGTCTCCGTCCTCTACTTCGCGATCCCCTCCATCACGCAGGAGCTGGACCCCACGGCGACGCAGCAGCTGTGGATCTTCGACAGCTACGCCTTCGCACTCGCCGGACTGCTCATCACCATGGGTTCGCTCGGTGACCGGATCGGCCGCCGCAAGCTGCTGCTGATCGGCGCCGCCGCCTTCGGCCTCGCCTCCGTCTGCGCCGCCTACGCGACCAGCGCCGAGATGCTCATCGCCGCCCGCGCCCTGCTCGGCATCGGCGGCGCGACCCTGATGCCGTCCACGCTGGGGCTCGTGCGCAACCTCTTCCATGACGACAAGCAGCGCGGCCAGGCCATCGGCATCTGGTCCGGCGCGATGGCCGGCGGCATCGCCCTCGGCTCGGTCATGAGCGGGCTGATCCTGAACCACTTCTGGTGGGGCTCGGTCTTCCTCATCAACGTCCCGGCGATGCTGCTCCTGCTGCTCCTGGTCCCCGTGCTCGTACCGGAGTTCAAGGACCCCGCCCCCGGCCGCTTCGACCTGCTCAGCGTCCCGCTCTCGATGGCCGCCGTGCTCCCCGTCGTCTACGGCCTCAAGGAGATCGCCGCCGAGGGCTTCGAGCCCCTCTACCTCGGCTGCCTCGCCGCCGGACTGCTCTTCGGGTCCCTCTTCGTCCGCCGCCAGCTCACCCGCGACGACGCCATGATCGGCCGGGACCTCTTCCGGGGCCGCGGCTTCGCCGCCGGGGTCGCCTTCAACACCGTCGCCGCCTTCGCCATGATGGGCTCGGCCTACTTCACCACCCAGTACCTCCAGTCCGTCCTCGGCATGGGCACCCTGGAAGCCGCCCTGTGGTCCCTGGCCCCCTCGGTCGCCGTCGGCGTCGCCGCCCCCGCCTCCACCGCCCTCGGCCAGAAGCACGGCCGCCCCGTGGTCATCGCCGGCGGGTTCGTCATCGGCGCCGCCGGATTCGCCGTCCTCGCCCTCACCGGCACCGACTCGCTGTGGCTGCTGCTGACCGGCGCCGCCGTCCTCGCCTCCGGCATGGTCACCGTGATGGCGCTCGTCTCCGACATGGCCCTCGCCTCGGCCCCCGCCGAGAAGGCCGGTTCCGCCGCCTCGGTCCTGGAGACCGGCAGCGAGTTCGGCGGAGCGCTCGGCATGGCCCTGATGGGCAGCCTCGGCACCGCCGTCTACCGCGGCGACCTGGCCGACGCGCAGCCCGCCGTACGGGAGACGCTCGGCGGGGCCGCGGCGGTCGCCCGGCAGATCGGCGGTGCGGCCGGGGAGACCGTACTGGCCACCGCCCGCGAAGCCTTCGTCCACGGCATGCACACCGCCTCCTACGGCGCCACCGCCCTGCTGCTGGTCGCCGCGGTCATCGCGGTGACCCGGGTCCGGCGCGCCGAGGCCGGCCGGGCGGCGGAGCCGGAGCACCCCCCGGTCCTCGCCGGCTGAGGGGCGCGAGGAGAACGGATGAACGGGCCCGGGGTCTCCCCGGGCCCTTCCCGCGTAACCTGCCGGTATGGATCAGGACATGGTGGGGATGACCGGGCGGGTCACCGGCACGGTGGGGCCCGGACTCGTGGGCGAGGTCATCGTCCGGATCCGGGGCGGCGCGGAGCACTTCCTGGCCCACCCGGCGCTGAACGAGCGGGAGTCGATCCCCGTCGGCACGGTGGTCACGGTGGTCGAACACCTGCCTCCGCGCACGGTGTACGTCACGGCCGCCTACGTCAACTGACCCTCCCTCGACCTGCGCCCGACCTCCCGCCGCCGCTCCGCCGACCCGCTGACGAGCGCCGCGGCGGCCGGCCTCCGCGGCGTTGCGTATCAAGATTGCGACAAGGACCCTCTCGCGTCTTCACGCCAAACGACGACGGGCGCAGACTCGGCCCCATCGGTGCCGCAACGGCACTGCACTAAGGGGGCGTTTGCCGATGGCTATCGGCGTCGTGGCGGGACTCGTTCTCGCCGCACTACTCGTTCTGATCGGCCTGTTCAAGCTCATGTGGCGGGTGGCCGAACCGAACGAAGCACTTGTCATCTCCGGCTCCACGCACAAGACCGAGGGCCTCGGCGAGGGCATGGGCTTCCGGATCGTCACCGGCCGCGGCACGCTCGTCCTGCCCGGCGTCCAGGCGGTCCGGAAACTGTCCCTGGACCTGAACGAGACCCAGCTGCTGGTGGACTGCGTGACCCACCAGGGCATCCCGCTCAAGGTCAAGGGCGTGGTGATCTTCAAGGTCGGGGACGACATGGTCTCGATCGCGAACGCGGCTCGGCGTTTCCTGGACCAGCAGAAGATGATCCCGGAGCGCGTGCACATCGTGTTCGCCGGTCACCTGCGCTCCATCGTCGGCGGGCTGACGGTCGAGGACATGATCCGCGACCGCGAGAAGCTGACCGGCCAGACCCGGGCGGCCTGCGGCAGCGAGATGGAGAAGCTCGGCCTGATCGTCGACTCGCTCCAGATCCACGAGATCGAGGACCCGACCGGCTACATCAAGAACCTCGCGATGCCGCACGCGGCCGCCGTCCAGCGGGACGCGCGGATCGCCCAGGCCGACGCGAACCTGCTGGCGACCGAGGCCGAACAGGCCGCCTTCGCCCGCATGTCGGAGGCCACCCGGGACAGCGAGATCCTCCAGGCGGGCTACCAGGCCGAGCGGGACAAGGCCGCGGCCTCCTCCCGCCAAGCCGGTCCGCTCGCGGACGCCGCCGCCCGCCAGGAGGTCGTCGTCCAGGAGACCCGGGTCGCCGAGCTGGAGGCCAACCGGCGCGAGCAGCAGCTCCAGGCGGACGTGCGCAAGCCCGCGGACGCCAAGGCCTACGAGCAGCGCACGCTCGCCGAGGCCGACCGCGACTCCCGGATCTCGGCCGCCCAGGCCAAGGCCCAGGAGACCGAACTCGCGGCGGCCGCCGAGGCCACCCGGGTCAAGGCGGCGGCCGCCGCCGAGGCCGAGGCCATCGAGGCCCGCGGGCTGGCGGCGGCGAAGGCCACCCGGGCCACCGGTGAGGCCGAGGCCGCGGCGACGCAGGCCAAGGGCCTCGCGGACGCCGAGTGGGCGCGGGCCAGGGGCCTGGCGGAAGCGGACGCGGCGAAGGCCAAGGGTCTCGCCGAGGCCGAGTCCATCAAGGCGCGCGCGGCGGCCCTGGCGGAGAACCAGGAGGCCGTGGTCGCCCAGCAGCTCGCCGAGAACTGGCCCAAGATCGTGGAGGCGGGCGCGAGCGCCTTCGGCAACGTCGAGCACATGGTGCTGCTGAACGGCGCCGAGGGCATGTCGGAGATGTTCGCGAAGGCCCTCACGATGGGCGGCACCGGACTGGGCCTCGCGCGCCAACTGCTGTCGTCGATGAGCCCGACGCCGGACGCCCAGGGCGGTGCGACGGGCGGTGCGACGGGTGCGGTGACGGGTGCGGTGACGGGCGTCCCGAAGACGGTCGTACCGACGCCGGGCGCCCACTCGGCGAACGGGGTCCAGCCGATCCCGATCACCGAGGACGGGCGGGCGTGACCCGCGGCCCGGGGGCCGGCGGGCCCGCGCCCGCCGGCCCCCGGGCCGTTCATCAGGGGGCCCGCTCCCCCGCGGCCGACTCGTCCAGCCGGTACTGCTCGCTGTCCGCGCGGTAGCCGTACAGCTCCGCGTAGCGGCCCCAGTCGGTGGCCGTCTCCAACTGCTGCTCCAGTTGCTCGCTCGTGTAGTGGTGCGCCAACAGGTCCCGGAAGAAGCCCGCCCGTTGGGTGCCGCCGCCCGAGCGGCGCAGGGTCGTGGTGATCAGGTGGACCAGCGGGGCCTCCATCGCACCCTGCGCGAAGAGCTCCTTCGACTCCTGTACGTCGGCCCCCGCGAAGGCGATCCCGCGCGGGGTCAGCACCAGGTGCAGGTCGCGCACCTCGGCCAGCCCGAGCAGTTCCAGACCGTCCACCAGGGGCAGTACGTCGTCCACCTCCAGCCCCAGCTCGTCCGCGAGGTCCGCCAGGTCCTCGCTGTTGTCGCGGCCGCGCTGGAGCACGATCTCGGCGAGGCCCGCCATGCCGTCCACGCTGGCCGCCGGGAGCGGGGTGTTCGCGGGCGTCCGGCGCGCGGGCGGGGCGGCCGGGGCGGCCGCCTTCGCGGTCCGCCCGGTCATCACGGCGTACACCGCGTCGACCACCCGCTCGAACTCGGGCGCCGTGCGGTCGCGCGGCCGCTCCAGCGCCACCTCGAAGGTCTCCTTGATCGTGCCGTAGGGGCGCGAGCCGAGGACGACCACCCGGTCCGCCATCAGCACGGCCTCCTCGATGTTGTGCGTCACCAGCACCACGGCCTTCGCCGGGAAACGGCCCGAGACCCACAGCTCCATCAGTTCGCCGCGCAGGTTCTCGGCGGTCAGCACGTCCAACGCGGAGAACGGCTCGTCCATCATCAGCACGTCCGGCTCGACCACCAGCGCGCGGGCGAAGCCGACGCGCTGGCGCATGCCGCCGCTCAGCTCCTTCGGGTAGGCCGACTCGAAGCCGTCCAGACCGATCAGGTCGATGGCCTCCACCGCCTGGCGGGCCCGGGCCGCGCGGTCCACTCCCTTGGCCTCCAGGCCGAGTTCCACGTTCTGCTGGACCGTCAACCAGGGCAGCAGCGCGAAGGTCTGGAAGACCATCGCGGTGCCCGGATTGGCCCCGCGCAGCTCCTCGCCCCGGTAGGTGACCGCGCCCGAGCTGACCGGGACCAGCCCGGCCAGGCAGCGCAGCAGGGTGGACTTGCCGCTGCCGGACTTGCCGAGCAGGGCGACGATCTCGCCCTCGTGGATGTCGAGGTCGATGCCGCCGAGCACGGGCAGTTCGCCGTCGGCGCCGGCGTAGGACTTGGTGAGCCCGGCGGCCCGCAGAAGGGTCGGCGGGGGCGTCGGCAGCGTCATGGCGGGGGTCCTCACATCGAGTAGCGGCGTTCGGCGAGGGCGTAGAGCGGCCGCCAGAAGAGCCGGTTGAGCCCGACGACGTACAGGCTCATCACCGCGATCCCGGCGATCAGCTTCGGGAAGTCACCCGTCTCGGTGGCGTGGAAGATGTACGCGCCCAGGCCCGTCGCCGTCAGCGTGGTGCCCGCGAAGGTGACCACCTCGCCGACGATCGAGGCGTTCCAGGCGCCTCCGGAGGCGGTGATGCCGCCGGTGACGTACGCGGGGAAGACGGCCGGGAGGATCAGGCGCTTCCAGCGCTGGAGGCCGCGCACCCCGAGGTCGTCCATCGCCTCCTTGAGGTCGGTGGGGATGGCCATGGCGCCGGCGATGGCGTTGAAGAGGACGTACCACTGCGCGCCCAGCGCCATCAGCAGGACGCATCCGATGTTGATGTCCAGCCCGGTCTTGAGGAAGAACCAGACGGCGAGCGGGAAGAGCAGGTTCGCGGGGAAGCTGGCCAGGACCTGGACGACGGGCTGGGCGATCTTCGTCAGCCGGGGCGAGGAGCCGATCCACACGCCGATCGGCACCCAGACGACGGTGGCGGCGGCGACCAGGACGACCACCCGGACGAAGGTGATCAGGCCGAGCCACAGGGGCTCCCCGAAGACCCCGAGGCCGGTCTCGCGCCGGAGGTAGCGCAGCAGGTCGTACAGGCCCCACAGCAGTACGGCGCAGGCGATCAGCCCGAAGATCAGGTCGCCGGTGCGGCGGCGGACGGGGTCCACCGCGAGCGCCTTGTCGTCGCGCCCCAGCACCACCCGGCCGGCCCGGCCGAGGCCCTCCCGGGCGGGGGCGGAGGCGCGGCCGAGGAGGGTGGACCACTGGGAGCGGCGCAGGAAGTCCAGGACGTAGCTGCGCTGCACGTCGGTGGCCTCGGACTGCTCGTTCTTGAACTTCTCGGCCCAGGCGGTCAGCGGCCGCCAGAAGAGGAAGTTGACGGTGACGATGGTGAGCGTCATCGCGACGATGCACCACCCGATCTTGTCGAGGTCGCCCTCGCCGATGGCGGTGCCGGCGTACGAGCCGAGGCCCGGTACGGCGTAGTCGTGGCCGCTGACGCTGACGGCCTCGGAGGCGACGAGCATGAACCAGCCGCCGGCGAAGCTCATCATCCCGTTCCACACGAGGTCGATGACCCCGGCGGGGACCTCGATCCGCCAGAAGCGCATCCAGCGGCTGAAGCCGAACGAGCGCGAGACCTCGTCGAGTTCGCGCGGGAGGGAGGTGAGGGTGGCGTAGAAACCGAAGGTCATGTTCCAGGCCTGGGAGGTGAAGATGGCGAAGACGACGGCGCACTCCAGGCCGAGGAGCGAGCCGGGGAAGAGGGCCACGAAGAACGTCACGAGGACCGAGAGGAACCCCAGGACGGGAACGGACTGGAGGATGTCCAGGGCCGGGATCAGGATCCGCTCCAGGCGGCGGCTGCGGGCGGCGGCGTAGGCGTAGCCGAAGGTGAAGACGACGGAGGCGCCGAGCGCGATGAACATGCGCAGGACGCTGCGGGCGGCGTAGTACGGCAGCCGCGCCGGGTCGGTGTCCACGTCGGGGACGTCGGCGGGGTCGAAGTTGACGGTGGTGCCCTGGCCGACCCGGAGGGCGAGGTAGCCGAGGACCAGGACGGCCGCGGCCACGGCGAAGTCGACCCAGGACAGGCGGCGTCGGTTGGGGACGAGCCGGCCCCCACCGCCTGTTCGCCTGGCGGCGGGCCGCCGCCGCTCGGTGATCCTCATCCCGCCCAGCGGACCACGCCACCCCCCACCCCACACCCCGGGTCACCCATCCGAGCACCCGGCCCACACCCTGCCCTCAAACGCCGGGCGGGCTGAACTTGGCCCACCCACCCTTGACTCGCCCTCAAACGCCGGGCGGGCTGGATGTGGCCCAACCCAGCCTCGCCGGCGTTTGAGGCGCCCCCGGAGGGCCACCGGGCCACAGCTGCCCTCAAACGCCGGGCGGGCTGGAAGCGGCTCGGCCCGGCCGATGGCCGCGGCTCAAGGCGCCCTCAAACGCCGGGCGGGCTAGATGTGACCCAACCCAGCCTCGCCGGCGTTTGAGGCGCCCCCGGAGGGACACCGGGCGCAGCTGCCCTCAAACGCCGGGCGGGCTGGACTTGCCTCGGCCTGGCCGATGGCTGCGGCTTGACGCGGCCTCAAACGCCGGGCGGGCTGGAGCTGGCCCAACCCAGCCTCGCCGGCGATTGAGGCGCCCCCGGAGGGGCACCGGGCGGGTCGGTCAGGAGTGGCCGAGGTCCGAGGGGGTGGCGTCCGGCTCGGGCGACGTGCCCGCGGCGGCGACCGGCCGCAGCGAGAACTCGTCCGAGGCCATGGAGTCCAGCACCGGCGGCGCAGGCCGCATCGGCGCCGGCATGACCGCCGCCTCGGAGTGCCCCCCGCACCCGTACGACAGGGACACGAGCCGCCCGTCGGCGGGACCGAACTCGTTCGCGCAGATACCGAAGGCCTGCCCCAGCGAGCCGCCGATCGCCACGAGGAAGCCGCAGGACATGCAGGAGGCGGGCGCCGCCTGCGCCATCGGGGTCTTCGCGCCGAAGGACTCGTCCCAGCGGTCGGCCGCGGTGTGCAGACCGTAGCGGGACAGGACCCGCGCCCGCCGCATGCCGAGCTCCTCGGCCACGGAGGCGATGGAACCGCGCGCCGGCACCACCGGAGTCACCGCACGGTCCGTGACGTCGGCGTCTTCCGCTTCGACCAGCTGGGCCATCTCCGCGGAGACCACGGAGTTCGGCGGCGGCGCGTCCTCGCCGGACCAGCCGGGCTCCAGCCGCAGGTCCTCGGCATCGGTGGGCAGCAGGTCGCCCGGCCCCATGTCACCCGGCCGCAGCCGCTCGCTCCACGGCACCCACTCGGGCGCGAGGAGCGCGTCGGAGCCGGGGAGCAGCACCGTTTCGTCGAGGGTGACGTTCTTCGCGCGGGAAGCGCGGGTCACCGTGACGGCCCACCGCCATCCGCGGTAGCCCGGCTCCTTGGCCTCGAAGTAGTGGGTGACGACCCGGTCGCCCTCCGCCACCGCGGAGACGTGCTCTCCCACCACTCCGGGGAAGGCGGCATCCTCGGCCGCCGCCCGCGCGAGTTCTACCGCCTCGACGCACAGGCGGTCAGGGGTACGCGGGGTACGGCTTCGCGTCGTCGCAGCACTCACTGGTCTCGTTCTCTCCTACGCCGTCTCACGTGTGCGCCGTCCGTACTGTCGTCCACAACGACCCGTCGGTGCTGTCCGTACGTGGCGCGGGCGGAGCGGACCAGAGGGCCGCGTCGACGTCCGCACCCGATCGGCCTCGGGCGCACCTAGCGCGATCCATTCTGCGGGATCGCGAAGAGGCGCGCGGCCAAGAGCAACCGCCGGTGGCGCGCTACGCACGCTACCTCTTCTTCGGGCCTGGGCCCACATGCAAGTCCGATTCGCGGACGTCCGGCTCCCTCCGGTTCGGTCCGCGCACACGCCACGGGCACGCCGCGGGCACGCCGGGAGCGTGCCGGGAGGGGTCCTCGGGGGCCGCGTGGGGCACTATGGCCAGGTGGCACCCGTACGGTCGTCCGATGACGGCTCGGGACCGGTCCGGAGGGCCGGCCGGGCATTCGGCCGTGCCCTGCACCTGCCGATCACCGGTACGGCGCGCGGGATCCGGCGGGCCACGCACGCGCACGGGGCGGGTGAATCCGGCCTCGGCAAGCTGATCGAGCTGCACGCGATCAACGGCGCCGGGGATGTGATGATCACCGTCGCGCTCGCCTCGACGGTCTTCTTCTCCGTCCCCACGGACGAGGCCCGCGGTCGGGTCGCCCTCTACCTCGCCATCACCATGGCGCCCTTCACCCTCCTGGCCCCCGTCATCGGCCCGCTGTTGGACCGCTTGCCGCACGGCCGCCGGGCGGCGATGGCCGCGGCGATGTTCACCCGGGCGGTGCTCGCCGTGATGATGTCGGGCGCGGTGGCCACGGGCGGACTGGAGCTGTATCCGGCGGCGCTGGGGGTGCTGGTCGCGTCCAAGGCGTACGGAGTGGTGCGCAGCGCGGTGGTGCCGCGGCTGCTGCCGCCCAAGTTCTCGCTCGTCAAGGCGAACTCCCGGGTGACGCTGGCCGGGCTGTTGGCCACCGGGGCCGCGGCGCCGGTGGGGGCGGCCCTGCACGCGATCGGCCCGCCCTGGCCCTTGTACGGGGCCTGCGCGATCTTCCTCGCCGGCACCTTCGCGGCCTTCACCCTGCCGCACAAGGTGGACGAGGCGAAGGGCGAGCGGCGGGCCCGGCTCTCCACCCATGAGGCGCACTCGCGGCGGCCCGGGCTGCGGACGGTCAGCAGGTCGGTGCTGTGCGGGCTGCTGGCGAACGCCGCCATGCGCGGCCTGTCCGGGTTCTTGATCTTCTTCCTGGCGTTCCTGCTGCGGGAGCACCCGCTGGCCGGACAGAGCGCGGCCGTCTCGCTGGGGATCGTGGGCGTCTCGGCGGGCGTGGGCAACGCGTGCGGGACGGCGGTGGGCGCCTGGCTGCGGGCCCGTGCGCCGGAGACGATCATCGCGGTGGTGCTGTGCGTCACGCTCGGCGTCGCGGTCGTGGCGGCGGTCTTCTTCTCCGGGGTCCTGATGGCGGTGCTGGGCGCGACGGCGGGCTTCTGTCAGGCGCTGGCCAAGCTGTCGCTGGACGCGATGATCCAGCGGGACGTGCCGGAGGCGGTGCGCACCTCGGCCTTCGCGCGATCGGAGACGCTGCTCCAGGTGGCCTGGGTACTGGGCGGGGCGATCGGGATCGCGCTCCCGCTGCACGGGGTGTTGGGGATGGGGGTGGCGGCGGCCATCGTCGCGCTGGGCACGGTGATGGCGGTCCGCGGACTGCTGGCCTCCCCCCGCCACCACCACCCGGGCGCGTCCCGCCCCCGGGTGGCTTAGCGCGGCGCCGCGCGGATGTGACGGCCCGCCGGAAAAAACTTCCGCGGGCGGCCCGCCAGGGGACCCGGTGCGGGGCGGGGGCGCGGTGGCCCGATAGCCTTCGGCTCATGACCGCACCGCTTTTCTCGGGTAGGGCCCGCCGCAGTGTCGCGGCCCTCGGAGCCGTTTCCGCCGGCCTCCTCGTCCTCTCCGCCTGCGACAAGCCGACGCCCCTGGCGACCGTGACGGTCGGCAGCTCGTCGGTTTCCGCGCAGGCCGCCTGCCGCCTCCAGGGCTCGGAGAAGGAGTTGTCCGAGGCGCGCGTCCAGGAGTGCCTCTCCGACGAGAAGGGCACGGAGGGCGCGAAGACCATCGACTACACCGCCGGTGAAACCCTGCGCCTGGGCGTCGAGCCCGACGTGGTGGAGGACGGCAAGAAGTGGCTGGCCGCCGTCGGCACCCAGCGCCTCGGCGACCTCAGCACCAACACCTACCAGAGCTTCCCGGGCCTGAACCCCTTCTCCACCGGTGGCCAGGGCGCCGCTCCGGAGGCCCAGCCGCTGCACATCATCGAGCTGAGCAAGGCCGGCAAGCCCACCTCCGTCTGGACCTTCAACCTCAAGCTCAAGAAGTAGTCCGTCCGGTGCGCGCGCTCATCGTGACCGCGGTGGCGGCGGAGGCCGACTCCGTCGTCGCCGGTCTCACCCCTCATCCGGACCCCTCCGGGTCAGCTGAGCCGCGCACCCTCCCCGGCGGGTACCTCATCACCCGTCGGGACCTGCCCGGCCTCGCCCTCGACGTGCTCGTCGGCGGGGTCGGCCCGGCCGCCGCCGCCGCGGCCACCGCCACCGCGCTCGCGACCTCCCTCGTGGGCGTGCCCGGCAAGGGCGGTCCCGCCCCCTACGGCCTCGTCGTCAGCGCCGGCATCGGCGGCGGCTTCCAGCCCGCCGCTCCCCTCGGCTCGCTCGTCGTCGCGGACGCGCTCGTCGCCGCCGACCTGGGGGCCGAGACCCCCGACGGCTTCCTGGACGTCCGCGCACTCGGCTTCGGCCATACCGTGCACCTGCCGCCCGCCGAGTTGGCCGCCCGGGCCGCCGAGGCGACGGGCGCCCTGCTGGCGCCGGTGCTCACCGTGTCCACCGTCACCGGCAGCGCCGAGCGCGCCGCGCTGCTCGCCGCCCGGCACCCGCTCGCGGGGGCCGAGGCCATGGAGGGCTTCGGGGTCGCCGAGGCCGCCGCCGCGTACGGAGTGCCGGTACTGGAGATCCGCGCCGTGTCCAACGCCGTGGGCCCGCGCGAGCGCGCCGCCTGGCGGATCGGGGACGCGCTCGCCGCGCTCACCGACGGCTTCCGCGCGCTGGGGCCCGTACTCGCGAACTGGGGAGAACGCCAGCATGAGCACCACTGAACCGCTCGCGGACGCGACGCTGAAGATCGCCTACTCGCCGTGCCCCAACGACACCTTCGTCTTCGACGCGTGGGCGCACGGCCGGGTGCCCGGGGCGCCCGCGCTGGAAGTGACCTTCGCGGACATCGACGTCACCAACGGCATCGCCGAGCGCGGCCCGGACGCCCCCGCGGACGCGGCCGACCTGGCCGGGCTCGACGTGCTGAAGGTGTCGTACGCCGTACTGCCCTGGGTGCTGGAGGACTACGCGCTGCTGCCCTGCGGAGGGGCGCTGGGCCGCGGCTGCGGGCCGCTGGTCCTGACCCGGGAGCCGGGCACCGACCTGACCGGTAGGACGGTGGCCGTGCCGAGCGAGCGCTCGACCGCCTACCTGCTCTTCCGGCTGTGGGCGGCCGACGTGCTGCCGGGCGGTGTGGGCGAGGTCGTGGTGCTGCCGTTCAACGAGATCATGCCCGCGGTGCGCGAGGGCCGGGTGGACGCCGGACTGGTGATCCACGAGGCGCGCTTCACCTACCAGGACTACGGGCTGCACTGCCTGGCCGACATGGGCGAGCACTGGGAGTCCACGACCGGACTGCCGATCCCGCTCGGTGCGATCATCGCGCGGCGCTCGCTGGGCGCCGAGGCGCTGCGCGCGCTGGCCGAGGCGGCCCGTACGTCGGTGCGGATGGCGTGGGAGGACCCCGAGGCGTCCCGCCCCTACGTCCGGGCGCACGCGCAGGAACTGGATCCCGCGGTGGCCGACCAGCACATCGGGCTGTACGTCAACGAGTTCACGGCGGACCTGGGCGAGGACGGCTACGCGGCGGTGCGCGGGCTGTTGACCCGGGCGGCGGCGGAGGGCCTGGTCCCGGCGATCGCGCCGGGGGCGCTCGACTTCCCCTGAGGCCACGCGACGTCGCCCCGGTCCCCCGCCGGGTGGCGGGTGACCGGGGCGCGGTCGTACGGGTCGGACGCGGATCTCGGACGCGGGTCTCAGACGTCGAGCTGGTCGGCCACCGCGCGCAGCATGCCGGCGATCTTCGCGCCGTGCGCCTTGTCGGGGTAACGGCCGCGCTCCAGTTGCTGCGTGACGTTCTCCAGCAGGGTCGTCAGGTCCTGGACGATCGAGGCCAGCTCGTCCGGCTTGCGGCGCTGCGCGGCCGCGACCGACGGCGCCGGGTCCAGGACCGTCACCGAAAGGGCCTGGTCGCCGCGCTGGCCCGCGACCACGCCGAACTCCACGCGCTGGCCGGGCTTGAGCGCGTCGAGCCCGTCCGGCAGTACCGACGAGTGGACGAAGACGTCGCCGCCGTCGTCGCGGGAGAGAAAGCCGAAGCCCTTCTCACTGTTGAACCATTTGACCTTGCCGGTAGGCACGTCCGTCCTCTGTCCTTGTGCTCGTCGGTGTGGCGGGTCATCTGTGACCTGTCACCTTCAAGGTGAATGATCAGGGCAGCCCTGACAAGGCGTCCCCCGGTCCTTCCTGCAGTGTCCCTTCGGCCAGGGAACTACCCTGGTGAGGTGACTCCCACTCCCCATTCGGAAAATGCGCGGCCTGATGAAGCGCGGCCCGGCGACGCGTTGGTCAAGGCCGGCGGCATCGTCTTCATCCTCGGCGCCGTGGCGACGCTCGCGACGATGGCCCCGCTGTTCCTGCACACCGATCCGTTCCCCTCGTACGCGTGGGCCGTGTGCATGCTCATGGGCGTCGGCTTCGCGATCTCGGCCGCCGGCGTGCTCCGCTCGGCCGGCGCCCAACGCCGCGCCGCCCGCCGCTCGCAGGCCGCCGCCCGGTAGACCCCGGCCCGGCGAACCCGGTGGACCCGTTGGACCCGGCCCGGCGGGCCGCGCGCCTCAGGCTTCCTGGACCACCGCGGCGGGCACGTGGGTGCGGACGTACTGCGCCAGCCAGGCCGGCAGCTCCGTCAGGTCCGCCAGGACCACGTCCGCGCCCGCCTCGCGCAGCTCCGGCGCGGGGCAGGGCCCGGTCGGCACGGCCACCGACAGCGCGCCCGCCGTCCGCGCCCCGCGCACGTCGCCCACGTGGTCGCCGACGTAGACCCGCGCCCCGTACTCGCGCAGCGCGACCGCCTTCGCCTCGGCCCAGAGCGAGCCGATCACCGCGTCGGGCTCGATGCCCAGGTGCGTCAGGTGCAGCCGCGCGTTGGGCTCGTACTTCGCCGTCACCACGATCGCCCGCCCGCCGAGCGCCCGCACCGCCTCGACCGCCTCGCGCGCCCCGCTCATCGCCGGGCTCGGCTCGATGGCGTACGTCGGGTACATCGCCCGGTAGCGGTCGGCCATCTCCGCGATCCGCTCCTCGGGGAACCAGTGCGCCAGCTCCTGGTCCAGCGGCGGCCCGAGCCGGGTGACGGCCGCGGCGGCGTCGATGAACGTGCCCGTCTCGACGGAGAGCACCTCGAAGGTGGCCTTGATGCCGGGGCGCGAATCGATGAGCGTCATGTCGAGGTCGAAGCCGACGGTGAAGGGGTGGGACGCGGGGGAAGTCATGCCGTCCATTGTGCCGAGACCGGGCGAACGCGGGGGAACGTAGACTTAGGCTCGCCTTACCAGATCATGAAATTGGGTGAGATGTCAGCCCCCGCTCCCAGCGCCGCCCCGCGGCGCGCCCTGACGGCCCGTCGCCTCGGCTGGACGGTGGCCGCGCTCGCCGCGCTGCTGTGCGCCGTCGTGCTGAGCCTCGCCGTCGGCGCCCGTTCCATACCCCCCTCCGAGGTCTTCGACGCGCTGTTCCGCGGCGCGCACACCCCCGACGCCGAGGTCGTCCGCAGCCTGCGGGTCCCGCGCACCCTGGTCGCCCTGATGGTCGGCGTGGGCCTCGCGCTCGCCGGGACCACGCTCCAGGGCATCACCCGCAACCCCATCGCCGACCCCGGCATCCTCGGCATCAGCCAGGGCGCCGGGGTCGCCGTCGTCTGCGCGATCGCCTTCGCCGGGGTGCACACGCTCACCGGCTACGTGTGGTTCGCCTTCGCGGGGGCGGCGGTGGCGTCCGTCGCCGTGTACGCCATCGCCGCGAGCGGGCGCGGGGGCGCGACCCCCGTGAAGCTCGCCCTCGGCGGGGCCGCGATCAACGCGCTGCTCGCCTCCGTCACCATGGCGGTCCTGACGACGAAGGCGTCCACGCTGGACGAGTTCCGCTTCTGGCAGGTCGGCTCGGTCGCCGGGCGCGACCTCCAGGTCGTCTCCCAGATCTGGCCGTTCCTGCTGGTGGGGGCGGTCCTCGTGGCGTCCGTGGCGCGCGGTCTGGACGCGCTCGCGCTCGGCGAGGACGTCGCCAAGGGCCTGGGGCAGAACGTCGCCGCCGTCCGCGTCGTCGGCGGCCTCGGGGCCACCGTGCTGACCGGCGCCGGGGTCGCGGCGGCCGGGCCGATCGCCTTCATCGGGCTGGCCGTGCCGCACATCGCGCGGGCCGTGGTGGGCGGCGACCACCGCTGGGTGCTGCCGATGGCCGCGCTGATCGGGCCCGTGATGCTGCTGGTCGCGGACGTGGTCGGGCGGGTCGTGGTGCCGCCGGGCGAGGTGCCGGCCGGGGTGATGACCGCGCTCATCGGGGTGCCGTTCCTGGTCGCCCTGGTCCGCCGCAAGGCGGTGGCCGCGTGAGCACGGTACGGACATCACCGTCGACCCGACCGGCCGGGTACGCGCTCGTACGGGCCGGGCGCGGATCCTTCCTGCTGCACCGGCGGGCCGCCGTGGTCGCGCTCTGCCTCGTGGGGCTGCTGGCCGCGGCGTGCGTGGCGTACCTCTGCGTCGGCGAGTCCTTCGTGGCGCCCGGCGAGGTCGTCAAGGTGCTGCTGGGGCAGCCCTCCCCGGACGAGCTGGTCGTCGCCGACCTGCGGCTGCCCCGCCTGACGGTGGGTCTGCTGGTCGGGATCGCCTTCGGGATCGCGGGCGCGCTGATCCAGACCGTCGCCCGCAACCCGCTGGCCAGCCCCGACATCATCGGGATCAGCCAGGGCGCGGGCGCGGTGACCGTGGCGGCGCTGACCTTCGGGGTGACCTCGTACGCCGTCCTGCCCTACCTCTCGGTGCTCGGGGGGCTCCTCGCGGCCGCCCTGGTCTACGTCTTCGCCTGGCGCGGCGGCCTGCACGCGGGGCGCTTCGTCCTCATCGGCATCGGCTTCGCCATCGCGCTGCGTTCGGTGACGACGCTGCTGATGACCAAGGGCGACTACCTGGTGGCCCAGCAGGCCCAGATCTGGATGACGGGCTCCCTCAACGGGCGCGGCTGGGACATCGCGGCGCCGCTCGGCTGGGTGCTGCTGGCACTGGCGCCCGCCGTGCTGTGGGCGGCGCGGGCGCAGCGCACGGTCTCGCTCGACGACGACACCGCGACCGCGCTCGGGGTCCGGCTGGGGCCGGTGCGGCTCGGGCTGGTCGCGCTGGGCGTGGTCCTGGCGTCGGTGGCCACGGGGGCCGCCGGGCCCGTCGACTTCGTCGCGCTGCTGGCCCCGCAGATCGCGCGCCGGATGACCCGGACCGCGCAGATCCCGCTGCTGTGCTCGGCACTGACCGGCGCCGTGATCGTGGTCCTGGCCGACCTGTTGGCGCGCCGGCTGCTGTCCCCGACCGAGCTTCCCGTGGGCGTGCTGACCGCCGCGGTGGGAGCGCCCTACCTGATCTGGCTGATCGTGCGCAGTCGTGGTGTCCGTAGCGTTCGTGGTGGAGGAAAAGCATGAGCCGTCTGACGGCGAGCGGGCTGACGCTCGCGTACGAGGACCGGGTCGTCGTGGAGGACCTCGACCTGTCCGTCCCGGACGGGAAGGTGACGGTGATCGTCGGGCCGAACGCCTGCGGGAAGTCCACCACCCTGCGGGCGCTGGGTCGGCTGCTGAAGCCGCGGGCGGGGGCGGTCCTGTTGGACGGCGAGGCGCTCGCCTCCCTGCCCACGCGGCGGATCGCGCAGGCCATCGGGCTGCTCCCGCAGTCCCCGGTGGCGCCGGAGGCGATCACGGTCGCGGACCTGGTGGCGCGCGGGCGCCAGCCGCACCAGCGGTGGTGGCAGCAGTGGTCCGAGGCGGACGAGCGGGCCGTGGTCGCGGCGATGGAGCGGACGTCGGTCGCCGACCTCGCGGACCGGCCCGTGGACGCGCTGTCCGGCGGGCAGCGGCAGCGGGTGTGGATCGCGATGGCGCTGGCGCAGGAGACGGACCTGCTGCTGCTGGACGAGCCGACGACGTTCCTGGACATCGCGCACCAGGTGGAGGTGCTGGACCTGGTGCGGCGGCTCAACCACGAGCGGGGGCGGACGGTGGTGGCCGTCCTGCACGACCTCAACCAGGCCGCGCGGTACGCGGATCATCTGGTGGCGATGAAGGCGGGGCGGGTGGTGGCGCAGGGTCCGCCCGCCGCCGTGGTCACGGCCGACCTGGTCCAGGAGGTCTTCGGCCTGACCTCCCTGGTCATCCCGGACCCCGTCACAGGCTCCCCCCTCATCATCCCCACCTCCCCGTGGTCCCCCTAGCCACCCCCGGCAGGCCCTCAATCGCCGGGCGGGCTGGAATCTCAGCCCCACCCCCAACCCGCCTCCGACGGGCGCCCTCAAACGCCGGGCGGGCTGGAATTTCAGCCTCGCCCCCACAACCCGCCTCCGGCGGGCGCCCTCAAGCGCCGGGCGGGCTGGATCTGCCGGGCCAGCGGGCACACCCAGCCCCGCCGGCGTTTGAGGCGCGGGGTCCGGGGCGGAGCCCCGGGGGCCCGGCGCAGCCCCGCCCCCACCACGTGCCTCCGGCGGGCCCTCAAACGCCGGGCAGGCTGGATTTGCCGGGCCAGCGGCACCGGGCAGGCTGGAATTTCAGCCCCGCCGGCGTTTGAGGCGCGGGGTCCGGGGCGGAGCCCCGGGGGCCCGGCGCAGCCCCGCCCCCATCGCGCGCCTCCGGCGGGCCCTCAAACGCCGGGCAGGCTGAACTCGGCGGGCCGACCTTGCCCCTGACAGCCCCGCCGGCGTTTGAGGCGCGGGCCCGGGCGGGTCAGCGGCGGCGGGCTCGCCAGGCCAGGTGGAGGGCCGAGGCGACGGCGGCCCCGCGGACCAGCCAGGGCCACATCCCCTGGAAGGCCTCGCCGAGGTGGCCGTCGACGATCGGGTCACCCCAGTGGCCGTTCATCCGCCCCCACACCCACACCACCGCACCCGCGAACACCACCCCCGGCAGCCCGAACACCACCCACTTCTTCTCGGCGGGCCCGAGCACCCGCGAGAGGTAGGCCACCAGCCAGCCGAACCCGAGCAGCACCCAGTACCCGGTGACCGCACCGACCGCCAGCAGCAGCGCCGCGAGCAACAGGAACGCGTGCGGTCTCGGGTTCCCGGAGACGACCGCGCGCCCCTCCCCCTCGCCCGGCGCCGCCGCGGCCGCCGCCGCCTCCTTGCGCCGCCGACGCCGCTCGCGCAGCGCCCGTACCGCGGCCCGGCCTCGCGATCCGCCCGTACCCGCCGCCCCGGTCGCGGCGGCCTCGGCCGCCTCGTCCTCCTCCGCCGGGACCTTGAAGAGGTCCGGCAGATCCGGCATCTCGATGCCGCCCGCGAACCCCTCGACCTGCGGACCGGCGCCGTAGCGGCCCGGCCCGACCCGCCACCAGTCGGGCTCGGCCGACCCGCCCCCGTCGGGGCCGAGTTCGTCCATCCCGGCCAGGTGCGGCGACGCGGGCCCGACCGGCGCGGCGGCCGTCGGCTCCGCGGGCCGCGGCGGCGGCACGGGCTTGCGGCCGAGCAGCCGCCCCGGCCCCCGCTGGACGGGCACGCCCCGCGGAGTCGGAGCCGGAGCCGGGGCAGGAGTCCGGGCCGGGGCCGGCGCCGGGTCACGGCCAGCCGCCAGCGCGTCGAGGATCTCCTCCGGGCTGCCGATCCGTTCGAGGATGCGGCGCACGGCGGCCGGGGTGTCCGGGTCGTACTTGGCGCGGCGCCGGTCGATCTCGTCCCGCAGGCCCGTCACCAGCCGCATCCGGTCGCCCGACGCCAGCTGGCGCCGCTGGGCCAAGTCGCCGACCCGGCTCAGATATTCGTAGACCAGATGGTCGCTCTCGATCCCCACGCCCCGGCTCCTCCCGTACCACCTCGTCGAAAGGTAGCGCGTGCGCCCGTGGAGCGGCCGCCCACGCAGCGGATAACGTGGACCGGATGGGGACCGGCCGACGACCGGCCGACGCGACCAGGAGGCGACCGTGCCCGAGGCAAGCACCGCAGGGACCGCTCCGCGTTCCCTGGCCGAGGCGCTGCGCGCCCGCGACGACACCGCGCTCGCCGCACTGCTGCGCGCCCGGCCGGACCTGCTGAACCCGGTGCCCGGCGACGTCACCCAACTGGCGACCCGGGCCGGGACCCGCGCGTCGGTGGTGCGCGCCCTGGAACACCTGGACCGCTTCGCCCTCCAGTGCGCGGAAGCGCTGGCGGTGGCCCCGGACCCGTGCCCGTACCCGGTGCTGGAGGCCCTGCTCACCGGTACGGCCCCGGGCGGCGAGGACGACCGCGCGCCGCTCGCCGACGCCGTGCGGGCCGCGCTGCCCGGGGCCCTGCGGACCCTGCGCGACCAGGCCCTCCTGTGGGGCGGGGACGACGCGCTTCGACTGGTGCGCACCGCACGCGAGTTGCTGGCCCCGTCCGCCTCCCGCCCCTCCGCCACCGGGCTCGGCCCGACCGTCGCCGAGGCGACCGCGGGCATGTCCCCGGGCCGGGTCCAGGAGATCGTGCTGGCCGCCGGACTGCCCGCCACCCACGACCCGGTGTCCGCGGTGTCCGCGCTGACCGCCCTGTTCACCGACGGGTCGCGGATGTCGGCGCTGCTCGACGAGGCGCCCGCCGAAGCCCACCAGGTGCTGGGCCGGCTGGTGTGGGGGCCGCCGTACGGGGAGGTGACCGCCAACCCGACGCCGCCCGTGCGCTGGTTGCGCGACCGCGGGCTGCTGCTGCCCGCCTCGACGCGTACGGTCGTCCTGCCGCGCGAGGTCGCCCTGCACCTGCGCGGCGGGTCGGCCCACCGGACGGTGGAACCCGTGGCCCCGACGGTGGCCGCCGCGCGCGAGCACCGTCCGCCGCTCGTGGACGCGAACGCGGCCGGGCAGGCGCTCGCCGCGCTGTCCACCGTCGAGGAGCTCGTCAAGCACTGGGAACACACCGGCCCCGCCGTGCTGCGCGCCGGCGGCCTCGCCGTGCGCGACCTCAAGCGGGCCGCCACCGCCCTGGACACCACCGAGGCCCTCGCCGCGTTCTGGATCGAACTCGCCTACGCAGCGGCCCTGTTGGCCAGCGACGGCGAGGCCGACGAGCGGTACGCGCCGACCCCCGCCTTCGACACCTGGGTCGAACTCCCGCCCGCCGAGCGGTGGTCGGCGCTCGCCGTCGCCTGGCTCCCCGCCACCCGGACGGCCGCGCTGGCCGGGGAACAGGACGCCAAGGGCCGCACCCTGTCCGTCCTCGGCCCCGACCTGGACCGCAGCGCCGCCCCCGAGGTGCGCCGCCGGGTCCTGGAACTGCTCGGCGCGCTGCCCGAGGGCGGCTCCGCCGATCCGGCGGACCTGCTCGCCCGCCTCGCCTGGGAGCGCCCGGTGCGCGGCACCAGCGAGCTGCGGGCCCGGCTCGCGCGCTGGACCCTGGACGAGGCGGAGCTGCTCGGCGTGACCGGGCGCGGGGCGCTCTCGGGCCCCGGCCGGGCGCTGCTCGCGCACCAGGACCCGGGGCCGCTGCTGGCGCCGCTGCTGCCGGAACCGGTGGACCACGTACTGCTCCAGGCCGACCTGACGGCCGTCGCGCCGGGCCCGCTGCGGCGGCCGCTCGGGGACGTACTGGCCGTGCTCGCCGACGTGGAGTCCAAGGGCGGGGCGACGGTGTACCGCTTCACACCCGGCTCCGTACGCCGCGCCCTGGACGCCGGGCGGACCGCCTCCGACCTGCACTCCTTCCTGGTCGAGCACAGCCGCACGCCGGTGCCGCAGCCGCTGACCTACCTGATCGACGACGTGGCCCGGCGGCACGGGCACCTGCGCGTGGGCACGGCCTCCTCGTACGTGCGCTGCGACGACGACGCGGTGCTCGGCGAGCTCCTCGTCGACAAGCGTTCGGCCGGGCTCGGGCTGCGCCGGCTCGCGCCGACCGTCCTGGCCGCGCAGGCCGAGCCGGGCGCGCTGCTCGACGGGCTGCGGGCGATGGGCTACGCCCCGGCCGCGGAGTCGCGCACCGGTGACGTGCTGGTGTCGCGGGCCGACACGCACCGCACCCCGCGCCGCGCCGCGCCCGTCCCGGTGCCGGACGGGCCGCCGGTGCCCGACGCGACGCTGCTGGGCGCGGCGGTACGGGCGATCCGCGCGGGCGACCTGGCGGCGACGGCGGTGCGCAAGGAGACCGTGCAGAGCGCTTCGAGCACGGGGGCCGCTCCCCAGCCCGGCGAGCTGCCGCGCACCAGCGCGGCCGAGACCCTGGCGACCGTGCAGGCGGCGGCGCTGACCGGGTCGGCGGTGTGGATCGGGTACGTGAACGCGGACGGCGCGGCCAGCCAGCGCGTGATCGCACCGGTCCGGGTCGAGGGCGGCTACGTCACCGGCTACGACCACACCGCGGACGAGGTCCGCACGTACGCCCTGCACCGGGTCACGGGCGTGGCGGAACTGGCCGACGACCAGGTGTGAGCCGTCCGCCGCAACGAACAGAAGCGGGTACGGCCGGGAAAACCGGTGGCCGGGCGGGTCGGCGGGCGGTGATCCTGGGGCATGTCCACAGAACCGTCCCGCCGGATCCGGGCGGCGCACACCGCCGACACGATCACCGTCTACCAGGCGTACTCCCCGCGACTGGGCCTCCCGGCCGCCCGCGACGGGCGGTTCCCGCCCGACTGGAAGCGGGACCGGATGACGTGGATCAAGCCGTCGTTCCTGTGGATGATGTACCGCTGCGGCTGGGGGACCAAGGAGGGCCAGGAGACGGTCCTGGCCGTCGAGATCACCCGGGCCGGCTTCGACCACGCGCTGCGCCACGCCTGCCTGTCCCACTACGCGTCCGGCGTCCATCCCGACCGCACCACCTGGCGCCACGCACTGCGCGCCGCCCCGGCCCGCGTCCAGTGGGACCCCGAACGCGACCTCCACCTGAACGCGCTGCCCCACCGGTCCCTGCAACTGGGCCTGTCCGGATCCACCTCCCGCGCCTACGCCGACGAGTGGACGCTCTCCATCCGCGACGTCACCCCGCTGGCCCACGAGGTCCACGCCCTGGTCCGGGCCGGTGACGACACCGCGGCCCGCGCCCTCCTCCCGGCCGAAACCCCCTACCCCGCACCTCCGTTGCCCCATCTGGGCGCCTGAGCCTTCCTGCGGGACCCCCACAGCCGGCGGGGGATGCGGCAGACTGGAGGTTTGGCCGTCCGCGCCCGGACGGCCACACCGCCGGAAAGGGACGCTCTTGAACGGGCCTCTGATCGTCCAGAGTGACAAGACCCTCCTGCTGGAGGTCGACCACGAGCTGTCCGCCGCCGCGCGGCGGGCGATCGCGCCCTTCGCCGAGCTGGAGCGGGCCCCCGAGCACATCCACACCTACCGGATCACCCCGCTCGGGCTGTGGAACGCCCGGGCCGCCGGGCACGACGCCGAGCAGGTCGTGGACGCGCTCGTCGAGTTCTCCCGCTATCCGGTGCCGCACGCGCTGCTCGTCGACGTCGCCGAGACGATGGCCCGCTACGGGCGGCTCACCCTCAGCAAGCACCCCGTGCACGGGCTGGTCCTGACCAGCACGGACCGGCCGGTGCTGGAGGAGATCCTGCGCTCCAAGAAGGTCGCCCCGCTCGTCGGCGCACGGCTCGACGCCGACACGGTCGCCGTGCACCCCTCCGAGCGCGGGCAGATCAAGCAGACCCTGCTCAAGCTGGGCTGGCCCGCCGAGGACCTCGCCGGTTACGTCGACGGCGAGGCGCACCCGATCGAGCTGGCCGAGGACGGCTGGGCGCTGCGCCCCTACCAGCAGCAGGCCGTCGAGGGCTTCTGGCACGGCGGTTCGGGCGTGGTCGTGCTGCCCTGCGGCGCGGGCAAGACGCTGGTGGGCGCCGGGGCCATGGCACAGGCCAAGGCGACCACGCTGATCCTGGTCACGAACACCGTCTCGGCCCGTCAGTGGAAGCACGAGCTGATCAAGCGGACCTCGCTCACCGAGGAGGAGATCGGCGAGTACTCGGGCACCCGCAAGGAGATCCGCCCGGTCACGATCGCGACGTACCAGGTCCTGACGACGAAGCGGAAGGGCATCTATCCGCACCTGGAGCTCTTCGACTCCCGGGACTGGGGCCTGATCGTCTACGACGAGGTGCACCTGCTGCCCGCGCCGGTCTTCAAGTTCACGGCGGACCTGCAGGCCCGGCGGCGGCTCGGGCTGACCGCGACGCTCGTGCGCGAGGACGGCCGCGAGTCGGACGTCTTCTCGCTGATCGGCCCCAAGCGCTTCGACGCGCCGTGGAAAGAGATCGAGGCGCAGGGATACATCGCGCCGGCCGACTGCGTCGAGGTGCGGGTCAATCTCACCGAGAGCGAGCGGCTCGCCTACGCGACGGCCGAGACGGAGGAGAAGTACCGCTTCTGCGCGACGACCGCGACGAAGCGGAAGGTCACCGAGGCGTTGGTGCGCAAGCACAAGGGCGAGCAGACGCTGGTCATCGGCCAGTACATCGATCAGCTCGACGAGCTGGGCGAGCACCTGGACGCGCCCGTCATCAAGGGCGAGACCTCGAACGCGCAGCGGGAGAAGCTGTTCAACGCCTTCCGCGAGGGCGAGATCAGCGTGCTGGTCGTGTCGAAGGTCGCGAACTTCTCGATCGACCTGCCGGAGGCGACGGTGGCCATCCAGGTGTCGGGCACCTTCGGCTCCCGCCAGGAGGAGGCACAGCGCCTGGGCCGTGTGCTGCGCCCGAAGGCGGACGGTCACGAGGCGCGCTTCTACTCGGTGGTGGCCCGGGACACGATCGACCAGGACTACGCGGCCCACCGCCAGCGCTTCCTGGCCGAGCAGGGCTACGCCTACCGGATCATGGACGCGGACGAACTGCTGGCTTCCGACTAGCGGATCGTGGCCGAACGGTGAGGGGCCGGGGGCCAGGAGCCGGGGGCGTCAGCGGCGTACGACGCCGGCGTCCTCGGCGTACTCACCGAGCAGGACCACGCTCACGGCGGTCCCGGCGAATATCTTCGCGGCCCGCAGCAGACCGCCCTTGCGGCGCTGACCGGGATGCGCGGGGGCGGCCGCTCTCGCGGTGTGGCCGTCGGGGGCGGAGCCGGCGGGGGTCGTGGTGGTGGCGCCGCGAGTGTGGCGGCCCTGGCTCGGGGTGAAGGTGGCGGTGCTCATGTATCCCATGGTCCTTTTCCGGCCCGGACATCACATCGCCCTGGGGGCGGAACCGGGCCCCCTCCCAGCTCCTCCTCGCGACGCATGGCATCCCCTAGGGACTCTGCCGGAGGTAGGAGCCTCCTCCCCCTCCCGTACTACCCCCCGCCGCACGACCCGGTGGCCCCGGTAATCCGTTCGCGCCGCGCCGCCGCGCTGACTACAATCTCCGCTCTTGCCGCCTCCCCTCCCGCCGTCGATCCATCACGCCGCCGGGGAGAGCCGCCGTCCGCTCGGAAACCGGACGGTCCGATCACAGAGATCAGCAGCTGGAGGCAGTTCCGTGTCCGCAGGTAGTTCCACGTCGTCGGCCGAGACGTCCACCGAACCGTCCGCCGAACCGTCCGCCGAGCCGTCCGTCGAGCCGTCCGTCGACCCGCTCGCCCGCGAACGGGCCCACCTCGCCGCGTCCCGTTCCGCGCTGCGCGCCATGCGCGAGGACGTCGAATCCCTCGACATCCGCGACGTCACCGCGAACTGGGTCAACGCCGTCGTCCTGCAGGCCCAGATCGACGACCGGATCAAGGCCCTCGCGGACCTGGCCCACACGCCCCTCTTCTTCGGCCGCCTCAACTACCTCCACGCGCCCGGTGCGTCCCTGGCCGAAGGCGCGGAGGGCGAGCAGTTCTACATCGGCCGCCGCCACGTCCACGACGCGGGCGGCGACCCGATGGTCATCGACTGGCGCGCGCCCGTCTCCCAGCCCTTCTACCGCGCCTCGAAGAACGACCCGCAGGACATCGGGCTGCGCCGCCGCTTCGGGTACACGGGCGGCGAGCTGACGGCGTACGAGGACGAGCACCTCTCCGACCCCGCCGAGGCCTCCGCCGTCAGCAAGCTCCTCCAGCAGGAGATCGAGCGCCCGCGCGTCGGTCCGATGCGCGACATCGTCGCCACGATCCAGCCGGAGCAGGACGAGATCGTCCGGTCCGGCCTCGGCGGCTCGGTCTGCGTCCAGGGCGGCCCCGGCACCGGAAAGACCGCCGTCGGCCTGCACCGCGTCGCCTACCTCCTCTACGCGCACCGCGACCGGCTCGCCCGCACCGGCACCCTGGTCATCGGGCCGAACCGTTCCTTCCTCCACTACATCGAGCAGGTCCTGCCGGCCCTGGGCGAGCTGGAGGTCAAGCAGGCGACCGTCGACGACCTGGTGGCCCGCCCGGGCGTGGCCGAGGTCCGGGCCGTGGACGGGGCCGCCACGGCCGTGGTCAAGGGCGACGCCAGGATGGCGGAGGTGCTGCGCCGGGCCCTGCGGTCGCACGTCACGCCGCCGACCGAGCCGCTGATGGTGGTCCGCGGATCACGCCGCTGGCGGGTCCCGGCGTACGAACTCGCCGAGATCGTCGAAGAGCTCCAGAACCGCGACATCCGCTACGGCGCCGCCCACGACGCGCTCCCGCAGCGCATCGCGCACACCGTGCTCGTCCGGATGGAACAGGCGGGCGAGGCCCCCGACGACCGCGTCCAGGACGCGGTGGCCCGCAACCCCTCCGTCAAGGCGGTCGTCAAGCAGACGTGGCCGTCGGTGGACCCGGCGAAGCTGGTGCTGCGGCTGCTCGCCGACCCGGAGTTCCTCGCGGAGCACGCCGCCGGGATCCTCGACGAGGACGAGCAGCGGCTGTTGCTGTGGCCGAAGCCCTTCCGCAGCGTGAAGTCCGCGAAGTGGTCGCCGGCCGACCTGGTCCTGATCGACGAGGCGGGCGACCTGGTGGAGCGCACGCACTCGCTCGGCCACGTCGTCCTCGACGAGGCGCAGGACCTGTCCCCGATGCAGTACCGGGCGGTGGGGCGGCGCTGCACGACGGGCTCGGCGACGGTACTGGGCGACCTGGCCCAGGGGACCACGCCGTGGGCCACGCGGAGCTGGGCGGAGGCGCTGGGGCACCTGGGCAAGCCGGAGGCGGTGCTGGAGGAGCTGACGGCCGGCTTCCGCGTGCCGCGCGAGGTGATCGCGTACGCCTCGCGGCTGCTGCCGCAGATCTCGCCCGGGCTGGCGCCCGTGTCCTCGGTGCGTGAGACGCCGGGGTCGCTGGACGTGCGCGAGGTGGACGCCGGGGAGCTGACCGGGGCCGTCGTCGCGGCGTGCCGGGAGGCGCTCGTGCACGAGGGGTCGATCGGGCTGATCGCGGCGGACGCGCGGATCGAGGAGCTGGGCGGGGCGCTGGTCGCGGCCGACCTGCCGTACTTGGCGCCGGGCGAGGAGACCACGGCCGAGTCGCGGTTGACGCTGGTGCCGGCGTCGTTGGCGAAGGGCCTGGAGTACGACTACGTGGTGCTGGACGAGCCGGGGGCGATCGTGACGGGCGAGCCGGACGAGCGGACCGGGTTGCGGCGGCTGTACGTCTGCCTGACGCGTGCGGTCTCGGGGCTGACGGCCCTGCACACGGGTGCGTTGCCGGGGGCGCTGGTCTGAGCCGTTCGGGGGCGGACCCCGGATGGGCTAGTCCTCGTGGTGGGTGGCGGGGTGCGGGTCGAGACTCGGACGTGGGCTCCGGCCCGGCCGACCCGCATCCGGGGCGGCCCACCCGCGGACGACCTCGGAGTGCGACGTGGACGACTATCCGCTGCTCAACCTCTTCTGGACCATGCTGTGGCTCTTCCTCTGGGTCATGTGGTTCTTCCTGCTCTTCAAGGTGATCTCGGACATCTTCCGCGACCACGAGCTGCACGGCTGGGGCAAGGCCGGCTGGCTGGTCCTCGTGCTGCTGCTGCCGTACATCGGCGTCTTCGTCTATCTCGTCGTCCGCGGCCGGGGCATGGGCAAGCGGGACGTGAAGCAGGCCGAGGCGGCGGAGCAGTCGTTCCGCCAGTACGTGCAGAAGGCGGCCGGTACCGGCGCCGGGGCCGGGGCCCACGGCAGCGCGGCCGACGAGCTGCACAAGCTCTCCGCGCTGAAGGAGAAGGGCGACATCACCCAGGAGGAGTTCGACCGGGCCAAGGCGAAGGTGCTCGCCTGATCCCGTGGCGGCGACCGGGGGCCCGACCGGGCCCGGGGCGCTCCCCGGTCCCGGTCGCCGCGGGCGGCGTCAGGCCAGCGCCTCGCGCCACCGCGCCACCGCGGCCGGGTCGACCGGCGCCGACCAGCCCTGGGGGCGGGCCGCCCCGCCGATGTGGAAGGCGTCCACGCCCGCCGCCCGCAGCCGCGGCAGGTGGTGCAGCCCCAGGCCGCCCCCGACCAGGATCCGCGGCCCGTACCCCGGCTCGCCGCGCCGCGCGGCCTCCGCCAGCAGGGTCGGCAGACCGGCGTCCACCCCGTCGGCGGCGCCCGCCGTCAGGTAGGTGTCCAGGCCCGGCAGGTCCGCGAGCGCCTTGCGCAGCCCGTCCCGGTCCGCGGCCCGGTCGATGGCCCGGTGGAAGGTCCAGCGGCAGCCGTCCAGCTCCGCGACCAGCGCCTCGACGGCCTTGAGGTCCGGGGTCCCGTCGGCGTCCAGGAAGCCGAGCACGAACTCCTGCGCCCCCTCCGCCCGCAGCGCCCGCGCGTCCTTGAGCAGCCCCTCGACGTCGCCCGCCGCGAACCCGTCCGCCGCCCGCAGCATCACGCGCAGCGGGATGTCCACGGCCGCCCGGATCGCCGCGAAGGTCTCGCGCGGCGGGGTGAGCCCGTCGGCCGCCATGTCGGTGACCAGTTCGAGACGGTCCGCCCCACCGGCCTGGGCCGCGACCGCGTCCTCCGCGTCGAGGGCGATCACCTCCAGGAGCGCACGGTTGCTCATTTGACCCCATCCTTCGGATTGCTGCTCGTATGACTGATATGGAAAATAGGTCTAGTCCAATGTCCAGGGTACGGCTCCGCCGGCACCCTTCACCAGCGGAATCACGCCACCCGCACAATGTGGGCATGGACTCCGACACACCGCAGCCCCAGCAGGGCACCGGCGAGGACCTGCGCGCCGCCTGGCACCGGACCGCCACCGGGGCCGGAGCCGACCGCGACCCCGCCCCCTACGCCGACCGGCTGCTGACCGCCTGGGCCGAGCCCCAGCGCCGCTACCACTCCACCGCGCACCTGGCCGCCGTGCTCGCCCACGTCGACACCCTGGCCGCACACGCCGCCGACCCGAGCGCCGTCCGCCTCGCCGCCTGGTTCCACGACGCCGTCTACCGCCCCGACCGCTCCGAGAACGAGGAGCGCAGCGCCGCCCTCGCCGAGCGCGCCCTGCCCGAGCTCGGCATCGACGCGGCCCGCACCGCCGAGGTCGCCCGGCTCGTCCGGCTCACCGTCACCCACGACCCGGCCCCCGGCGACACCGACGGCGAGGTGCTCTGCGACGCGGACCTCGCGGTCCTGGCCGGCGCCCCGGACGCCTACGCCGCCTACGCCGCCGCCGTCCGCGAGGAGTACGGCTTCGTCCCCGACGAGACCTTCCGCGCCGGCCGCGTCGCCGTACTGCGCCAGCTCCTCGCCCTGCCGCGGCTCTTCCGCACCCCGTACGGCGCCGACCACTGGGAGGCGCCGGCGCGCGCCAACCTCGCCGCCGAGGCGGCCCGTCTCGATCAAGCAGCCCATCAGGAATAAAAACACGCAAAACGGAATCACCGGGAATGCGGGAGCGCCCCGCGTCGTTGGTGCAAGTCATGCCCGCAGCAGCCGAACGCACCCGCATGCCCGTCGCCGTCTACGTCCTCGGCCTCTCCGTCTTCGCCCTCGGGACCAGCGAGTTCATGCTGTCCGGGCTGCTGCCACCGATCGCCGAGGACATGGGCGTCAGCATCCCGCAGGCGGGCCTGCTCATATCCGCCTTCGCGATCGGCATGGTCGTCGGCGCCCCGCTGCTCGCCGTGGCCACCCTGCGCCTCCCCCGCCGCACCACCCTCGTCTCCCTCATCAGCCTCTTCGGCCTCGGGCAGGTCGCGGGCGCGCTCGCCCCGACCTACGAGCTGCTCTTCGCCTCCCGCATCGTCTCCGCCCTCGCCTGCGCGGGCTTCTGGGCCGTCGGCGCGGCCGTCGCGATCGCCATGGTCGAGCGGCACCAGCGGGCCCGCGCGATGGCGGTCATGATCGGCGGCCTGTCCATCGCGAACGTCCTGGGCGTCCCGGCCGGCGCCTTCCTCGGCGAGCACCTCGGCTGGCGCTCCGCCTTCTGGTCGGTCGGCGTCGCCTCCGCCATCGCCCTCGTCGGCATCCTCGCGCTGATCCCGCCGATCCCGCTGCCCGACGAGAAGCCCCGCCTGGTGCGCGAGCTGGCCATCTACCGAGACCGCCAGGTCTGGCTGTCCATCGGCGTCACCGCGCTCGCCGCGGGCGGCGTCTTCTGCGCCTTCAGCTACCTCTCGCCGCTGCTCACCGACGTCGCCGGGCTCGACGCGGGCTGGGTCCCGTGGATCCTGGGCCTCTTCGGCGTGGGCGCGCTCGTCGGTACGACCGTGGGCGGCCGGGTCGCCGACGCGCACCTCTTCGGGGTGCTGCTGTGGGGCATCAGCGCCTCCACCGTCTTCCTGACCGCGCTCGCACTGCTCGCCTCCGCGCAGGTGGCCGCGATCGCCCTGGCGTTCCTGCTCGGCTTCTCCGCCTTCTTCACGGCCCCGGCGCTCAACGCCCGCATGTTCAACGTGGCGGGCGCCGCCCCCACCCTGGCCGGGGCCACCACCACGGCCGCCTTCAACCTGGGCAACACCGGCGGCCCCTGGCTCGGCGGTACGGTCATCGACGCCGGCTGGGGCTTCGCCGCCACCGCCTGGGCGGGCGCCGCCATGACGGTCACCGCGATCGCGCTGGCCGTCGTCTCCCTGCGCCTGGAGCGCCGTACACCGCCCCGCACGACCCGCGTCGTCACCTCGTCCGACGCCGCCGCGCCCACGTCCGCGCCCACCCCGCAGGAGCAGCGGGCCTGAGCGGCCCGGCCCGCGCGCGGTGTTCCGCGCGCGGGCCGGGCCGTCCACTTCCCGGCGCTGCGACCGGTCAGAGACCGCCGGTGAACAGCAGCCTGTTCGCGCCGCTCTTGCTGACGCTCGTCAAGGCGTCCTTGGTCGACTCGTCGTCGAGGAACTCCGCGACCTCCCCCGGATCCGCCTTGGGGTGGGCGGCCTTGTAGAGGGCGGCGACTCCGGCGACGTGCGGGGCTGCCATGGAGGTGCCGTCCAGGGCGATGGATCCGCCACCGAGCTTCGCGGAGACGATGGCCTCGCCGGGCGCGTAGACGGAGACGCATGAGCCGTAGTTGGAGAAGGAGGTCTCCTCGTCGTACTGGTTGCTGGCCGCGACCGTCAGCACCTTGGACGCGGAGGCCGGGGAGATGGAGCAGGCGTCCACCGAGGAGTTGCCCGCGGCGATGACCGGCAGCACGCCGGACTCGGACAGGGCGTTGGCAGCGTCGTTCAAGGCCTGGGACTTGTCACCGCCCAGGGAGCCGTTCAGGACGGCGGGCTGCTTGGCGTTCTTGGCCACCCAGTCCAGTCCGGCGATCATCGCGGAATACTCGCCCGCGCCGTTGCAGCCGAGGACACGGACGCTGACCAGGTTGACCTTGCGCGCCACCCCGTACGTCTTGCCTCCGAGCGTGCCCGCGACGTGCGTGCCGTGGCCGTTGCAGTCCTGCCCCTTGGCCAGGGCGTCGACGGCGTCGTAGCCGAAGACGGCCCGCCCGCCGAACTCCTCGTGGGCGTAGTCGATGCCGGTATCGAGGACGTACGCGGTCACCCCCGCGCCGTTCCCCTCGGTGCTGAAGTCGTTGTCGAGCGGCAGTTCCTTCTGGTTGATCCGGTCCAGGCCCCAGGACGCGGACGGGGACCGGGTCCCGGTCGAGGAGACGGGCATCGGCGTGGACATCACCTTGGCGTCCTGCTCCACCGACTTCACCCCCAGGCTGTTGCGCACGATCGTCAGCTGGAGCGGGGTCAGCGGGGCGGCGAAGCCGTTCAGGGCGGAGCCGTAGACGAACGACGGATCCAGGCCCAGCTTCTTCGCGGCCTTCGCCGCGTCCACCCCCTTCTCCAGGGTCACGATGTACTAGCCGGGCACCGGGTTGGCAGCGGTGAGCAGCGGGGCCGGAGTCGGCTCCGGGGCGGCGGCAGAGGCCGTACCGGCGGCCACCGGGGCCAGGGCGATGACGGCGGCGGTCGCCACACGTGCGAACAAGCGCACGGAAGGAACTCCCTGACGGGTAGAGACCAGCGCGGTGAGCCGCCTCCGAAGCGGGAACGGCCCCTCTCCCATCGGTGCCACCCCGAAGGATCTTGAACCGCACTCCCCACCCGGCCCGATCGACCGGCGGCACCACCGGCGCGGGCGTCCGTCACTCCGCAGAAACGCTTACTCGCCTCTGCCCCCTGGGCCGCGTCCCGGGCAGCACGGTCCAGCCGCGCCGACAAGATCACCCGTACGGTCCGCAGTCCCTCGGGGGGTACCCCGGTCAGGAGAGCAGCAGCGGCATGTCCCAGCCCGAGGGCGCGCCCCCGGTGGAGTACGCGTCCAGGGCCAGCGCCAGGCCCGCGGCCCCGTCCAGGTAGCCCGAGACGTCCGTGCCGTAGGCCGCCTTCGTCATCGTGAAGCGGAAGCCGAAGGGCAGCTCCGGGTCGAAGTCCGCGACGAGCCGGGCCGCGATGCCGTCCCGGACCGACTGGATCCGGGGGTCGCCGGCGTGCTCGTTCAGTCGGCCGAGCTGGTGCAGGGCGCCCGCCCAGCCGTGGCACAGCGCGTTGTCGTTGATCCCCCACCGCTCCGGGGGCAGCGTCAGCATCCGCTCCACCGAGCCCAGCGCCGTGGCCGTCCAGTCCGCCCGGCCCAGCGCCAGTCCGGCCAGTTGCAGCGCGCGCGAGACCCCGGGGGCGCCGTAGCACCAGGACGGCCAGCCCGCGGGGACGGCGTAGGCGTCGGGGCCGGCGAGGTAGTCGGACAGGCTCAGGTGCGGGGGCCAGTACGTCCCGTGCTCGTCGCGCACCACCCACCGGGTGAGCAGGGCCGCGGCCGACTCGATGGCGTCCTGCTGCCCGGGGACCCGTACGCCCTGGCTCCAGGCCAGTGACAGCAGCGCCAGCGGCCCCGCCACCCCGTGCGAGATCCCGAGGTTGAGGTGGCCGTCGGGGAGCTTGGCCTCGGAGCCGATCCGCGGCGCGTCCAGGGCCCACCAGCGCGGCACCTTGTGGCCGCGGTGCTCCACCTCGCCCTCGGCCAGCCGGACGAGGTAGGCCAGTACGGACTCCAGCTCCGCCCCGCAGGTCTCGGCGCGGGCCAGCAGGTAGCGGCCCACGCCGGTCATCCCGCGCACCACCTCGTAGTGGCCGATGGTGGGCAGCGGGGAGTCCTCCGGGACGGCGGGCATCGCGGTGTGGACCAGGCCGCGCTGGTACGCGTCGAGCTTCTGGAGGACGGAGACGTAGCCGCCGGTGGCCCGGTGGGCGAGCAGCACGGCGAAGGCGAGGGCGCCGGGCCCCTTGAAGATGCCGCTCGGGACGGTCTCCCCGGTACCGGCGGCGCGGGTCGCGAGCGTCAGGTAACCGTGCGCGCGGGCCGTGCGGTCGGTGCCGGGGCGGGCGGCGCCGCTGAAGGCGATGGCCAGGCCCGGGCTGCCGCTGCCGAGGGTCAGCTCGGCCCAGATCCCCTCGGGCTCGCCGTCGTCGGAGGCCTCGGCGGGGATCCGGGTGGCGGCCATCGTGGCGACGGGGTCGGCGAGCCGGTCCAGTACCTGCTCCGAGACCTCTCCTGCGCGCTCGCGCAGCCGGGCGTTGTCGGTGGTGGTCATCGGCTGCTCCTGCTCATCGTGCGGTGCGGTCCGCGTGGGCGCGGGTGGCGAGTCGGGTGCGGGCGGCTCCGCGCAGTACCGCGTAGGCGCGGGCCTCCGCCGCCGGGTCGATGCCGAAGAGCCGGTTGTGCCGCATGTGCAGCAAGGACAGCACGGCCTCGTCCCGGTCGGCCTCGGGCGCGGCGAGCAGCAGTGCGCCGAAGGCGCGCGGTTCGGGGGACTGCGTCCACAGCTCGGTCAGGGCGGGGACGCCCAGGCGTTCGCCGACCCGGCGGGCGGTGTCCCCGGGGGCCGCGCCGGGGCGGACCAGCTCGTCGGCGAGGGCGCGGTGGCGCTGGTAGACCTCGTGGTCGGGGCCCTTGGTGAACATGTGGTCCGCCCAGGCGCACCAGTCCCACCCGCCGAGGGAGTCCAGCAGGACCGCGTGCCCGGCGGCGGCGAGGACCTCGTCCGGCACGGCGGCCGCTCCGGCGCGCCGGGCCCGCAGCTGGATCAGCGCGGACCGGCTGTCCGTCAGGAAGATCCCCTCGGCGGCCTCCTGGGCGTCCGCGCCCAGGTAGCGGTCGGTCTCGGGCCGGAAGGTGTCCAGGACCAGCGTCCGCACGGTGCCCGCCTCGACCAGCCGGCGCACGTGCCGGGCCACGGCGGGCAGCACCCGTGCGTGCAGCGCCGCCGGGTCGCCGTGCAGCCGGATCCGCAGGTGCGGGTCGGGATCGCGGTAGCGCAGGAAGAACCAGCGGTCGACGTCCTCGTCGACCTCGGCGAGCAGCCGCGGGAGGTGGTCGGCGAGCAGCGCGTCGTGGACGCCCGTCTCGGCGTACAGCTTGAGGGAGAGCCAGTCCTCGCCGGGCAGGTGGACGGCGGTGGGCGCGGTGCGCACGGCGGAACGGGCGAGCGGCGCGGGTCCGTCGGGCGCGAGGGGCGCGGCGGCGCGGGCTGCCCGTACCAGCGGGACGACGATCTCGGTGGCGTGCCCGGAGTTCCAGCCGAGCCCGGCGCCGCCGGCGGTGAGGTCCTCGTACAGCTGGAACCGCGGTTCCTTCGCGGTCAGTTCGGCGCGCAGCAGCCCCTGGTCCCAGGGCTCGCTCAGGTCGACCGGGAACATCTGGTCGTTGCGGGCGATCTGGATCCGGTCGGGCACCCGCCCCCGGCGCCGCCAGTCGCGCAGCCCCTCCTCCCACACGGCGTCGTCGGACGAGCGGGCCGCGTCCAGCAGCCTGCGCCCGGCGAGCCAGCGGCGCGGGGCGGTGATCACGCGGCCGTAGCGGACGCTCGGGAGGTACGGGAGCACGTCGAGCCCGGCCCAGTCCCACCCGGACCACACCCGCGGGCGGGCGGCGGCGAGGTCGCTGAGGAAGCGGGCGACGGGCGGGGCCTGGGCGTCGAGGGCCAGCATGTGCGGGAAGACGGGGACGACCGGGCGGCCGGTGGGCCCGTGCAGCAGGCGCAGCCCGTCCTCCCCGGCGGCGACGAGGAGGGTGCGCCAGTCCAGGCAGTGCGGGTCGCCGCGGTCGTCGGCGACGCCGATCGGGATCCGGTGCTCCAGCAGCGGCGGGACCTGCACGATGTTCAGGGAGCGCGGGTCGCCCGGCATGACGTCGACCTGCGCGAGGATCGGCTCGTCGGCGGCCTCGGCACGGCCGTCCGGGCCGGTGTCGGCGTCCGGGCCCGCCGCCAACGCGCGCAGCTCTTCGGTGAGTCCGGTGACGGCGGCGAAGCGGCCCGCGGTCGCACCGGCCGTCCAGGAGCCGATGTGCGGGCTGCCGAGCAGGGTGAACTCGCCCCGGTCGAGGGCCTCCTGGCTGTCGGCGAGGACCTGGAAGCAGAGTTCGAGGGTGCGCGGGGCGCGGGCCGCCGGGTCGTGTCCGACGGCGGCGGCCAGTCGGGCCACGTCCGCGTCGGTGAGCTCGATGTCACCGCCGTCGAGGACGGCCTGTTGGGTCAGTTCCGCGATCGCCGCGCGGCGCGGGCGGTCGGCGTCCTCACCGGGTCCGACGCGCGGGTGCGCGGGCGCGGGGGCTCCGTAGGAGGGCGGCAGGCCGAGCCCGCGGTGCGGGTCGACGAGGTCGCCGAGCGGGACGGCGCAGGCGGTGCCGTAACGCTCGATGAACCGCTCGCGGTAGTCCCGCATGTGGTCGAGGCTGGTCCACTGGGGGGTCATCGCCCAGATCGCGGCGGCGTAGCGGCGCACTTCCTCGCCGATCGCCTCGGGCAGCACGAGCTCGGCGGGCATCCGCAGGTCGACGTGGACGGGCGGCCGCGCCCCGGCCCCGTCCCGCGCCCGCGTGCCGTCCGCGGCGCCCGGTCCGTCGAGGGCGCGTACGGCGTCCAGCAGGGCCCGCCAGGACGCGCGGCCCTCGCCGGGCCGGTCCGCCTCGTGCGCGGCGGCCGCGGCGCGAACCGCGCGCAGCCCTTCGGCGGCGCCGGGGACCGCGCCCCGCACGGCGGCCTCGATCCGGTCGAGGAGCGCGGCATCGATGCGGTGCGGGGTCAGGGAGGTGAGCAGGAAGCCGTGCTGGACGAGTCCGGCCAGCAGCCCGTCGATGCGCTCCGCCCCGACCGTCGGGAAGCGCTCGACCAGGGCGTCGAGCAGGTCGGTGTACGGGACCGGGCGGGCGGCGGCCTCGCGGACGACGGCGACGAGCGCGTTGTCCTGGACCGAGACCTCCCGCTCGCCGGTGTGCCGCACGAGCCGCCCGTCGCGGCGCACGCACAGGTCGCTCAGCACCACGTCGGTGCGCCGACGCACCTCGGGCACCGCGAGCCAGTCGCGCACCCGCCGGTGCAGCCAGGCCCCGTCGAGCCGGACCGCGACCGCTCCGGGGCCGGGGCCGGGGCCGGGGCCGGGGCCGGGGGTTCGTACGGCCGTGGCCGGGCCGAAACGGGCCCGGGAGACGCCGGCGAACAGGCCGAAGGGGGTGGGCCGGCCGCCCGCCCGGCGGGCGTAGCGGGTGAGGGTCCTGGCCGCGCTGAGGGTCCGCTTGCGGCCGAGGGCGGCGGCGCCCTCGTCGGTGGCGAGGCGCTGGAGGCTGAGGGAGAGGCTGCCGCTGGCGACCTCGACGGCCTGGCGCAGCAGCGGGTCGGCGGCCAGGAGGCGCAGGCCGGGGACGGGGTCGGCCGCGTCGATCCGGGCTTCGGTCTTCCCGCGCGGTGTGCTCGCCATGCGCACGAGCACCGGTCCGCGCACCTCGAAGAGGTCCAACGTCGTTCATCCCCCGTGTCGGTACCAAGATGCGAAGAAACGAAGAAGCGGGGCGGGCACCGGCCCGCCCCGCTTCACATCACGTCGTCTGTTGCGTCAGCAGCAGGTGGGGCAGCGGGTGCCGATGGCGTAGCTGCTCGGCGAGGTGAAGGTACCGGCGCCGAACTCCTGCGACTGGTCGGAAACCTCGGAGATGCTGAGGTCGAGGTCCAGGTCGGACGTGTCGTTGGCGAGAATCATTTCGATGCGCATGTGTCCCCCATCGGGTTCGTGAAGCGAACAAATGATCGATACATCAGAGCGCCTGTTCGGTGCCCGCCCTCACACCCTTCATTGCGGCAGCATTGCGCGGGGAGCTGTTTTTCGGCCAACCGAAAGAAATGCCGGAGCGAGCCCTTTCCGGCGCAAGAACAGGGCCCACGGCGACCTCCGCACGTCCCCCTCGACCGGAAGCACCGCTTCAGCCAGGAGCTTCTCCGGCCCGCCGCAGCAACGGAGTTACGCGCTCCAGCGCCCCGGAAGCCGGGCCCCGAGGGCCCGCACCGACCCATGAACGCTCACATCCGGCCGCACACCGGGACCCCGCCGCCCACCTCAGGACCCACCCGTCACACCAGTGGCCCGGTGGCGCGATCGCGCCCTTGCCATGATCGCGCTCGACGGCTTATCGGACAGCCCCCGCGGTCGGCTCACGCGGTCGGTTCACGCGGACGGCTCACACGGACGGGCGGCCCTTCGGCCGGCGCAGGCCCGCGGCCGTGATCCGGCGGACGATCTCCTTGCTGCCCACCTCGACGGCGCCCGCGCGCACCGCGTCCGCGTACCGGTGCGAGGGGACGTCGTAGTGGTCACGCTCGAAGGCCCGCTCGGGGCAGCCGATGGCCGCCGCGAAGGCGTGCAGTTCCTCGAACGAGACGTCACTGACCAGGTGCGACCACATGCGGCCGTGCCCCGGCCAGGTCGGCGGGTCGATGTAGAGGGTCACCCGGGCCCCGGCCCTAGTGACCGAGGACGGAGCCGAGCCCGCCCACGGCGGCCACCTTCACGCCCTGCTTCCCGCACACCCAATGCGGATCGGGCCCCAACTCCGGGTCCACGTCCAGCGCGTGGAGGTCGGAGTGCGAGCAGACCGGACACAGTGGCCAGCGCCCGTGCTTCTCCAGGAGCGCGTCCTGCACGTCCTGGGCGACGAGCCCGGCGAGGTAGTCGGCACCCTCCGGCCACTGCTCCGCCCACCAGCGGCGGTGCACGACCGAGTCCTCGACGAGGGAGACGACATCGGCGTCGGCGACCTCACCCGCGATGAGGTCGGCGAGTACGAGAGCACGAGCGGCGTGCAGCGCCTGCTCCAGGGGGGTCGCGTGGTCCATACGAGTCATTGTGGACCCCCGCGCCCCAAGTGGCGAAGGTCCCGCCCGGCAGGTGCCTTATGGCGTCTTGACGCCCGGAACCGGCTGAAAATATCTTTCAGAGGTGAGCGAAAATCAGAAGGAAACTTTCAGCCAGGGCTCGGCGGCGAGCACGCCCCCGGCCGCCCCGGCCCTGATCCCCGGTCCCGAGACCCTGCGCGCCAAGATCCGCACGCTCGGCCCCGCCATGACCCGTTCCATGCTGATCGTCGCCGAAGCCGTCGCCGCCGACCCGGCCGACTGCTCACAGCTCACCGTCACCGCGCTGGCCGCCCGTACCGGCACCAGCGAGGCCACCGTGGTCCGCACCGCCCGCCTGCTCGGCTACCCCGGCTACCGGGACCTGCGCCTCGCGCTCGCCGCGATCGCCGCCCGCCAGGAATCCGGCGCCGCCCCCGCCGTCACCGCCGACATAGCCGTGGACGACCCGATCGCGGACGTCATCGCCAAGCTGGCCCACGAGGAGCAGCAGACCCTCGCCGAGACCGCCGCGGGCCTGGACCACGCCCAGCTGGCGGCCGCGGTCAACGCGCTCGCCGCCGCCCGCCGCATCGACATCTACGGCGTCGGCGCCTCCGCCCTGGTCGCCCAGGACCTCGCGCAGAAGCTGCTCCGCATCGGCCTGATCGCCCACGCGCACGGCGACCCGCACCTGGCGATCACCAACGCCGTCCTGCTGCGCCCCGGCGACGTGGCCGTCGCGATCACGCACTCCGGCTCCACCGGCGACGTGATCGAGCCGCTGCGGCACGCCTTCGAGCACGGCGCCACCACCATCGCCGTCACCGGCCGGCCCGGCGGGCCGGTCGCCCACTACGCCGACCTCGTCCTCGCCACCTCCGCGGCCCGGGAGACCGAGCTGCGCCCGGCGGCCATGTCGAGCCGGACCAGCCAGCTGCTCGTCGTCGACTGCCTCTTCGTCGGCATCGCGCAGCGCTCCTTCGCGACGGCCGCCCCCGCCCTGGCCGCCTCCTACGAAGCCCTGGCCCCCCGCCACCGAGCCACCGCCCCCGGCACCCCCCGAGCCTCCCCTCCGGGGGCAAGCCGGACCCGCCCCTCCGGGGGCGCCTCAATCGCCGGCGAGGCTGGATAGCCCGGCGACCGAGGGCCCGCCAAACCAAGCCCGCCCGGCGCTTGAGGGCCCGCCGGAGGCGACAACCGCCCCTCCGGGGGCGCCTCAATCTCCCCCAGCTAACGCTGGGAGGTGCCCCCGGGCGAGGCTGGGATTCAGCCCGCCAGGCGAGGCTGAACAAGGCCGGGCCGGCCCGACCCCGCCAAATCAAGCCCGCCCGGCGATTGAGGGCCCGCCGGAGGCAAGACAACGGCCACAGACCACCCGCAAGGAGCAGCCCCACCATGACCACCCCCCAGGCCAGTGCCAGCGCCACGGCCAACGACCTCCGCTCACAGCTGGACACCCTCACCACAGAGGCCTTCCGCCCCGAGCTCGCCGACATCGACCGCCTCCCCACCCTCGACCTCGCCCGCACCATGAACGCCGAGGACGCCGCCGTCCCCACCGCCGTCGCCGCGCGGCTGCCGCAGATCGCCGCCGCCATCGACGCCATCGCGGAGCGCATGGCCCGCGGCGGCCGGCTGATCTACGCCGGCGCCGGCACGGCCGGCCGGATGGGCGTCCTGGACGCGAGCGAGTGCCCGCCCACCTTCAACACCGACCCCTCCGTCGTCGTCGGCCTGATCGCGGGCGGCCCCTCCGCCATGGTCAAGGCCGTCGAGGGCGCCGAGGACTCCGTGGAGCTGGCGGTGGCGGACCTCACCGCCCTCGGCCTGACCGCCGACGACACGGTCATCGGCATCTCGGCCTCCGGTCGCACCCCGTACGCCATCGGCGCCGTCGAGTTCGCCCGTACCCGCGGCGCGCTCAGCGTCGGCCTGTCCTGCAACGCGGACTCCGCGCTCGGCGCGGCCGCCGAACACCCCGTCGAGGTCGTCGTCGGCCCCGAGCTGCTCACCGGTTCGACCCGCCTCAAGGCCGGCACCGCCCAGAAGCTCGTCCTGAACCTCATCTCGACGATCGTGATGATCCGGCTCGGCAAGACCTACGGGAACCTGATGGTCGACCTGCGCGCCTCCAACGAGAAGCTGCGCGCCCGCTCCCGCCGCATCGTCGCCCTCGCCACCGGCGCCCCGGACGAGGAGATCGAGGCCGCGCTCAGCGCCACCGCCGGCGAGGTCAAGCACGCGATCCTCGTCATCCTCGGCGCGGTCGACGCCCCCACGGCCGCGGACCTGCTGGAGTCCGCACACGGCCACCTCCGCGAGGCGCTCACCGCCGCGCGCCCCGCCCCGGCCCCCGCTCACGCCCCCACCGCCTGACCGCACGACCGCACGACCGCCACCCGACCCACCACCGAGGGACGACCCGCACCATGTCCACAGACAAGAACCGCGCCACCGCCGCCGCGATCCTTCCGCTGGTCGGCGGCCCCGACAACATCACCTCGATCGCCCACTGCATGACCCGCCTGCGGATCGGCCTGCACGACCGCGCCCTCGTCCAGGACGAGGCCCTCAAGGCCCTGCCCGCGGTCATGGGCGTCGTGGAGGACGACACCTACCAGATCGTCCTCGGCCCGGGTACGGTCGCCCGCGTCACCCCCGAGCTGGAAGCCCTGGTCGCCGAGGAACGCGCCGCCGCCCCGGCCGCGACCCCCGCCACCGCCACCACCCCCGGCCCGGATTCCCCGCACGCCGTGACGGCCGACGAGCTCGCCGCCCAGGGCGCGGCCCTCAAGCAGGCCCAGAAGGCGAAGAACTCCACCCCCCTCAAGCTCTTCCTGCGCCGCGTCGCGAACATCTTCGTCCCGTTGATCCCCGCCCTCATCGGCTGCGGCATCATCGCGGGCCTCAACGGCCTGCTGACGAACTTCGGTTGGCTGCCCGCCATCGTCCCCGCCCTCGCCGCGATGGCCTCCGGCTTCATGTCCCTGATCGCCGTCTTCGTCGGCTACAACACGGCCAAGGAGTTCGGCGGCACCCCGATCCTCGGCGGCGCCGTCGCCGCGATCATCGTCTTCCCGGGCGTCGCGAAGATCGACGTCTTCGGCCAGCAGCTCTCCCCCGGTCAGGGCGGTGTGCTCGGCGCCCTGGCCGCCGCGCTGCTCGCCGTGTACGTCGAGAAGTGGTGCCGCACGTGGGTCCCCGAGGCCCTCGACGTCCTGGTGACCCCCACCCTCACCGTGCTGGTCTCCGGTCTGGTCACCATCTTCGGCCTGATGTTCCTCGCCGGTGAGGCCTCCCACGCCATCGGCACCTTCGCCACCTGGCTGCTCGCCACCGGCGGCGCCTTCGCCGGGCTGGTCCTCGGCGGGCTCTTCCTCCCCCTGGTCATGCTCGGCCTGCACCAGGCCCTGATCCCGATCCACACCACCCTGATCGAGCAGACCGGCTACACCGTCCTGCTCCCCATCCTCGCCATGGCGGGCGCGGGCCAGGTCGGCGCGGCCATCGCGGTCTACTACCGCCTCCCGCGCAACGGTTCGCTGCGCCGCACCATCAAGTCCGCGCTCCCGGCCGGTTTCCTGGGCGTCGGCGAGCCGCTGATCTACGGCGTCTCGCTGCCGCTGGGCCGCCCGTTCGTCACCGCCTGCGTCGGCGGCGCGGCCGGCGGCGCCTTCATCGGCCTCTTCAACCAGCTGGGCGTGGCCTTCGGTTCGACCGCCATCGGCCCCTCGGGCTGGGCGCTGTTCCCCCTGCTCAACGGCAAGGGCGGGCTGGGCATGACGATCGCCATCTACGCGGGCGGCCTGGCCGTCGGCTACGCGGTGGGCTTCCTCGCCACCTACTTCTTCGGCTTCACGAAGCAGATGCTGGTGGACCTGAACACCGACCCGGAGCCGGCCGCCGTCACGTCCCCGGACACCGCCGCGCCGGCCCCCGCGAAGGAACCGGCGCTGTCCTGACCGTCAGCGGGCCGCGGCCTGCGCGGGCAGGTTGAACACGTTCCCCGGCGAGGCGATCTTCGTGATCGCCTCGCCGAAGACCGTACTGGGCTCGGCGCCCTTGTAGTTCACGTCGGTGTTCAGGACCACGACGAGGGTGGCCTTCGCCTCGGGCAGGTAGATGGTCAGCGACTCGTAGCCCGGCAGCGAGCCGTTGTGCCCGGTCCAGCCCTGCACCCGGAAGATGCCGAGGCCGTACCCGGCGCCCGGGATCGTGGTCTTGATGGTCTCCAGCCGGTCCTTCTGCGTGGCCGCGCCGACCATCGCCCTGCCGTCGGGGAACACTCCCGTGGCCACGGTCGGCGCCCAGATCCGCAGGTCGTCGAGGGTGGAGATCATCGCGCCCGCCGCCCAGCCCCAGGAGGGGTTCCAGTCGGCCGAGTCCTCCAGCTTCCCGCTCGCGGTCTGTTCCGTGTAGCCCTGCGCGTGCGGCTCCGGGAACTCCGCACCCTTCGGGAAGAGCGTCCGGTCCATCCCCGCCGGGGTGAGCACGTGCTCCTGGACGTAGTCGGCGAGCGCCTGCCCGCTCTGCTTCTCGACCACCAGGCCGAGCAGGATGAGGTTGGTGTTGCAGTAGTAGAACTGGGCGCCCGGCGCGAAGAGCACGGGGTGCTTGAAGGAGTACGCGAGCAGCTCCTGCGGGGTGAACGGTCGGTCCGGATCGCCGGTGAGCGCCTTGTAGAAGCCCTCGTCCGCCGAGTAGTTGAAGAGCCCGCTGCGCATCTCGGCCAGCTGCCGCAGGGTGATCTTGTCCCCGTTGGGCACCCCGCTGATGTACGTGGCGATGGTGTCGTCCAGCTTCACCTTGCCCTCGTCCACGAGTTGGAGCAGGGCGGTCACGGTGAAGGTCTTCGTCTCGCTGCCGATCCGCATGTGCAGGTCCCGGGCCATCTTCTGCCCGGTGGCCTTGTCCGCGACGCCGAAGGAGCGTACGTACTCCCCCTTGTCCGGAGTCCACAGCCCCACGCTCACGCCCGGTACCTTCGCCTCGCGCATGACCTGCTGCACGGCCGCGTCGAGCTGCTTCGCCACGGCGGGCGTCAGCTCCCGTACGGTCCCGGGCGCGACCGGCGGATCGGTCGCGGCGGAGACGCCCGGCACGGCCGTCCCCTGCGCGAAGGCCGCCCCGCCGGCGAGCGGCACGAACAGCATCCCGGCCGCGACGGCGGTCACGGCCCCCCTGCGCAACCGCATGGACGAGTGCGTCATGGCCAGACTCCTGCCACAGAGGACAAACCCGACTTCCAGCCTAGGCCGTCAGGGGTGGGGCCGCGCGGGGAGTACGGGCCCGGCGAGCCTGTCCCGCTTGGCGGCCACGGCCTGCGGGTCGGCCGGCCCGTTGACGGCTTCACAGGCGGCGATCAGCTCGTCCAGACCGCGCCGGCCGTCCGGATCCCCGCGCCCGGTCGCCGTCCGCAGGAACCGCACCAGGTCATCGACCCCGTACCCGAGCTGCTCCCCGCGCTCCGCGGCCATCAGCAGCAGCTGCCCGACGATCTCCGCACCCCAGCCGTCCGGACCGTCCGCCGACCACTCCCAGAGCTTCTCGATGCCGAGGTCGGTCATCAGCAGCCCGTACCGGGTACGGACCTCGCCGCAGACCTCGGCCACGGCGTCCAGCAGCCGCGCCCCCGAACGCTCGCACCGCAACGCGAAGTACCCGCCGACCTCCTCGACCGCGCATCCCGGCGGCGGGTCCGCCCTGATCGCGTCGTACCGGGGGTCGTCGAACCCCGCGACGCCATCCACCGGGCAGTGGAGCAGCCGGAACCGCTGCCGCACCGGCGCCCCGGTCACGGGTGGGCCCGCTCGTGCAGCACGGCCGCCAGGCGCATCGCCGTGTCCAGGTTGCAGCGCCCGAGGTCGACGAGCGGCATCCCGTACGTCCCGGCCGCCGACACCACGTCCACCCCGAGGGACGGGAACACCACCCCCACCCCGTCCAGGGCGTCCTTGAGCTGCCAGACGGCCTCCTCGGCGGCCTGGCGCCGCTCCTTGGGGGTCATCACCATCACATGTCACCTTTCGCTCTGAGTAATCAGTTTCTACACACAGCGTGGCGACCGGCTCGCTAGCCTTTCAATGCGAACCCCGCAACAACGGGACGTGTTGACCAAGGAGTTGGCATGCCACCAAAGCCCCTGGACCCATCCTCATCACCCCGCGCCCTGCTCGGCGCGGAACTCCGCGTGGCCCGCGACCGCGCGGGCCTCAGCCAGGCCGAGTTGGGCGAACCCCTCTTCGTGAGCGGCTCGTTCATCGGCCAACTGGAGGCCGGCACGCGCCGCATGCACCTCGACATCGCCAGCCGGATCGACGAAATCCTCACCACGGGCGGCTTCTTCGCCCGCAACTGCGAGGCGGCCGCCAAGTCGAAGTACCCGGACCACTTCGCCGCGGCGGCCGAGGCGGAGGCGATGGCCACGGTGATCCGTGACTACGCACCGCAGACCATCCCCGGCCTGCTCCAAACGGAGCCCTATGCGCGTGCGGTCTTCCGCGCGTACCACCCGACAGCAACAGAAGCGGTGATCGACGAACTAGTGGAGAACAGGCTGGGCCGCGCCAAGTTGCTCGCCGATCCGACAACACCTCTGCTGTGGTGTGTGTTTGACGAAGCGGTCCTCCGGCGCGAAGTTGGCAGCCCGGAGGTGATGGCCGGCGCATTGCGCCACATCGCAGCTCTGATCCGGTCCCACCGGATCATCGTCCAGGTAATCCCGTTCACCGCGGGAGCCCACGCGGGCATGATGGGACTGCTCAAGATCATGTCCTTCACCGACGCACCCACGCTCTCCTACGCCGAAGGCAACGGAACTGGACAGCTCTTCGACGATCCGGCCACGGTCGCGCGGCACGTCCTGAACTACGATCTCCTCACGGCCAGCGCGCTACCACCCCGAGAATCACTGGCCATGATCGAGTCCGCGGCGAAGGATTACGAGCATGCCTGAGTACGACCTGTCGACGGCCATATGGCACAAGTCCAGCTACAGCGGCGGCGACGGCGGCGAATGCCTGGAGGTCGCCACCTGGCGCAAGTCGACGTACAGCGCGGGCGACGGCAGCAACTGCCTGGAGGTCGCCGACGGGCACCCCCACATCGTCCCCGTCCGGGACAGCAAGCGCCCCGACGGCCCCCACCTGGCCTTCGCCGCCCCGGCCTGGACCGCCTTCGTCGCCACCCTCGGCTAGGGCCGTGGCACGAGCGCCGGGGGGGGGGGGGGGGGCCCCCCCCCCCGCCCCGCGGGGGGGCGGGGGGTGGGGGCGGGGCGCGGCGGGGCGGGGCCGCCGCGGGCCCCCCCCCCGGCGGGGGGGGGGGGGCCCGGGGGGGGGGGGGGGGGGGGGCCCCCCCCCCCCGGCGCCGGAGGTACTGCCGTTCAGTCGGTCCGGTCCTCGGCGTGCCTGGGCAGGTGGAACATCAGGGCCCACATCAGGGCGAGCAGGCCGGCGACCCACCACAGCACGGTGAGGAACGCCTCGCGGTTGAGTCCGGCGTCGGGCGAGCCGTCGGTGGTGGTGAAGAACACCAGGGCGGTCAGCGCCGTGCCCAGCGCGATGCCCAGGTGCATGACGGTGTTGAACAGGCCCGAGGCCGAGCCCGCGTCCTCGTGCGGGACCCCGGCCAGGGACATGTCGGCGAGCGGGCCGCTGACCATGCCGAGGCCGAAGCCGATCAGTACCACCGGAGCGGTCATCGCCAGCAGGGTCAGCTCCCCCCGCACCGCGTCGATCTGGAGTCCGTAGCCGGCCGTCGAGACGAGCGTGACGAGGACTCCGGCCTGCGGCAGGCGGCGGGCGGCGGGCGAAGCGACCCCCGCTCTTCGTCGTGACCGTCGCACCGGCCAGCTCTCCGACGGAGAGCAGCACGAAGGCCAGGGCCGCGTGGAAGGGGCTCATGCCCAGTCCGTGCTGGAGGTAGAGGGTCCAGGTCATGAAGAACAGCCCGCACAGCAGGCCGTGCGCCAGCTGCGCGGCCATGCCCCCGGAGAACGGCCTGCTCCGGAACAGCGACAGGGCCACGAGCGGCGCGTTGCCCTGCTTGCGCCGCTGCTGGCGCAGGAAGACGGCCAGCACGAGGAGGCCCGCGGCGGGCAGGACGAAGCACCACAGCGGCCAGTGGCGCAGGTGGCCCTCGGTGAGCGGGAAGACGATCAGGACGATGGCCAGCGCGGACAGCAGAATGCCGGTCAGGTCGATCCGGTCGGCCTTCTTCACCGTCGACTCGGGGATGAACCGGCGCCCCAGGAGCAGCACGGCGAGGCCGACCGGGACGTTGACCAGGAAGATCGGCCGCCAGGACAGCCCGAAGAGGTCCGCCTCGGTCAGCAGGCCGCCCATCACCGGGCCCAGCACGTTGGCGAGCGACATGACGGCGCCGTACAGGCCGAACACCTTGCTGCGGCTGCGCCCCTCGAAGGTGACGTGGAGGGTGGCCAGGATCTGCGGGATCATGACGGCCACCGCCACGCCCTGGAGGGCGCGGGCGCCGATCAGTGCGCCGGGCCCGGCGGCGAGGCCGCACAGCAGTGAGGCCGTGGTGAACGCGACGGTGCCGATCATGAGAATCCTGCGCCGACCGTAGAGGTCGCCGAGGCGACCGCCGGTGATCAGCCCGACAGCGATGGGCAGGGAGTAGCCGGTGGTCAGCCACTGCACGGCGTCCGGTCCGGCGCCGGTCGACTCCTGGATCGCGGGCAGGGCGGTCAGGACGACCGACTGGTCGATCAGGTCCATCAGTTCGGCGCCCAGCAGCACCAGAAGGGCGATCCAGGCGGACAGACCCAGCTTCGACAGGCAGGGTGTGGGGTGGTCTGGGGACGGGGTGGCGTGCTGCGGCTCGTTGTCGAGCGCGGAGGAAGACACGACGGGGAACTCCTGATCCAAAGGAATCGGGGAGCTCAGCAGACGGCCGCACCGGGGCCGGAAAACACCGAAGCCGGGGGCAGACGGCAGAGCTGCACCCGGGAAATGACAGAAGACTGCGAGGGGGGTGACGCAACTCAGGCCAGCGCGACGTCCGCCCCCGCACACGTGCGACACAACAGCACGCGGGAACACGGACGACTACATGGCCTGGTTGATAAGAAGTCACCTCAAGATCGCGGCACAAAGGAACAGGAAACGCCACCGACACCTCGGCACGGCAACCGATCCACCATAGAACAGCCCAGGTCCTCGTCGCACACGAATTCTGGGCGTGCCGATCGGCACAGAAGGCCCCCGCCCGCTACGCCTCAGCCCCGCACGCCACCATCGCCATCGCCGCGATGCGCGGTGCGAGGTCCGGGGCGGGCGGGTTTTCCAGGAGGAACACCCAGGCGAAGACGGTGCCCAGGACGGCGGCGTGGACCAGTGCGGGATCCGGCAGGGCGGCCAGTTCGCCGCGCGCGACGGCTCGTTCCAGCAGCCCCGTCACCAGGGCGCGCTCCTCGGCGACGAAGGTCGCCTGGAAGCGGGCGGCGATCTCCGGCTGCCGCTTCACGTCGGCGAGCAGGCCGGGGGTCGCGGCGGCCGCGACAGGGTCCGAGAAGATCCCCAGGATCAGGGCAGCGAGCGCGGTGAGGTCCCCGCGGAGCGTGCCCGTGTCCTCCAGCGGCTGGGGTGCGCGCCCGTGGACCAGCGCGGAGAAGACCAGCTCGCCGCGGGAGGCGTGGCGACGGTAGATCGCGGCCTTGCCCACGCGCGCCCGGGCGGCCACGGCGTCCACGGTCAGCGCGGCGTATCCGACCTCGGCCACCAACTCCCGTACCGCGTCACGGATCGCGTCGTCCACGCGGCTGTCCCGCGGTCGGCCGGGGGGTTGCTTCGAAGGCTGCACGGGTCCACTATACGGAACTATGAGTATCGAAACTGTCAGTACCGTAACTGCGCCCGCATCCGGCGACACGAACCGCGCCCGCAGCCTGAACCTCTGGGCCGGGCGCACCAGCGTGGCGATCGGCGTCCTGCACATCGCCGCCTTCACCGCCAAGACCTGGCCGAGATGGGGCGACTGGATCGGCGGCTCACTGCACGGCCGGGCCGCCATCAAGGACCCCGCCAACGCCGCCTCCATGGCCGAGTTCTGGGCCCTGCCCGGCAGCTTCGCCGTACCGCTGGTCCTGCTCGGGCTGCTCGTGGCGCGGATGGCCCGCACCGGCCAGGAGGTCCCGCGGTACCTGGGCTGGACCGTGGGCGCGTGGGTCCTCGTCGGCGCCTGGATCCTGGAACCGTCCGGCTTCCCGCTCGGCCTCGTACCGACGGCGCTGCTCCTGCTCGCGCAGCGCCCCTCCGCGCGGCGCGGGTCCGAGGCGGTGTAGCCGGCAGCCGGCCGGTCAGTCGGGTCAGGACCGGCCCGCCGCCGCGGGGACCGTCACCCGGACCGGGTCCCAGCACTGGACGCCCCGCAGGTCCGGCATGCGGTCGCGGGTGAAGACCGGGTCCAGGCCCGCGCGGCGCTGGCCGAGGTAGTCCTCCAGGAGGCGGAAGGCGATCGTCGACAGCGGGATGATCGCGAGGAGGTTCACCAGGGCCATGAAGCCCATGAAGACGTCCGCCAGGTTCCACACCACCGACACCGAGCCCAGCGACCCGAGCACGACCGTCAACAGCACGAGCACCCGGTACGACGGCAGCACCCACCGCTTGCGGGTGATGAACTGGATGTTGGACTCGCCGTAGTAGTAGTTACCGATCATGCTGCTGAAGGCGAGCATGAAGACGACCACCGTCAGCAGGTGCCCGGCCCAACTGCCCAGCGTGTCGCTCAGCGCGGTCTGCGTCAGGTCCGCGCCCTGGCGCCCGGCCGGCTCCGGGTTGCTGACGAGCACGATGAAGGCCGTCATCGTGCACACGAGCAGCGTGTCGAAGAAGACGCCCAGGGACTGTACGAGGCCCTGCTTGACCGGGTGCGAGACCTCCGCCGCCGCGCCCGCGTTCGGGGCCGAGCCGAGGCCCGCCTCGTTCGAGAACATGCCGCGCCGGATGCCCTGCTGGATCGCCGCGCCGATGCCGCCCGCCGCCAGCTCCCGCAAGCCGAAGGCGCCGCCGACGATGTCCGCGATGACCCGGGGGAACTCGGACGCGTTCAACAACACGACCGCCGCGCCGAGCAGCAGGTAGACGATCGCCATGACCGGCACCAGCACCGTGGTCACCGCCGCGATCCGCTTGACCCCGCCGAAGACCGCCAGGCCCAGCAGCGCGGCCAGCAGCAGCCCGAGCGCGGGCGCGAACCAGGCCCCGTCCGTCTCCGGCAGCGAGCCCGTCGCCACGGAGGCGATCGTGTTGGCCTGGACGGCGTTGAAGACGAAACCGAAGGTGACGGTGATCGTCACCGCGAAGAGGACCCCGAGCCAGCGCTTCCCCAGCGCGCGCTGCATGTAGTACGCCGGACCGCCCCGGTACGCGCCGGTGGCGCCCCGCACCTTGTAGAGCTGGGCCAGCGCCGACTCCACGAAGGCCGAGGCCGCGCCGATGACCGCCATCACCCACATCCAGAAGACGGCGCCCGCGCCGCCCAGGGTGATGGCGGTGGCAACACCGGCGATGTTGCCGGTGCCGACCCGCGCCGCCGCGGAGATCGTGAAGGCGCCGAAGGACGAGACCTGCTTGCGGCCGTCCGCGCGCGGCGGGGTCTTCTCCTTGACCACCCGGAACATCTCCGGCAGCAGCCGCAGCTGTACGCCCCTGGACCGGACCGTGAAGTACAGGCCGGCGCCGACCACCAACGGGATCAGCAGGTAGGTCCAGAAGCGGTCGTTCACGGCGACGATCAGCGCGTCCAGGGAGGCCAGGGAGTCCATGGCTCGAAGTCTCCCGGGGCGGAAGGCCCCCGGACAGGGACCTTGGTCCACGGCCGCAGGGCCCGAAGGCCCCGGTCGCGCCGGCCCTTGGCCCCGCCCGCGCCGCGCCCCCGCGCCCACCCCGGCCCGCCCCGCTAGCGCCGGTACACCCGCAGCGTCGACACCTCGTAGGACAGCTCCGTCACGCCGGGTTCCGGGGCCGGGTGGTAACGGCCCGCGCAGACGGAGAGGTTGACGATGAGGTGGGCGTGCCAGGACCGGCCGACGCCCCTGCCGTCGCTGAAGACCCGGGCGCCGTTGACCCACCAGATGACCGACGACCTCCCGAACTCGACCTTGAGGTCGACCCAACCGCCGGGCCGGACGACCGGGTCGCGGTAGTAGAAGTGCGCCTCGCGGACGTGGTTCGACAGCTCCAGCAGGTCCGGGTTGTCGGGGTGGTACTCGAAGACGTCGATCTCCTGGCCGCCGTCGCGCCAGGTCCAGATCCCGGGCCAGGCGCCCCGCCCCACCGGCAGCTTCACCCGGGCCTCCAGCACGTCGCCGGTGCGCACCATGAAGCCCTCGTCACTGCCCTCGGTGGTGAGCAGCCCGCTGTCCCAGTCGCCGTCGGGGCGCAGCGTCGCCCGGAAGACCCCGCCGCGGCTGTAGGCGGGGTCCTGGACGAGGTGGTCCAGCTTGTTGTCGCCCGGATTGACCGGGCCGCCGTCGGGATACGCCCACGAGCGGCCGGCGACCCACTGGGTGGGCGAGGTGAAGTCGGCGGTGAAGACGGGGGCGCGGCGCGGGCGCGGCAGCAGCCCGCCGCGCTCCCCGGGGGCGAGGTGGCGGGTCAGCCGCCACAGTCGTTCGAGCATGTCGGAGACCATGTCCAAGGGCTGCCCGCCCCGCGCCGCCCCACACCCGGATTCTCGCTGAGAGTAATCATACGGGCACGTTGGGCCATCACGGCCGGCTGTTGCGGGCCTCCGCCACGAACGCCCGGATCAGCTCGGGGGACTTGATCCCGCGCTCCCGCTCCACCCCGCTGGATACGTCGACCCCCCACGCCCCGGTGGCCCGTACGGCCTCGCCCACATTGCCCGGGGTCAGCCCGCCGGCCAGCAGCCAGCGGCCCCGCGGCGCGGTGAACTCCTCGGACCCCCAGTTCCAGGGCTTGCCGGAGCCCGGGTCCGGGGCGTCGATCAGGAGCAGGTCCTCGCCGTACTCCCCGCAGCGCGCCACGTGCTGCGAGGTGGCCCGCAGCAGGGTCCGACCCTCGGCACGCAGGGCCGCGAAGTCCGCCGGACCCTCCTCCCCGTGCAGCTGCACCCCGCGCACGCCGCTCTCCTCGGTGAGCCGGCGCACCTCCGCCACGGACTGCCCCCGGAACACCCCGACGGTGAGCACCCGCTCCGGGATCCGGGCACCCAACTCGCGGGCGAGCGCGGGGTCGATCGTGCGCGGGCTGCCGGGCGCGAAGACGAACCCGATCGCATCGGCCCCGGCGTCCACCGCCACGTCGACGTCGACCGCGGTCCGCAGCCCACAGATCTTGACGAACACGCCCGCCCCACCCACCTCATCAGTCATGCCCATCAGTCAACCAAACGCGCCCGGACCACCGCACCGCGTCCCAGATGCCGGGCGGGGAGACCTTGCCGCCACTAGCCTGGGACAAGGCACACGCACGGGGCAGCACACCATCCGGAGGACGACGGTGACGATCATGAGTGAGCGGGCCACACCCATAGAGACCCTGTCGCCACCGACGTTCGAGACCCTCCTGCGCACGGTCGAGGAGATGAACACGCCGGACGGCTTCAAGGCCGAGCTCATCCGGGGGAAGATCGTCGTGTCACCGTGGTCCAAGCTGCGCTACTACCGCCCCATGCGCGCCCTGCGCGAGCAGCTCCAGGCACACGCCCCCGAGGGGCACGTCGCCGACACCGCCCCCTTCCTGTTCCAGTTCCCGGCGGCGAACCGCGCCTACGGCCCGGACCTGTACGTCACGGACGAGTCGGCCTTCGACGAGGAGGGGCGGCACGCCGACGGGACCGCCCTGTCGCTCGTCGCGGAGTCCACCTCCCTGTCCACGAAGGACGTGGACTGGCAGGAGAAGCTGGACGTCTACGGCGGGGTGGTGCCGATCTACCTGGTCGTCGACATGCAGGAGCGGGAGATCACCCGCTTCTCCGACCCCTCGCCGCACGGATACCGCTCCCGCACGACGGTGTCCTTCGGCGAGCCCCTGCACGTCCCGCACCCGATCGAATGCGACATCGACACCACCGGTTTCTAACGCCCCGAGGGGTGAACCGGACCACGGGGGCGCCATGAACCACAGCCGCTGGAAGCTCGCCCGCGAGCAGCAGGCTGCCCAGGAGTACTCCGAGCCGCCCGAGGTCGAGGCCGAGCGGGCGGAGATCCGGCTCGCGATGGCCTTCGCCAAGGCCGTGTACGACCGGCGCAAGGCGCTGGGCCTGTCCCAGGCCCAGCTGGCCGAGCGGGCGGGACTCACCCAGGCGAAGATCTCCCGCGTCGAGGGAGCGGACGCCGTCCCGACCCTGCCCCTGCTGCGACGCCTCGCCACCGCCCTGGACGCTTCGCTGACCATCGATCTGGGCCGGGACCACGAAGCGGTCGCCTTCGTCGCCCGCCCGGCCGCGTAGGAACGCCCGAGGGCGGCACCCCCCGTGGGGAGTGCCGCTCCGCGCACGCGGAGTGGCCCGTCTACGCGGGGGCGTCGACGGTCAGACCCGCCCCTCGTGCGGCGTCGGCCAGGCGCTTGTCATAGGTGACGAACGAGGTCAGCCGCTCACCGATGCCGAGCGCCGTCGCCAGATGGACGGCGTCGAGGCTGCGCACGGTGGCCGGCCGCACGGTCTGGGCCAGGATGCGGATGCCGGGGTCGAGCTCGACCAGGTCGATGAGGTCCAGGACGAGGTGGAGCCGCACGGCCGCTTGGGGAGCGTGCCGGGCCAGCGCCCGGAAGGACTCCACCTCCGCCAGGGCGGAACTGACCCAACCGGTCTCCGCCCGCTCGTCGAGCCAGTCGCGCAATGCCTGCGATTCGGATTCGGCATGGACCAGCTTCACGATGGCCGCGGAGTCGAGATAGATCATCAGCGCTCGTCCTCCCGACTTCGGGAGAGCTCGGCCGCGATGTCGATGCCATCGGGATCACCCAGCGGCATGCGCAGGACGGCGCGCCGCAGCGCCGCGGCGCGCTCCTTGCGGAGGGCCGCCTCCAGCACCGCGGCTCTTATGGCGACCGAGCGTGAGCTGCCGTCCCGGGTGAGGACGTCCAGGGCGTGCTCGGTCTCCGAGTCGGTGCGGATCGTCACGGTGTCAGCCATGGCATCAGCGTAAGACAAAACGTCTTACGAAGCCAGCTCCTGCGCCCCACTCCGCTCGGCCCCCGAAGCCACGGGAACGCCCGAGGGCGGCACCCCCCGTGGGGAGTGCCGCCCTCGTTCGAAGAACAGCCGATCTGCTGCGGGCCGAAGCCCGGGCGGATCAGAAGTCCATGTCACCACCCGGCATGCCGCCGCCCGCGGGGGCACCGGCCTTCTCGGGCTTGTCGGCGATGACGGCCTCGGTCGTCAGGAACAGCGCGGCGATCGACGCGGCGTTCTGCAGCGCGGAGCGCGTGACCTTCGCCGGGTCGATGATGCCCTCGGCGATCATGTCGACGTACTCGCCGGTCGCGGCGTTCAGGCCGTGGCCGATCGGAAGGTTGCGCACCTTCTCGACGACGACGCCACCCTCGAGACCACCGTTGACGGCGATCTGCTTGAGCGGGGCCTCCAGCGCGAGCTTCACGGCGTTGGCGCCGGTCGCCTCGTCGCCCGTGAGCTCGAGCTTCTCGAAGACCGCGGAGGCCTGGAGGAGTGCGACGCCGCCACCGGCGACGATGCCCTCTTCGACGGCCGCCTTGGCGTTGCGGACGGCGTCCTCGATGCGGTGCTTGCGCTCCTTGAGCTCAACCTCCGTCGCGGCGCCGGCCTTGATGACGGCCACGCCGCCGGCCAGCTTCGCGAGGCGCTCCTGGAGCTTCTCGCGGTCGTAGTCCGAGTCGGAGTTCTCGATCTCGGCGCGGATCTGGTTGACGCGACCCTGGACCTGGTCGCTGTCGCCGGAGCCGTCGACGATCGTGGTCTCGTCCTTGGTGATGACGACCTTGCGAGCGCGGCCGAGCAGGTCGAGACCGGCGTTCTCGAGCTTGAGGCCGACCTCCTCGGAGATGACCGTGCCGCCCGTGAGGATGGCGATGTCACCGAGCATGGCCTTGCGGCGGTCGCCGAAGCCCGGGGCCTTGACGGCGACGGACTTGAAGGTGCCGCGGATCTTGTTGACGACCAGGGTCGACAGGGCCTCGCCCTCGACGTCCTCGGCGATGATCAGCAGCGGCTTGCCGGACTGCATGACCTTCTCGAGGAGCGGCAGCAGGTCCTTGACCGAGCCGATCTTCGAGTTGACGATCAGGATGTACGGGTCGTCGAGGGACGACTCCATGCGCTCCATGTCGGTGGCGAAGTACGCCGAGATGTAGCCCTTGTCGAAGCGCATGCCCTCGGTGAGCTCGAGCTCCAGGCCGAAGGTCTGCGACTCCTCGACCGTGATGACGCCTTCCTTGCCGACCTTGTCCATGGCCTCGGCGATGAGCTCGCCGATCTGGGTGTCAGCGGCGGAGATGGAGGCCGTAGAAGCGATCTGCTCCTTGGTCTCGACGTCCTTGGCCTGGGCCAGCAGGGCGGCGGAGACGGCCTCGACGGCCTTCTCGATTCCACGCTTGAGGGCCATCGGGTTGGCGCCGGCGGCTACGTTGCGCAGGCCCTCGCGGACGAGCGCCTGGGCCAGCACGGTGGCCGTGGTCGTACCGTCGCCGGCGACGTCGTCCGTCTTCTTGGCGACTTCCTTGACCAGCTCGGCGCCGATCTTCTCGTACGGGTCCTCGAGCTCGATCTCCTTGGCGATGGAGACACCATCGTTGGTGATCGTGGGGGCGCCCCACTTCTTCTCAAGGACGACGTTGCGACCCTTGGGGCCAAGGGTGACCTTGACGGCGTCGGCGAGCTGGTTCATGCCTCGCTCGAGACCGCGCCGGGCCTCCTCGTTGAACGCAATGATCTTGGCCATCTGAAGTGGTCCTCCCGGACAGCGGTGGATTGCTCCCGGACCGCGCCCGCGCCCGCGACGGACGGCCTGTGGGTCCGACGGTTCCTTCCCGCCGACCCGCTGGGCCTCACCGACCCGGTCCTCGTTTTGGTAGCACTCTCACCTGGAGAGTGCTAACGCCAATGATTAGCACTCGGCACCCCCGAGTGCAAGCGGCTTCGGGGAACACCCGGTGAACGGCGGGGCCCTGCACGCGTTCCCGCACGCACTGCGGCGGGCGCCGCCGCCCGCCGGGAACGCACGCGGGGCCCGCATCCGTGTCTCAGGATGCGGGCCCCGCGCGTTCGTATGTCGGTGGTCGATCGCTCCGGCTAGCCGACTGCGAGCTTGACCATGTCCGCCTGCGGACCCTTCTGGCCCTGCGAGATCTCGAACTCGACCCGCTGACCTTCTTCAAGGGTGCGGTACCCGTCCATCTGGATGGCGCTGTAGTGGACGAACACATCCGCACCACCGTCGACCGCGATGAAGCCGTAGCCCTTCTCCGCGTTGAACCACTTGACGGTGCCCTGAGCCATGCCTAACTCCCCTATTACTGGCCCTTGCGCAGGACCGCACTTCGCGGACCCGGGTCAGAACTTGCGCCGGAACGCCTCGACCGGGGCTGAATGTATCTGCACCGCTGCTGTCTGCAACAGGTCATTCCCACGAGAATTCTGGACACGCCATTACATTGAAATAGGGTGAAAATTAGGAATCTTCCGGGGCAACTCGGGCCGGACAAACCACGCCAACGACCCATAGCGCGCACGCATGTTGACTCAATGTCAACCCTTCCGCGACCCGTTCATATGCGGCGGGCAAGAACAGCGGTGGGGACTTCCCCAACTCTACCGCGCCCAACCAAGCAGAATTGCCCCCTCCGTTTCCTACCGGAGGGGGCAATTCAGGTTTTGGTCTACGAGGCCGGGTGGTCCGGACCGCGCCGGGGTGGGTCAGCCGCCCGCGACGGCGGGGATGATCGAGACGCCCACGCCGTCGGGCGTCGGCGTCTGCAGCCCGCTCTCGAAGCGCACGTCGTCGTCGTTGACGTAGACGTTCACGAAGCGGCGCAGCTTGCCCTGGTCGTCGAGGACGCGGGCGGAGATGCCCGGGTGGCTCTGCTCCAGGGAGTCGATGACCTCGCTGAGGGTCGCGCCCTCGGCGGCGACCTCGGCCTGGCCGCCCGTGTAGGTGCGCAGGATGGTGGGGATGCGGACGTTGACGCTCATGGCGCTACTGCCTTTCCGGGGTTCGAGGGGTGATCAGACCAGGCCGGCGGCGCGGAACGCGTCCAGGCTCGGGCGGATGGTGGCGGTCTGGCCGCTGTCGGCGGCCACCGCCTCCAGGGTCTTCAGGCCGTCACCGGTGTTCAGGATCACGGTCGTCAGCGCCGGGTCCAGATGCCCGTTCTCGATGAGCTTCTTCGTCACGCCGACGGTCACGCCGCCCGCGGTCTCGGCGAAGATGCCCTCGGTCTGCGCCAGGATCTTGATGGCCTCGACGACCTGGGTGTCGTCGACGTCCTCGACGTAACCGCCGGTGCGGCGGGCGATGTCCAGGACGTACGGGCCGTCGGCCGGGTTGCCGATCGCGAGCGACTTGGCGATGGTGTCCGGCTTCTGCGGGCGGACCACGTCGTGACCGGCCTTGAAGGCGGTCGAGACGGGTGAGCAGCCCTCGGCCTGGGCGCCGAAGATCTTGTAGGGCTTGTCCTCGACCAGGCCGAGCTTGATCAGCTCCTGCAGACCCTTGTCGATCTTCGTCAGCTGCGAGCCGGACGCGATCGGGATGACGATCTGGTCGGGCAGCTGCCAGCCGAGCTGCTCGCAGATCTCGTACGCCAGCGTCTTGGAGCCCTCGCCGTAGTACGGGCGCAGGTTGACGTTGACGAAGCCCCAGCCCTCGCCGAGCGGGTCGCCGATCAGTTCCGAGCAGAAGCGGTTGACGTCGTCGTAGTTGCCCTCGATGCCGACCAGGTCACCGCCGTACACGCCGGCCATGACGACCTTGCCCTGCTCCAGGTCGTGCGGGATGAAGACGCAGGAGCGCAGTCCGGCGCGGGCGGCGGCGGCGCCGACGGCCCCGGCCAGGTTGCCCGTGGAGGAGCAGGAGAGCGTGGTGAATCCGAAGGCGCGGGCGGCCTCGACGGCGATCGCGACGACCCGGTCCTTGAAGGAGTGCGTCGGGTTGCCGGAGTCGTCCTTGACGTAGAGCTTGCCGGTGACGCCCAGCTCCTTGGCCAGGTTCTCGGCGTCCACGAGCTTGGTGAAGCCCGGGTTCAGGTTCGGCTTCGAGGCCACGTCGGCGGGGACGGGCAGCAGCGGGGCGTAGCGCCAGATGTTGTTCGGTCCGGCTTCGATCGCGGCGCGCAGCGCCTCGGGGTCACCGGTCGGAAGCTCGTAGGCGACTTCGAGCGGGCCGAAACACTCGGCACAGGCGAAAATGGGACCGAGTTCGAACCGGGTGGCGCATTCGCGGCAGGAAAGCCCGATGGCGGGTCCGAGATCAACGGTGGTCGCGGCAGAGGTGGCGACAGGGGTGACAACAGAGGTGACGGCAGTCTGTGCAGACATGACGGCGAGGCCCTTTCTCCTCATCTTCCCCGTGGCGCACTTCGCCACGAGACGGATTTGGCACCTTCCCTAGTCGGGGACCTCGCTGACTTTGCAAAAGATCGCGAGACCGACTGGAGGGTTGCCGGGGCTTCAACGGGCCGTATCCCTCTGCCCCTCTGGATGAGCGGTATGGCGCGAACGCGCCTTGGCGGCGCACCCGTGCGTTTGTACGGAAGGACCCCCGACATGCGATGGTCCTCCGCGTTGTTCAAGACTGTAACCGAAGGCATGGATGGTTGAGACAGCCGTCCGAACCGCGAGATGGACCACATTTCGGCCATATCGATGGCCGACCATGACTCGACCACGACCCGAGCACGACTCGATCACGACTCAATCAGGGAGTACTGAAGGTGCTGGAAGAGGTGGAGCGCTGGCTGGGGGACCGCTCCTGGTCCGCCACCGACCGACCGCTGGAGCAGCTCCTTTCGGCCAAGCGGGCATCGGGGATCACAGTCAGCGTCGTGTTGCCCGCGCTCAACGAGGAGGCGACGGTCGGCGCGATCGTCGAGGTCATCCGCCGCGACCTGATGGACGCCCTCCCCGTCCCCCTCGTCGACGAGCTCGTCGTCATCGACTCCGGCTCCGACGACCGCACCTCGGCGGTCGCCGCGAAGGCCGGCGCCCGCGTGGTGCACCGCGACGACATCCTGCCGCGGGTCCCGGCGGTGCCCGGCAAGGGCGAGGTGCTGTGGCGCTCGCTGCTGGTGACCAGCGGGGACGTCGTCTGCTTCGTCGACGCCGACCTGCGCGACTTCTCCTCCGCCTTCGTCTCCGGGATCGTCGGCCCGCTGCTGACCGAACCGGACGTGCAGTTCGTCAAGGCGATGTACGACCGCCCGCTCGGCGACGCGCCCGGCCAGGGCGGCCGGGTCACCGAGCTGGTGGCCCGCCCGCTGCTGAACCTGCACTGGCCGCAGCTGGCCGGATTCGTCCAGCCGCTGGGCGGCGAGTACGCGGTGCGCCGCTCGCTGCTGGAGCGGCTGCCCTTCCCCGTCGGCTACGGCGTGGAGCTCGGCCTGCTGGTGGACGCGCTGCACACGGCCGGTCTGGACGCGCTCGCGCAGGTCGACGTCGGCGTCCGGCTGCACCGCCACCAGGACGGGCGGGCGCTGGGCCGAATGGCCGCCGCGATCTACCGGACCGCGCAGCTGCGGCTCTCGCGCGGGCACCTCGTACGGCCCGAGCTGACCCAGTTCGAGCGCGGCCCGGACGGCTTCGAGCCGCACACCTACCCGGTGGACACGGTGGAGCGGCCGCCGATGCGGGGCGTCGAGGAGTACGCCCACCGGCGCGTGGCATGACGGCACTCACAGTTTGAGCGCGGGCCCGCCGGGCTAGGTTGCCCGCATGGCCTCTCAGGTACTCGTCGCCGCCAATCGCGGTCCGCTCTCGTACGCCCTCGACGCCGACGGGGGCCTCAGCGCCCGGCGCGGCGGGGGCGGTCTCGTCTCCGGCCTCTCCGCCGCCCTCGCCCGCCAACCGGACGCGCTGTGGATCTGCGCGGCACTCTCGGACGCGGACCGCGAGGCCGTGCGCCGCGGGGTCGCCGAGCCGGGCGTGCGGATGCTGGACATCGACCCCGAGGTCTACGACGACGCCTACAACGCCATCGCCAATTCGGTGCTCTGGTTCACCCACCACCACCTGTACGACGTCCCGCGCGAGCCGGTCTTCGACGCGGCGTTCCACCGGGCCTGGGAGTCGTACGTCGCCTACAACCGGACCTTCGCCGAGGCGCTGGCCGAGGAGGCGGAGCAGGGCGCGCGGGTCCTCGTCCAGGACTACCACCTGGCCCTGGTGCCCGGGATGCTGCGGGTGCTGCGGCCGGACCTGCTGATCGCGCACTTCACGCACACGCCCTGGGCGTCCTACGACTACCTGCGGATCCTGCCCTCCTACGTCCGCGAGGAGCTGGCCTGGGGGATGCTCGGGGCGGACATGGTGGGCTTCCACACCGGGGCGTGGGCGCGGGCGTTCCTGGACGCGATGGACCTGGACGACGCGTACGGGACGGCGTCGCCGGGCGGCCCGGACGGCACGGAGATCAGGCACCAGCGGTACACGGTCTGGTCGAGCCGGACCACCTCGGTGCGGGTCTTCCCGCTGGGCGTGGACGGCGACGAGCTGCGGGCGCTGGCCCACCGGCCCGAGGTGAACGACAAGCTGGCCGCGCTGCGGACGGAGGTCGCCGGGCGCAAGGCGATCGTCCGGGTGGACCGCACGGAGCTGTCCAAGAACATCCTGCGCGGGCTGCTGGCCTACCGGGAGCTGCTGGTCACCCGGCCCGAGTGGCGCGGCCGCGTGGTGCACCTGGCGTCGGCCTACCCCTCGCGGCAGGACCTGGCCGTCTACCGCGCGTACACGGAGTCGGTGCGGGAGCTGGCCGCGGAGATCAACGCGGAGTTCGGCGCGCCGGACTGGCAGCCGGTGCTGGTCTCGGTCGAGGACGACTTCGCGCGCTCCCTGGCGGCGTACCGGCTGGCGGACGTGGCCCTGGTGAACCCCGTGCGGGACGGGATGAACCTGGTGGCCAAGGAGATCCCGGTGGTGTCGGAGGCGGGGTGCGTGCTGGTGCTGTCGACGGGGGCGGGGGCGTACGCGGAGCTCCGCGAGGACGCGCTGACGGTGAACCCGTACGACGTCACGGAGACGGCGCTCGCGCTGCACGCGGCGCTGTCCATGCCGGAGGGGGAGCGGGCGGAGCGCACGAAGCGCCTGGCCGCGACCGCGACCGCCCTCCCCCCGGCGGCCTGGTTCGAAGCCCAACTGTCGACCCTGACCCCGAAGTAGCCCGCGCCCCACCCCTCGCCTCCGGCGGACCCTCAAACGCCGGGCGGCTGAAATGATGCCCACCCCCGGGCACATCAAGCCCCGCCGGCGTTTGAGGCGCCCCCGGAGGGCCACCCCGCCGCAGGCGCCCGCGCGACCGTGCCGGCCAAAACTGCCTCCGGCGGACCCTCAAACGCCGGGCGGCTGAAATGGGCCGACCCCGGCCACACGGCACCGCCCGGGGGTACCTCCCACCGGTAGCTGGGGGAGATCGAGGCGCCACCAACCCAGCCCCGCCGGCGTTCGCAGCGCCCCCGAACCCAGCCCCGCCGGCGTTCGCAGCGCCCCCGGAGGGCCACCCCGCCGCAGGCGCCCGCGCGACCGTGCCGGCCGACCTCGCCTCCGGCGGGCCCTCAAACGCCGGGCGGCTGAAATGGGCCGACCCCGGCCGAATCCAGCCCCGCCGGCGTTTGAGGCGACCCCGACGGGGTCAGAGGGCCGCGGCCAGGGCGGCCAGGAAGGCGGCCACCTGGGGCGGGCCCGCGAGGGTCAGGTCGGCCCGGGCGGCCAGCTCGGGGACCTCGGCCGAGCCACTGCACACCAGCAGCCCCGGCACCCCCTCCGCCCGCACCTTCTCCACCGCGGAGAACGCGGCCAGGTCCCCCAGATCGTCCCCGGCGTACAGCACCGCCCCGGCCCCCACCTCCGCCAGGTACTCCGTCAGCGCGACCCCCTTGTCCATCCCCGGCGGCCTCAGCTCCAGCACGGCCCGCCCCGGCTCCACCACCAGCCCGTGCCGCGCCGCCAGCTCCCCCAGCGGCTCCCGCAGCGCGTCGAAGGCCGCCGCCGGATCCTCGGCCCGTCGGGTGTGGACGGCCAGGGCGCGCCCCTTCTCCTCGATCCAGGTGCCGCGCCACGCCCCGATGGAGTCCAGGAAGCCCGGCAGCTCGGCCCGTACGGCCGCCACCCCGGGGTGTTCGGCGGGGGTGTGGACGATCCCGGTGACCGCGTCCCAGCGCTCGGCTCCGTAGTGCCCGAGCACGACGAGGTGTTCCAGCCCCGGCACCCCCGCGAAGCCCCCGTAGCGGACGGCGACTCCGGCGGGCCGCCCGGTGATCACGGCCACCGAGGCCACCCGCGGCGCGAGCGCGGCCAGCGCGGGCACGGCGTCGGCGTGGGCGCGCGCCTGGTCGGGATCGGGCACGATCTCGGCGAGGGTGCCGTCGAAGTCGAGGGCGATCACCGAGCGGCGCGGGCCGCGCAGCAGGGCGTCGAGCCCATCGCGTCCGGCGGCGGTGACGGGCATCGGCAGGCTGTTCATAGGCAGGCTGTGCGGATGGCTCCCCATGCCTACGACCCTAACGGTCGCCCCGGAGGAGGGCTATCGCCGGGCGCGCTGGGCTTCGCGCAGCCTGCGCAGCCGGTTGACGGTGCCGGGCGCGTGGGCGAGCGCGCGCGGGTCGTCCATCAGCGCGTTGAGCAGCTGGTAGTAGCGGACGGGGTGCATGCCGAGCCGCTCCCGTATGGCCCGCTCCTTGGCGCCGGGACCGGGCCAGGTGCGCCCCTCGTAGGCGAGCACGGCGGCTTCCGTCTCCGTCAACCGCCCGCCCTCCGTCATACCGCCAGGTTAACGCCGCCCACCGACAGCCCGCCCGCCACCGGCTGCCGGCTCAGTGCGCGTCCGCCGCCCGCGCCGTGCGCGCCATCTCCTCCAGCGTCTTGGCGGGCTGCCCGCCCGGCTGGACGGTCTTGCCGATGTTCTGCTTGATGTTCTCGCTCACGCCCGCCCAGGACTTCTTGCCGACCGGGTAGAGCCGCGAGGAGGGCAGCGCCTGGAGGAAGGTCTTGAGCTGGGTCGAGCCCGCTCCGGTGGCCGCTTCCATCGACCGGTAGCCGCTGGTGGTCACCGGCAGCAGGTCGTAGCGGCTGGTGAAGGCGGTCTGGTTGTCGGCCGAGTAGAGGAAGTCGAGGAAGGCGCCCGACTCCTTGCGGTGGCCGTTCTTGAAGGCCATGACCCAGTCGGCGACGCCCATGGCGGGCTTCTCCGAGCCGTCGGAGGTCGGCAGCGCGACCATGCCGAACTTCAGGCCCTTCGCCGCGGCCTGCTTGATCAGCGTCGGGTGGCCGTTGAGCATGCCGACCTCGCCGCGCGTGAAGCCGTCGAAGGCGGCCTGCCGGTCCAGCTTCGCCGGTTCGACGGGGCCGGTGAGGCCGCCGCCGACCAGGGTGTCGCGCAGGTACTCGAAGGTCTTGACGTTGTCCGGGGCGTCGAGGGAGTAGGACTCCTCGTTGTCGGTGTAGCCGCCGCCGCCCGCGAGCAGCCAGTTCATGGTCTCGGCCTGCGCCTCTTCGCGGCCGAGCGGCAGCGCGAAGGGGGTGGGGACCTTGGCCGCCTTCAGCTTCTTGGCCGCGGCTTCCAGATCGGCCCAGGTCTTGGGCTGCCAGCCCTTGCCGGTGCCGACGGCGCCCGCCGGGATGACGCCCGCGTCGGCGAAGAGCTTCTCGTTGTAGAAGAGCAGCCGGGTGCTGGCCACGAAGGGCATGCCGTACTGGACGCGCTTGACCTTGCCCGCGTCGGCGAGCGGCGCGAGGAAGTCGGCCTCGGTCTGTACGGAGAGCAGCTCGTCGGTCTTGTAGAGCTTGTCGGCGGCGGCGTAGTCCGCGTAGGCGCCGATCTGCGCGATGTCGGGGGCCTTGCCGGCCTTGACCATGTCGGCGACCTTCGCGTCGACCTCGGTCCAGGAGTAGACGTCGACCTGGACCTTGATGCCGGGCCGGTCCTTCTCGAAGCGGTGGGCGAGGTCCTTCCAGTACGTGGCGGAGGAGTTCGCGGGATTGTCCCCGTAGTCGGCCGCCACGACGTGCAGGGTCACCTCGTTGTTCCCGCCGAGGACCTCGGTTCCACAACCGGTCAGGGTCACGCTCATGCACAGTGCGGCGCCGGAGGCCACCAGGCTCAGATAACGGGCTCTCACAGCTCTCGGTCCACCCCATTGTCGTCCGTCAGATCCACGTAAGGTCTACACCACTTTCGCGGAGTGTCCACAACCGGACGGCACCCGGGGTCCCCCATTTGTATGGCTACTCAACAATCCCTCTCAGTGGACTAGACCTTTCCCTGCCGAGCACGCGAGACTGTCACCTGTGAAACCCGTGAAACACGTCATCGCCCTCGATGTGGGCGGCACCGGGATGAAGGCCGCCCTCGTGGCCCGGGGGCCCCACCCAGCGGTAGCTGGGGGAGGCTCCCTGCTCTACGAGGCGCGCCGCGCGACCGGCCGCGACCGGGGCCCCGAAGCCGTCGTCGAGTCGATCCTGGAGTTCGCCGAGGAGCTGCGCGACCTGGGGGTGGAGCGGTACGGAGAGACCGCGTCCGCCGCCGGCGTCGCCGTCCCCGGGATCGTCGACGCCGAGAACGGGGTCGCCGTCTACGCGGCGAACCTGGGCTGGCGCGACGTACCGATGCGCGCCCTGCTCAGCAGACGCCTCGGCGGCATCCCCGTGGCCCTGGGCCACGACGTGCGCACCGGCGGCCTCGCCGAGGGCCGCATCGGCGCGGGCCGCGGCGCCGACCGCTTCCTCTTCGTCCCGCTCGGCACCGGCATCGCGGGCGCCATCGGCATCGCGGGCCGGATCGAGGCGGGCGCGCACGGCTACGCCGGCGAGATCGGCCACATCGTGGTCCGCCCCGGCGGACCCGCCTGCGGCTGCGGCCAGCGCGGCTGCCTGGAGACCCTCGCCTCCGCCTCCGCCGTCACCCGCGCCTGGGCCGCCGCCTCCGGCGACCCCGAAGCGGACGCCGCGGACTGCGCGAAGGCCGTCGCCTCCGGCGACCCGCGCGCCCAGGAGGTCTGGCTCGCCGCCGTCGGCGCCCTCGCCGACGGCCTGGTCACCGCCCTCACCCTGCTGGACCCCCGCACGCTGATCATCGGTGGCGGGCTGGCCGAGGCCGGGGAAACCTTGTTCACACCGCTTCGGGCGGCCGTCGAGGAACGCGTGACGTTCCAGCGGCTGCCCGAGATCGTTCCGGCAGCCCTCGGGGACACCGCCGGATGCCTGGGCGCGGGTCTGCTCGCCTGGGACCTACTCGCCACGGAGGTACCAGCCTGATGGCCGGAAGCGCACACAGCACCGTTCTCTCCGGCGCCAAGGTGGTGCTGCCCACCGGGACCGTCACGGGCGGCCGCGTCATCGTCGAGGGCGAACGCATCGCGGGCAGCGCCCACGAGGGCGCCGCCGCCGTCGACCTCGCCGGCCACTGGATCGTCCCCGGCTTCGTGGACATGCACAACCACGGCGGCGGCGGCTCCTCCTTCACCTCCGGCACGCCCGAGGAGATCCTCCACGGCGTGCGCACGCACCGCGAGCACGGCACCACCACGCTGGTCGCCTCGACCGTCACCGGCGACCTCGACGAGCTGGCCCGGCGGGCCGCGCTGCTCGCCGAGCTGACCCAGCAGGGCGAGATCGCGGGCATCCACTTCGAGGGCCCCTTCATCAACCCCTGCCGCAAGGGCGCGCACAAGGAGGACCTGCTGCGCGACCCGGACCCGGCCGAGGTCCGCAAGCTGATGGACGCCGCGCACGGGGCGGCCCGGATGTTCACCCTGGCGACCGAGCTGCCGGGCGGGCTGGACTCCGTACGCCTGCTGGCCGAGCACGGGGTGATCGCGGCGATCGGGCACACCGATTCCACCTACGACCAGACCCGCGAGGCCATCGACGCCGGCGCCACGGTCGCCACCCACCTCTACAACGCGATGCCCGGCCTGGAGCACCGCGCGCCCGGCCCCATCGCGGCGCTGCTGGAGGACGAGCGGATCACCGTCGAGCTGATCAACGACGGCACCCACCTGCACCCGGCGATGCTGGAGCTGGCCTTCCACCACGCGGGCGCGCACCGCGTGGCGCTGATCACCGACGCGATGGACGCGGCGGGCTTCGGCGACGGCACCTACCACCTCGGTCAGCTGGAGGTCGAGGTCAAGGACGGCGTGGCCCGGCTCGTGGAGGGCGGCTCCATCGCGGGCTCGACACTGACCCTGGACACCGCCTTCAAGCGGTCGGTGACCGTGGACCGGCTGCCCGTCGAATCCGTGGTCCAGGCGATCTCGGCCAACCCGGCCCGCCTGCTCGGCATGTACGACCGGGTCGGCTCGCTGGAGCCCGGCAAGTACGCCGACCTCGTCGTCCTCGACGCGGACTTCGACGTCAAGGGCGTCATGCGGCACGGCGAATGGATCATCGACCCGCGCGCGTGAGCACGCGGCGCACCGGCACGGGCGGCGGCTGACGGCCCGCCAACCGGCTGCAACGGCACGGCGGTCGGCCCGGGGGACTGGGCCGACCGCCTTCTGTTTGGCATGATCCCGGCAGACCGAGACCCGGGGGTCCGCCACATGATCGTCACCGTCACGCTCAACACCGCGCTCGACGTCACCTACCGGGTGCCGCGGATGCTGCCGCACGCCTCGCACCGGGTGTCCGACGTCATCGAACGCCCCGGCGGCAAGGGCCTCAACGTGGCCCGGGTGCTGGCCGCGCTCGGCCACGCCGTCACCGCCACCGGTTTCGCGGGCGGGCCGGCCGGCGAGGCGGTCCGCGCGGGCCTGGCCGCCCACGCGCCCGGGGTCCTCGACGCGCTGCTGCCCTGCGCGGGGCCCACCCGCCGCACGCTGGCCGTGGCCGACGCGGCGAGCGGCGACACCACCCAGTTCAACGAACCCGGCCCGCTGATCACGGCGCCGGAATGGGCCGCCTTCCTGGAGCGCTACGACGCCCTCGTGGGGTCCGGCGCGCAGGCCGTGGCCCTGTGCGGCAGCCTCCCGCCCGGCGTCCCCGTCGGCGCCTACGCGCTCCTCGTCCGCAGGGCCCGCGCGGCCGGCGTCCCGGTGCTCCTCGACACCGGCGGCGAGGCCCTGCGCCGCGGGATCGCCGCCCGGCCCGACATGATCAAGCCGAACTCCACCGAACTCGCCGAGCTGACCGGCTCCCGCGACCCGCTCCCCGCCACCCGCGACGCCCGCCGCCGCGGCGCCCACGCGGTGATCACCTCGCTGGGCCCGGCCGGCCTGCTCGCCGCCACGCCCCAGGGCAGCTGGCGCGCCGCCCCGCCCCGCGCGCTGTCCGGCAACCCCACCGGAGCCGGGGACTCCGCCGTCGCGGGCCTCCTGTCGGCCCTGGCCGAGGGCCTGGACTGGCCCGCCCGCCTCGCCCGCGCGGTCGCCCTCTCGGCGGCCACCGTGCACTCCCCGGTGGCGGGAGAGTTCGACCCCCGCACCTACGAGGAGGTACGGGGGTCGGTCAGCGTCACGCCGACGCCCGATCAGTGACCGGGCGGGACCGGGGCCAGAACAGGCCTCAGCCGTTCTCCAGCCACAGCTGGTCGATGACGACGTCGCACTGGTTACCCGTCTCGCACGAGATCTTGACGGTGTTCGCGCCCGCCTTGAGCTCGACCAGCGAGTAGGTGTTGGTCCAGCCCTTGTCCCACTCGCCGGGCTTCGCATTCGCCCAGTTCTTCATGTTGATCGGGCGGCTCTGCGCCTCGCCGTTGACCGTCAGCGTGGTGCTGCCGTCCTTGCCGGGCACCCCGTACGTCATCTTCAGCTTGTACGAACCGGCCTTGGGCACGTCCAGCGACCAGGTCAGCGACGCACCGGTCTTGTTGAACCCGCCCGCGTACTGCCCGGTGCTCGACTTGGCGCCCGGGATGGCGTTCTGCACGATCGCACCCCCCGCGAGGGCGAAACCGGAGCCCGTCGCGTCCGCCTTCGGCAGGTTGGCGGACGCCGGAGGGGACGCCGGACCGCTCGGCGCCGGCTCGGACGGCTGCTGGGACTGCGGCTGGGTCGGGCCGACGGGCTTGCCGTCGGCCTTCTCCTTGTCCTTGTCGCCGTCGCCGCCGAACATCACGGCCGCGCCGATGCCGATCGCCACGGCGGCGACCACCGCGACGGCGGCGATCAGCATGCCGCGGCGGCTGGAGCCGCCGCCCTGCGCCGGACCCGGCTGGCCGCCGTGGTACTGCGGGGGCTGCTGCTGCGGCGGTACGCCGTAGCCGCCCGCCTGGAGCGTCTCCGGGGCCTGGTACTGCGCCTGGTAGGGGGGCTGGGCGGGCGGACCCTGCTGGTAGGGAACCTGGCCGCGCTGGCCGCCGTACGGCCTGTCGCCGACCGTGCGCACCTGGTTGTAGGAGGTCCTGGGGACACCCGGCTGCGCGCCACCGGCGGGGCCGGGGTAGCCGTATCCACCACCCTGTCCGGGCGGTGTGGCTCCGGCTGCCTGCCCGTCCTCGTAGAGGTAGCCGAACGGATCGTCGTCCTCGGGCTTGTTCGCCCCGCCGTGCGAGCCGTTGTTCGCGGGCGTCGTCATCGCAGGTCACTCCTTTCGACCCACGGGAGCCTACCTCGAACAGGCGCGCTCCAGTTGTGGCGGCGCCCGGCGGACGGCCTCAGCCGGCCCTGCGGTGGGCCTTGGAGCGGGACCGCTTCTCGATGTACATCCGCTGGTCGGCGGAGCGCAGCACCTCGTCCGCGGACATCCCGCAGCTGGCCCAGCCGATCCCGAAACTCGCCCCCACACGGACCGCACGGCCGTCCACCCGGATCGGCGGGATGATCGCGTTGCGCAGCCGGACGGCGAGATCCGCGGCGTCCGCGGCGCCGAGCCCGTCGGCCAGCACCACGAACTCGTCGCCACCCAGTCGGGCGACGGTGTCACCGTCCCTGACCCCGGTCGTCAGTCGCCGGGCCACCTCGATCAGCACCGCGTCGCCGGTGTGGTGCCCGAACCGGTCGTTGATCGACTTGAAGCCGTCGAGGTCGCAGAAGAGGACGGCGAGCCCCTTGGTGCCGTCGTCGACCTCCGTCTCGGGCGCCACCGTGTGCACGTGGTGGTCGTACGGTCCCGGTCCCCCCGCGCCGCCCGGTCCCCCCGCGCCACCGGGGCCGACGGCCTGCCCGGGCACGCCGGGGAACTCGAAGGCGTCGGGCCCGGCGTCGGGGGGAAAGCCGTGCTCACCGCCCCCACCCGCCCCGACCTGCCCGTCGCGCCCCTCGAAGGCGGCGTCCAGGGCCTCCACCGCCGTCGCCCGCACGGACTGGGGCCGACGACACAGCCGGGCGCCGAGCCGGGCCCGTAGCTCCGCGCTGTTGGGCAGCCCGGTCAGCGCGTCGTGGCTGGCCCGGTGCGCGAGCTGGAGCTCGTGCCGCTTGCGCTCCTCGATGTCCTCGACGTGGGTCAGCAGGAAGCGCGGCCCGTCGGCCGCGTCCGCCACGACGGAGTTGCGCAGCGACACCCATACGTACGTCCCGTCGCGCCGCCCCAGCCGCAGCTCGGCCCGGCCGCCCTCGGCGGAGGTCCGCAACAGGGTGCCGATGTCCTCGGGGTGGACGAGGTCGGAGAAGGAGTAACGGCGCAGGACGGACGCGGGCCGGCCGAGCAGCCGGCACAGCGCGTCATTGGTGCGCAACAGCCGCCCGTGCTGGTCACCGCCCATCTCGGCGATGGCCATGCCGCTGGGCGCGTACTCGAAGGCCTGGCGGAACGACTCTTCGCTGGCCCGCAGCGCCTGCTGCTCGCGTTCGAGCCGGACCAGGGCCCGCTGCATGTTCGCGCGCAGTCGCGCATTGCTGATCGCAATCGCCGCTTGGAAGGCGTACATCTGGAGGGCTTCGCGCCCCCAGGCGCCGGGACGGCGTCCGTTGCGCGGCCTGTCCACCGAAATGACGCCCAGCAGTTCCCCGGCGGACGCGTACATGGGGGCGTAGAGCCGGTCCTCGGGGTGCCACTCGTCCTCGAACCGCGGATCGGGGCCCTCGGTGTGCCACTGGGGGACGTCGTCCTCGATCAGGACCCAGCCCTCGGTGTGCGGGATGAAGCGCAGCCCGTCCCAGTTCTCGCCCATCGTCAGACGGCGGTCCCAGGAGCCGCGGGAGCCCACGCGGCCGGTGATGAGGGCCTCCGCGGCGGGGTCGCCCGCGAAGGCGGCGACGACGAGATCACCGTCAGGGCGTACGAGGTTGACACAGGCGAGTTCGTAACCGAGCCCCACGACGATGCCGTCCACGACCGTCTGCAGGGTGTCCGCGAGACTCCGGGCCGTATTCAGCTCGGCGACCACCCTGTGCAGCTGCCGCAGGGTCGCAAGACGGACGTAGGGCTCCGACTCGGTCTCCATCGTTCGCTCTCCCCGAGACCTCGACAGCAACTCCAGGTTTGTCATCGGCGTTTCGTTGCGGTGTCCCGCCCACTGAATCACAGTGAGCTGTGCCGCAGGTACACAGGGTCAACAAATCTTGCCCTCTGTGACTCAAGTCACATGAGATGGATAATGGGGCCCTTGCCACCTGGGAGCGCTCCCCTACATTCCCGCGAGCAAACGATACGCCGGGCACCGGGAAGACAGTGGGAAGTGGAGCCGGACGGCCTAGGTCGCGGGTCGCGGAACACCTGGGACCACGGCCCGATGTGGCGGGCGGGACGCGGGACTAGCGTTCCCGGTGTGCTGAAGACGAGACCCGCGATACCCCTGATCCCCGCCGTGCTCCCGGCGCCCCCGGCCACCCCTCATGCTGAGGGAGTGAGCAACGACGAGTTCCGGGAAGCCATGTCCCGGCTGGCAGCGGGCGTGGTGCTGGTCACCGCACGCGAGGAACCCCTGTCCGCGGACGGCCCCGACGGCGAGGACGTCGGCATGACGGCGACCGCCTTCATGTCGGTCTCGCTGGACCCGCCGCTGGTCCTGGTGAGCCTGCGCGAGGGCTCCCGGATGGACGACCTGCTGGCCGAGCAGCCGCTGTGGGGGGTCTCGGTACTCGCCGAGGGCCAGCGCCAGGTGGCGGGCCGGTTCGCGATGAAGGGCCGGATCAGCGACCGGCTGCTCTTCGAGGACCTGCCCCACACCAGGGGCCCGGCCAGCGGCGCACTGCTGATGGGCGGCGCACTGGCCACCCTGGAGTGCCGGACCGAGAGCCGCGTCGAGGCGGGCGACCACACCCTGGTCATCGGGCGGGTGCTGAGCGCCGCCCTGCCGTCCCTGCCCCCGTCCGAAGGCGGCCCCCTCACCTACTACCGGGGGCGCTACCGCCAGCTGGGCGCGTAGCCGCACGGTCGGGGCGTACGGTCCGGGCGGTTGCGGTTGCGGTAGGTGCCTACGGTCCGCTCGCTCACCAGTCCCGGCCGGTGCGGCCGCGCTTGGTCTCGGCCCGCGCCTTCTTCTCCCGCAGCCGGCGCTCGTTGATCCCGCGCGGGATCTTCGTCGCCCGCCGCGGCTTCGGCGGCGGCGCCGTCGCCTCCGCCAACAGCGCGGCCAGCCTGACCAGCGCCATCTCCCGGTTGCGCAGCTGCGAGCGGTGCTCGGAGGCCCGTACGGTCACCACCCCGTCCACCAGCCGGGAAGCGAGCCGCTCCAGCGCCCGCGCCTGCCACACCTCGGGCAGCGCCTTGGTGGCGCCGATGTCGAAGAGCAGCTCCACCCGGGAGTCGGAGGTGTTGACGTGCTGCCCCCCGGGCCCCGAGGAGCGCGAGAAGCGCCAAGCGAGCTCGGCCTCGGGCAGCACGACCGAACCGCGGATGACATAGGGACCAGGCATGCACCTATGATCCGACGCCGCCCGCCCCCGCGTCACCCGCATTTCGCACGGGATGTGGCCCGCGCCCCCCGCTTTTGTGCCCGGGGCTGGAACCTCTGCACCCCCTCCCCGCGTTATGTCAGTCAGCGGTAACGTCACCAAGGCGTCAGAGGACGTCGCACGGCGTCGCAGGGCGCCGGCAGCACAGAGGAAAGGGACATCCCCATGGCTGTAAGCCTGTCCAAGGGCGGCAACGTCTCGCTCAGCAAGGAGGCTCCCGGCCTCGCCGCCGTCACGATCGGCCTCGGCTGGGACGTCCGTACCACGACCGGTGTCGACTTCGACCTGGACGCGTCGGCGATCGCGGTGAACCCGACGGGCAAGGTCGTCTCCGACGGCCACTTCGTCTTCTTCAACAACAAGTCCACCCCGGACCAGACCATCGTGCACACCGGTGACAACCGCACCGGCGAGGGCTCCGGCGACGACGAGTCCATCAACGTCAACCTGGCGGGCCTGCCGGCCGACGTGGACAAGATCGTCTTCCCCGTCTCCATCTACGACGCCGAGGCCCGCAGCCAGAACTTCGGCCAGGTCCGCAACGCGTACATCCGCGTCGTGAACCAGGCCGGCGGCTCCGAGATCGCCCGCTACGACCTCTCCGAGGACGCCGCGACCGAGACCGCCATGGTCTTCGGCGAGCTCTACCGCAACGGTGCGGAGTGGAAGTTCCGCGCGGTCGGCCAGGGCTACGCCTCGGGCCTGACCGGTATCGCCCAGGACTTCGGCGTCAACATCTAGTCACTGCCGCCGGACCACGACGCGGGTCCGACGCAGCTCGTCGCTCGGGACCCGTCCGTCCCGACGTCCCGCCGAGGCCCCCGTGCCCGTCCGCACGGGGGCCTCGGCGTACCCGCACACGGGTGCCCCGGTTGCTACGGTCATCGGGTGATCATCGAACCCCTCGTCCCCGTCGACGGCGCCCTGCCCGGCCCGGTCCTCACCGAGATCGCCGCCCTCTACGCGACGAACCGCGCCTTCTTCGAACTCAGCGGAGACTTCCCCGACCCGGCGCGGATCACCGTCGAACAGGTCGCGGCCGCGCTCGCCGACGAGCTCGCCCACGACGGCGCCCAGGTGCTGCTGGCCCGCTCGGCGGGCCGCCTCGTCGGCCTGGCCGCCACCCTCGACCACCACCCCGACCCGGCCTCCGGCGACCCGGACCCCTGGATCGGCCTGCTGCTGATCGACGCGACCGCCCACCGCGCGGGGTACGGACGTACGCTCACCGCCCACATCGAGGACCGCTTCCGCGCCGCGGGGCGCGACGGCCTGCGCCTCGCGGTACTCGACGACAACGCGGCCGGCCTCGCCTTCTGGACCACCCAGGGCTATACCGAACTGCGCCGGGCCCCGGACCTCGAACGCGGCCGCCCCTGCACGGTCATGCGCAAGCCGCTCACCGACCGTCGCTGACCTTCGGCTTGTCCTTCCCGTACAACCACACGTCCCAGATCTCGCCCAGGTCGTGCCCGGTCGACTTCTCGGCGTAGGCCGTGAAATCGCGCGTACCGGCGTTCCCGTGCCGGTGCTCGGCCGCCCAGCCGCGCACCAGCGCGAAGAAGGCCGGGTCCCCGACCTCCTGGCGGATCCGGTGCAAGGCCATCGCACCCCGGTAGTACACGGGGTCGTCGGAGATGTGCTCGGGCCCAGGCGGCTCGGCCGGCGGGAACTCCCCCCACGGCCGGTCGGCGTCGGGATCGACGTGGGTGTCGCCCTCCAGGAAGGCGGTGAAGCGATCCTGCGCGCTCGGCCCGCCGTGGTCCTCCGACCACAGCCACTCGGCGTAGGTCGCGAAGCCCTCGTTGAGCCACATGTCCTTCCACGCCTTGGGCGACACGGAGTTGCCGAACCACTGGTGCGCCAGCTCGTGCAGGACGAGCAGCTCGCTCGGCGCACCGGAGAACACCGGCCGGGTCTGCGTCTCCAGCGCGTAGCCGAGGGTGCCGCGCCGCTCGACGATCGCCCCGGTCGTGCTGAAGGGGTACGGCCCGAACCTCCCGCTCCCCCACTCCACCATCTCGGGCAGCCGGGCGAGCGGGCCCGCGCCGGCCGCCTCCTCCTCCGGCGCGACGGCGTCGTACACGGGGATCCCCGACGGCGTCTTCCCCGTCGTGATCCTGTACTTGCCGATCGCGGCCACCGCCAGGTAGCTCGCCATCGGCTCGGCGCCGTGCCACGCGAAGACCGTCCGCCCGGCGCCGTCGTCCGTCCGGGAGCGCAGCTCCCCGTTGGACACCGCCTCGTACCCCTGCGGGACGGTGAGCGTGATGTCGTACGTCGCCTTGTCGCTCGGGTGGTGATTGCCCGGGAACCAGGCCATCGAGCCGACCGGCTCGCCCACCCCCACCGCGCCGTCGTCCGTGGGGATCCAGCCCTCCTTGGAGTCGTCCACGTCGCGGATGACCTTGGGGGTACCGGAGTAGCTCACCTGTGTGCGGAAGACCTCGCCCTTCTCCAGCTCCTCGGCGGGGCGCACCGTCAGCTCGTTGCCCGTCCGGTTGAAGCGGGCGCCGGCGCCCTCGACGGTGACGCCCTTCACGTCGAGCCCGGCGAGGTCGAGGTTGAAGGAGCTGAGTCCCTGCGTGGCGCGGGCCGTGATGACGGCGGTCCCCGTCAGGTGCCGCTGACGGGGCTCGTAGCCGATGTCGAGCGTGTAGTGCTGTACGTCGTAACCGCCGTTGCCCGCCTTCGGGAAGAGCGGGTCGCGCAGCCCGGACGCCCCCGGCTTCCCCTGCACCGGACCGCCCGTACACCCGGTGAGCAGCACGAGGAGCAGGGCGAGGCCGGTCGCGACGGCGGGGACGGGGAGCAGGGCGCGGTGATCCACGCTCCGATAGTAGGGGTGTCCTACATTTCGGGACTTGCGCGGCGGGTGCGCGGCGCCCGCGACACCCCTACTTGGTGAGGGAGTCCGCGCCCGCCTTGGCGAACTTCTCGTCCAGGTCACCGCTCGGCGCGCCGGCCACGCCGATGCCCGCGACCGGGGCGCCCTTGGCCTGGACCGGCGTGCCGCCGCCGAGGAAGAGGGTGCCCGGGATGTCCTTCAGGTTCGGGGTCTGGGCGAGGCGGCCCGCGAGGACGGAGGTCGGGGCGTTCCAGGACACGGCGGTGTACGCCTTGCGCTGCGCCGACTCGTAGGACTGCGGGCCCGCGCCGTCGCCGCGCAGGGTCACGATGGTGTTGCCGTTGCGGTCGACCACCGCGACCGTCACCTTCTGGTTCTCCTTCTCGGCCGCCTGCAGCGCGGCCTGGGCGGCGCGGGTGGCGGCGTCGATGGTGAGGTGGGTCGAGGTGGTGAAGTTCTTGTCGTCGCCCTTCTTCGCCGCGGCGGAGGCGGGGGCGGGGGCCGGGGCCGCGTCCGCCGCGCTGGCGCTGACGGCTCCGAAGGTGCCGGCTCCGAGGGCGAGGGCGAGGGCGGCACCGGTGAGGACACGGGTACGGGTGTTCATGGCTGCTCCTGGGGTTACCGGGGGCCTGCTGGCCCGGGTTTCGGCTACCCCCCGATCGTGTCCCGGCGCCCCACCCCACCGGATCCCCGCACCGGCTCCCCCGCGCGGCCGCTCCGGTTGACCCGGGGGTCAACCGATCGGTCGATGCGGAGCCCGCCCGGAGGGGCCACGGTTGTCTTGCCTCCGGTGCCTCCGGCGGGCCCTCAAACGCCGGGCGGGCTGAACTTCAGCCGGACCGAACCCAGCCCCGCCGGCGATTGAGGCGCGGGTCCGGCCGGAGCCCGGAGTCAGCCCCGCCGGCGTTTGAGGCGCCGCCTCGGGGGCCTCCGGCGGGCCCTCAAACGCCGGGCAGGCTGAACTTCAGCCTCGCCGGCGTTTGAGGCGCGGGTCCGGGCCGAACCCTTCCGCCTCGCCGGCGATTGAGGCGCGGCACCGCCCTCGACCAGGCACGATGGACGGGACGCCCCGCCCACCACCCACTCCGGAGGAGGAAGAAGACCCCGTGACCCCGCCCCCACCCAGCCGCACGCTCACCACCGTCGTCCACGCCGCCTTCTTCCTCCTCCTCGGCTCCTCCGTGGCCCGCTTCCTCCTGCGCCACCCCGGCGAACCCCGCACCCCGTGGATCATCGCCCTGAGCATCACCCTGGCCCTGCTCTACGTCCTCGGCCCGACCACGGCCAGAGCCACGGGCAAGGCCAAGACCACCGCCACCGCCACCGCCACCGGCAAGGCCGAGCCCACCCCCCGCCACCTCACCTGGCTCGCCCTCGTCGTCACCACCTGGGTGGTCCTCGTCGTCCTCGCCCCCAGCTTCGCCTGGTGCGCCGTCCCGCTCTTCTACACCGCCCTGCGCACCCTCCCGCCCCGTGCCGCCGTCGTCCTCGTCGCCCTGCTCACCGCCTTCGTGGTCGCCGCCCAGCTCAAGCTCGCCACCGCCTTCGACCCGAACCTGCTGCTGGCCCCGCCCGCCGTCGCCGCCCTCGCGACCGCCGTGTTCGTCCACATGGAGCGCCAGACCCAGGCCCAGCGCACCCTCATCGACGACCTCATCCGCACCCGCCGGGAGCTGGCCGCCACCGAGCGCCGCGAAGGCACCCTCGCCGAGCGCCAGCGCCTGTCCATGGAGATCCACGACACGCTCGCCCAGAACCTCTCCAGCCAGCAGATGCTGCTCCAGGCCGCCGAGCGGACCTGGGACGCGGAGCCGGCCACCGCCCGGGCGCACGTCCGTACCGCCACCGACATCGCCGCCCGCGGCCTCGCCGAGGCGCGCCGCCTGGTGCACGACCTGGCCCCGTCCGAACTCGCCGACGGCGTCCCCCTCACCGAGGCGCTCCGCGGCCTGGACGCCGGCCCCGAGGTCACCGTCCGCTTCCACCTGGAGGGCGCACCCGTACCGCTGCCGGCCCGCACCCAGTCCGCGCTGCTGCGCATCGCCCAGGGCGCCCTGGCCAACGTCCGCGAGCACTCCGGCGCCCGCACCGCTGCCCTCACGCTCAGCTTCCTCGGCGACCAGGTGGTCCTGGACATCGCGGACGACGGCCGCGGCTTCCCCGCTCCCGCGACCGCCTCCGCGGCGCCCGCGCCCGGCCGCTCCGACCGGGGCCACGGCCTGCCCGCGATGCGCGCCCGGGTCCGCCAACTGGGCGGCACGCTGACCGTCGAGTCCACCCCGTCCGAGGGCACGGTCCTCTCCGCGGCACTCCCCCTGACCCCCTCCCCCACAGCCCTGGAGTCCCCCCGATGACCTCACCGGCACAGCCGACGACGCCGGCGCCGACGACGATCCTCCTGTGCGACGACCACCTCGTCGTGCGGGCGGGCCTGCTCGCCCTGCTCGGCAGCGAGCCGGACATCGAGGTGGTCGGCGAGGCCGGCAGCGGTGAGGAGGCGGTGGCCCTGGCCGCCGCGCTGCGGCCGGACGTCGTCCTGATGGACCTCCAACTCGGCGAGGGCATCGACGGCATCGAGGCCACCCGCCGCATCGCCGCGCTCCCCGGCCCGCCGCCGCCGCACGTGCTGGTGCTGACGACGTACGACACGGACGCCGACATCACCCGCGCCATCGGCGCGGGCGCCACCGGGTACCTGCTCAAGGCCGAGCGGCCCGAGGAACTCTTCGCGGCCATCCACTCCGCCGCCCAGGGCCGCACCACGCTCTCCCCGCCGGTGGCCAGCCGGGTGATGGCCCACATGCGCGGTACGAAGCCCACCCTGACGGAGCGCGAGCTGGACATCCTGGGCCAGCTCGCCCGGGGCCTGGGCAACCGGGACATCGCCCGCGCCCTGTTCATCAGCGAGGCCACCGTCAAGACCCACCTGGGCCGGATCTACGACAAGCTCGGTGTCGACACCCGCACCGGCGCCGTCTCGGTCGCCAAGGAGCAACGCCTCCTCCCCTCCTGACCGCGCCCGGGCCCGTACCCGTACGCCGCCCCGCCCCGCCCCCGTGGGCCCCCGCGCCCAGCCCCCGCACCGCCGCGCCCCCACCCGCCGTAATCCGGACAGTCACGCCCACTCTTCGGACAACCACGTCCCGGCACCCGTCACATCCCTGTCCCCTCCGCACCCTCCGCTGGCACGCTCCGCTCACGCGCCACACCCCGGCCGCTGCCGCCAGCGAAGGAGCCAGAGTGACCCACCCCGCGTCCTCCCCCCGCACCCTCGTCCGACTCGCCACCGCCACCACCGCGGTGCTCGCCGCCACCCTCGCGACCCTCGCCGCCCCGGCGAGCGCGACCCCCGCGGGACCGGCCGGACCGAACGGCCCCGCCGCCGCCACCGCCGAGCAGCTCACCGTCCGCCCCGGTGCCACCACCACCGACGCCGACGGCACCACCCACACCCACTACGACCGAGCCATCGGCGGGATCCCCGTGCTCGGCGGCGACCTGATCGTCCACCAGCGCCCCGACGGCACCCGCACCACCACCGACGCCACCGCCCCGGCCGCCCTGCGGGCCGCCGCGGCCACCGCGGCCACCACCTTCGCCGCCGCCCCGGCCGCCGCCGCCAGACCGGGCGCCCGCCGGATCATCTGGGCCGCGACCGACACCCCCGCCCCCGCCTGGGACACCGTCACCCGCACCCCCCGCCCCGACGGCACCCCGAGCGAACTGCACACGGTGACCGACGCCCGCAGCGGCGCCGTCCTCGGCTCCTACGACACCGTCCACGCGGGCAGCGGCAACAGCCAGTACGCGGGCACGGTCCCCCTCGGCACCAACCCCAGCGGCTCCCTCTTCCAGCTGCGCGACCTCCCCCGCGGCGACCAGCGCACCCTCGACGCCCAGAACCAGAGCACCGGCGGGATCCTCTTCACCGACGCGGACGACGTCTGGGGCAACGGCAAGCCCACCAACCGCCAGACCGCCGGCGTGGACGTCCACTACGGCACCGCCGTCACCTGGGACTTCTACCGGGGCGTCCTCGGCCGCAACGGCATCCGCGGCGACGGCCGCGGCGTCGTCTCCCGCGTCCACTACGGCACCAACTTCAACAACGCCTTCTGGGACGACTCCTGCGGCTGCGTGAGCTACGGCGACGGCGCCCCCGGCAGCGGAAAGCCGCCCACCTCCCTCGACATCGTGGGCCACGAACTCGCCCACGGCCTGACCTCCGCCACCGCCCGACTCCTCTACTCCGGTGAATCGGGCGGCCTCAACGAAGGCACCTCCGACATCCTCGGCACCGCCGGCGAGTTCTTCGCGGAGAACCCCACCGACATCGGCGACTACCTCATCGGCGAACGCGTCTACAAGGGCGCCCTGCGCACCATGGACCGCCCGAGCAGCGACGGCGTCTCCCGCGACTACTGGTCCAGCGACATCGGCAACCTCAGCCCCGACGCCGCCTCCGGCCCCGCCCGGCACTTCTTCTACCTCCTCTCCGAGGGCAGCGGCCGCAAGGTGATCAACGGGATCACCTACGACTCCCCCACCTACGACGGCTCGAAGCTGCTCGGCATCAGCCGCGAGAAGGCCGTCCGCGTCTGGTACCGGGCCCTGAGCGTCTACATGACCTCGACCACCAACTACTCCCGGGCCCGCGTGGCCACCCTCCAGGCCGCCACCGACCTCTACGGCGCCGGTAGCCCCGAGCGCGCGGCGGTCGCCGCCACCTGGAACGCCGTCAACGTCCACTGACCCGGGCGTGCGGCCGCGGGGAGCGCGCCGGAGGGCCCACGGGCTCCCCGCGACCGCCCCTGCGGCCGCACGAACCCCCCACCCGTGACACCATCGACCACGTGCTCGACATCGGCTACTCCCTCTCCCGGCGCTTCCCGGACCCCCCGCAGACCGACTACCGCTCGGCGGACGTCCGCTCCCTGCGCCACGACCTCTTCTGCGGCGACGTCTACCTCGCCGACACCAACGCGGACCGGGAAGTATCCACAGCCTGGGGATGGGTGCCCGTCCTGGACTTCGCCTGGGCGCTGTGCGACATCGTCGAGCAGCTCGACCAGGACCCCCGGGGCAGCCGCGCCGCGAACCGCCAGTACGCCGAACTCGACTTCACCGAATCCTCGGACCGCATGCTCTTCGAGCGCCGCTTCGGCTGGGTCGACATCGAGGCCGACTGGATGGATCCCGAGGAAGCCCCCATCACCTTCAGCCACCGCCTGCTGCGCCGCGAGGCCCGCGACTTCCTCCACGACGTGATCGCGGACCTCACCGACATGCACGACGGGCTGGCCGACAACCCGACCATCTGGACCCTCCAGACCCGCTTCCCCCGCGTCCCGGCCTAGCCCCGGAACGCCACCGGTACCGCCACCGCCACCGGTACCGCCCCCTACACCTCCACCCGCAGCCCCACCTGCGCCGCCAGCGCCGGAGCCAGGTCCAGCAGCTGCGGCGGGCTGATCACCGCACCCGCCAGCGACTCCACCCCCCGCGCGATGTCCAGCTCGGCCGCGCCCCGCAGGTCCACGTCCGTCATCCGCACCCCGCTGAAGTCCACCCCGCGCAGCGCACAGTCACGGAACTCCACCCGCTCCAACACCGCGCCCGCGAAATCGGCCTCGACCAGGACGCAGCCCTCGAAGACCACGTCCTTCAGCCGGGCCTTGCGCAGGTTCAGGTAATCGATCTTCCCGCCGCTGACCAGCACCCGCTCCAGCACCGCCCCGTGCAGCTGTACCCCGCCCAGCCGGGCGTCCCGCAGCTCCACGTCGCGCAGCGAAGCCTCCGCCAGATCGGTGCCGACCCCGCGCACCCCCTCCAGCACCACGTCCATGAAGCGGGCCCGCGCCAGCCCCGTCTCGTCCAGGGCGCAGCGCCGTAGCGCGCAGTCCATGAACCGGGCCCCGACGCCGTCCTGCCCGCCCAGGTCCAGGTCCGCGAACTCCAGCCCGTCGTAGTCCCCGTCCGGCTCCAGCTCCGGGCGCCCGACCGCGCCCCCGGGCCCGGGCCCGTCCCCGTCGGCGCCGCCGCCGAAGGGTCGCAACTCCGGCAACCGCACCTCTGCCCGCCGCACAGCCTTCACTTTTCGCGCCATGCGCCCATCCTGACCCAACCCACTGACAGGGCGGGCCGGCCCGGCGCCGGACCGGCGCCACACCCTTGACCTCAACCACGCTTCAGGTTGTTGAGTCGGTGCCATGCGCGCCATCCGACTCCATGCCTTCGGCCCCGCCGAGAACCTCGTCCACGAGGTGACCGAAACCCCCGTCCCCGCCCACGGCCAGGTCCGCATCGCCGTCGCCGCCGCCGGGGTCCACCTCCTCGACACCGTGCTGCGCCAAGGCGAACAAGGCCCCCTGCCCGCCCTCCCCGACCTGCCCACCGTCCCCGGCCGCGAAGTCGCCGGCACCGTCGACGCCCTCGGCCCCGGCACCGACCCGAAGTGGCTCGGCCGCCGGGTCGTCACCCACCTCGGCTTCGCCCCCGGCGGCTACGCCGAACACGCCGTCGCCGACGCCGAACGGCTGCACGTCGTCCCGCCCGGCCTCGACCCCGCCGCGGCCGTCGCCATGATCGGAACCGGCCGCACCACCCTGGGAATCCTCGGCTTCACCGACCTCGGCCCCGGCTCCATCGCCCTCGTCCCCGCCGCCGCCGGCGGCATCGGCACCCTCCTCGTCCAACACGCGAAGAACGCCGGGGCCACCGTCATCGCCCTCGCGGGCGGCGCCGCCAAGGCCGAGAAGGCCCGCGCCAACGGCGCCGACCTCGCCCTCGACTACACCCGCCCCGACTGGCCCGTCGCCATCCGCGCCCACCTCGACGACCTACGCGCCCCCGGCGCCACGGTCCTCTTCGACTCCGTCGGCGGTACGGTCGCCCGCACCGCCCTCGACCTGCTCGCCCCCGGCGCCCTGCACCTGGTCTTCGGCCGATCCGGCGGCCCGCTGACCCTCACCGACGCCGAACGCGCCGCCCTCACCGCCCGCGGCATCACCACGCAGCCCGTCCTCGGCCCCGCCATGCTCCGGCGCGCCGGCGGCCCCGACCCGATCCGCACCCTGGAGGCCCGCGCCCTGGCCGAAGCCGCCGCGGGCCGCCTGCGCCCAGCCCTCCAGCGCTACCCCCTCGCCGAAGCCGCGGCCGCCCACCGCGCCCTGGAGACCCGCGCCACCACCGGCAAGGTCGTCCTGGAACCCTGAACCCACCGGCCCGGGGACGCCTAACCCCCCAGCCGCGCCAAGGCGTCGTCCGTCAGCCGGAACACCGTCCACTCGTCCTGCGCCACCGCGTCCAGCGACTCGTAGAAGGAGATCGCCGGCTGGTTCCAGTTCAGCACCCACCACTCCAGGCGCTCGTAACCCCGCTCCCGGCAGAGCCCCGCCAACTCCCGCAGCAGCGCCTTCCCGTACCCCCCACCACGGTGCTCCGGGCGGACGTACAGGTCCTCCAGATAGATGCCGTGCACACCGCGCCACGTCGAGAAGTTCAAGAACCACAGCGCGAAGCCCGCCACCTCGCCCGCCTCGGTCTCCGCGATGTGCGCGAACACCGCGGGCCGCTCGCCGAACAGGGCCTCCCGGAGCTGCTCCTCCGTGGCCCGCACCTCGTGCAGGGCCTTCTCGTACTCGGCGAGTTCACGAACCATCGCGTGAATCGCGGGGACATCGGCTTCAGTCGCTGTACGGATCATTCCCGCAGCCTAAGCCGCCCTCACAGCCCCCACCGCCCTCACCGCCCGAGCAACAACCGCGCCACCTCCGCCTGCTCCTCCCCCAGGGCCGACTCACCGTCCGCCACGTCCCACACCGCGTTCTGCACCACCCGCCCCAGGGTCCACGCCCGCGCCCGCTCGCGATCCAAGCCCAACTCCCCGGCCAGCACGTCGAAGCGCCACAGCACCTCATCCGCACGGAACCGGTTCACGATCGCCGGCAGCAACTCGAACCCGGGATCCCCCGACAACGGCTTCGGATCGATCGCCAACCACGCCCCCTGCGCCGCGCCCGCGCCCGCGCCCCTACGGTCCCCCGCACCCAGCACGTTCTCGAAGTGCAGGTCCCAGTGCAGCAGCCGGTCCCCCGGCTCGCCCGCCACCTCCGCCAGCGCCGCCGCGCAGTCCCGCAACAACCCCCGCTCCCCCGCGTCCGCCAGCCCCGCCACCGCCCCCGGCGCCTCGGCCGCCAACCCGGCCGCGATCTCCCCCAACCCCCGCAACCCCACCGGAGCCGGCACCCGCGTCAGCCGCCCCAACAACTCCGCGACCACCCGCACCGCACCCCGCGCGTCCCCCTGCGCCTCCGCCAGCGCCGACAGCGGCCGATCCTCGTCGAGCCGCTCCAGCAACAGCGCCCCCGAGCCCTCGTCGTGCTCCAGCAACCGCACGCACCCGTGCCCGTCCCAGGCCCGCAGCGCGAGCGCCTCCCCCGCGTTCTCCTCGTCCGGAAGGACGAGCTTGAGCACCGCCGCGCTCCCGTCGGCCCGCCGCACCGGCAGCACCAACGCCGTCATCCCGTGCATCGCGGGGCCCGTGCGCCGCAGCTCCCACCGCTCCAGGAAACGCGCCGCGAGCGCCGGCAACGCATCCAGGAACTCCCGCCCCCGCGCCCCGTTGTACTCCCGCTGCGCCTCGACCAGCCCGTCCGGAATGTCGACCATGCCCCGACCCTACCGAGGCCCCCGGCGACCGGCCCGCGGACCGATCCGCCCGCAGCTACCCGATCCCGGCCGCCTTCAACGTCCCCGCGAACGCGGCCGCGTCGAACATCGACCCGTCCGTCCCCACCGGCTTCCCGTCCAGCAACACCAGCGGCGTCCGGTCATTGCCCGTCGCCTCGAAGCCCTTCTCCGCCTCGGTGACCCACCCCTTGTACGTCATCCCCTCGACCGCGCCGTCGAAGTCCGCGCCCCGCAGCCCCGGCACCGCGGAGGCGATCTCCAACAGGTGCCCGTCGGTGAACCTCCCCTTCGGCTGGCTGGCGAAGACCGCCGCGTGGTACTCCGCGAACTTCCCCTGGTCGAGCGACGCCCGCAGCGCGTTCACCGCCTTGACCGAGCCGCTGGCCCCGCCCTGGTCCGTGAAGGACGCCAGCAGGTACTCCACCTTCACCTTCCCGGCCCCGGCCAGCTCCGAAAGCGTCCGACCGCCGCCCTCCTCGAACTTCGCGCAGTGGCCGCACCGCGGATCCACCAGCACCTGCAGCGTCCGCGGCGCGTCCGCGCGGCCGACCACGATCTTCGAGCCGTCCACCCGGGCCGGCAGTTTCGACAGGTCCCCGGCGATCGGGCTGGTCCGCACCACACCGGCCGCAGCCTGCCCGCCCGCACCCTCGGCCGCGTCCGAGGAACAGCCCAGCACCGCCCCGCCCAACAGCACCGCGGCGGCGCCCAGCGCGACCACCCGCGCCGCCACGGCCGCCGTCACCCTCTTGCGCATCCGACCCACCCTCTCCCTACCCCGTACACCACAAATCGATGGATATATCCGGACTCCACCTTAGGAACCACCCCCGCTGGGCCGCATCGGCCATAAGGCCCGTGATCGAGACCCTGGACACCCCTGCGGAACGCGGTGTACCACTCCCCCATGACCAGCGCGACGATCAACGGCGGCATCTCCTTCTGGTACGCCTCGGACGGCACCCCGCCACCCCGCGAACCCCTCACCGGCGACGCCACGGCCGACGTCGTCATCGTCGGCGGCGGCTACACGGGCCTGTGGACCGCCTACTACCTCAAGCAGGCCGCCCCCTTCCTCCGGATCACCGTCCTGGAGCAGAAGTTCTGCGGCTACGGCGCCTCCGGACGCAACGGCGGCTGGCTCTACAACGGCATCGCCGGCCGCGACCGGTACGCCACGCTGCACGGCCACGACGCCGCCGTACGCCTCCAGAAGGCCATGAACGACACCGTCACCGAGGTCATCGACACCGCGGCGAAGGAAGGCATCGACGCCGACGTCCACCGCGGCGGCGTCCTCGAAGTCGCCCGCAGCCCCGCCCAACTGGCCCGCCTCAAGACCTTCCACGCCGCCGAGACCGCCTTCGGCGAGAACGACCGCGTCCTGCTCGGCGCCCGCGACACCCGCGCCCGCGTCGACGTCGCCGACGCCGTCGGCGGGACCTGGAGCCCGCACGGCGCCCGCATCCACCCCGCCAAGCTCGTCACCGGCCTCGCCGCCGCCTGCGAACGCCTCGGCGTGACCATCCACGAATCCACCCCGGTCACCGCCATCGCCCCCAAGCGGGCCGTCACCCCCTACGGAACCGTCCGCGCCCCCTACGTCCTGCGCTGCACCGAAGGCTTCACCGCCTCGCTCAAGGGCCAGAAGCGCTCCTGGCTCCCCATGAACTCCTCGATGATCGTGACCGCCCCACTGTCCGCCGCCACCTGGGACTCCCTCGGCTGGGCCGACCGCGCCACCCTCGGCGACATGGCCCACGCCTACATGTACGCCCAGCGCACCGCCGACGACCGCATCGCCATCGGCGGCCGCGGGGTCCCCTACCGATACGGCTCGCGCACCGACAACGACGGCCGCACCCAGCCCGCCACCGTCGAGGCCCTCACCACCCTCCTCACGTCCTTCTTCCCCCAGCTCACCGGCACCCCCATCACCCACGCCTGGTCCGGCGTCCTCGGCGTCCCGCGCGACTGGTGCGCCTCGGTCACCCTCGACCGGGCGACGGGCCTGGGCTGGGCCGGCGGCTACGTCGGCTCCGGGGTCGCCACCGCCAACCTGGCCGCGCGCACCCTGTGCGATCTGGTCCAGCAGGACTCCGGCCAGGGCGGCCCCACGGCCCTGACCACCCTCCCCTGGGTCGACCACCGCGTCCGCCGCTGGGAGCCGGAACCCTTCCGCTGGCTCGGCGTCCAGGCCCTGTACGCCGCCTATCGCGAGGCCGACCGCCGCGAAACCCGCACGCACACCCCCACGACGACCCCCCTGGCCCGCCTGGCCGACCGCATCTCGGGCCGCCACTGATCCCCGCGAACACCCCACGCGAAAGGCCCCGGGCAACCGCCCGGGGCCTTCCACCTCTGTACGAATCCCTCGGCCGGCAAACCTCTGACCTGGGATGGAGCCCCCTGTCGGATTCGAACCGACGACCTACGCTTTACAAGAGCGTTGCTCTGGCCGGACTGAGCTAAGGAGGCGCGCGACACCGTGCGCGCACGGAATCGCCTTCACTCTACACAGCCGCCAGACCGGGCCGCGAAGTACTTTGCGACCCCCGCGACCCCTCGCCCGGGCGTTCCTCCCACGCCCCCGGGTACCCGAGGCGCGCCGGCCACGACGCGGAGCAGCCGCCTCCGACAGTCGCGGAAGTCACCCCGGGCCAGGTGCTGACAGGAGGGGACCGCGGCGGGTAGCGTCGGGCGGAGTCCAGCGACTGGACTAGACCTTCCTACTCGGATCGTCCGGCACGTTCCTGCCGGTAGAAGGGATTCACCACCATGGCTTCTGTCACGTTCGACAAGGCGACCCGCATTTACTCCGGGGGCGACAAGCCCGCCGTGGACCAGCTGGAGCTGCACGTCGAGGACGGCGAGTTCCTCGTCCTCGTCGGCCCCTCGGGCTGTGGCAAGTCCACCTCCCTGCGCATGCTGGCCGGGCTGGAGGACGTCAACGGCGGCGCCATCCGCATCGGCGACCGCGACGTCACGCACCTGCCGCCCAAGGACCGGGACATCGCGATGGTGTTCCAGAACTACGCGCTGTACCCGCACATGTCCGTCGCCGACAACATGGGCTTCGCGCTCAAGATCGCCGGCGTGGACAAGGCCACCATCCGCAAGAAGGTCGAAGAGGCCGCGGACATCCTGGACCTGCGCGCCTACCTCGACCGCAAGCCGAAGGCGCTCTCCGGCGGTCAGCGCCAGCGCGTCGCGATGGGCCGCGCGATCGTGCGCCAGCCGCAGGTGTTCCTGATGGACGAGCCGCTGTCCAACCTGGACGCCAAGCTCCGCGTCAGCACCCGCACGCAGATCGCGAGCCTCCAGCGCCGCCTGGGCATCACCACCGTGTACGTCACCCACGACCAGGTCGAGGCCATGACCATGGGCGACCGGGTCGCGGTGCTCAAGGACGGCCTGCTCCAGCAGGTGGACACCCCGCGCAACATGTACGACCGTCCGGCGAACCTGTTCGTCGCCGGCTTCATCGGCTCGCCCGCGATGAACCTGGTCGAGGTCGCGATCACCGACGGCGGCGTGAAGTTCGGCGACGCCCTGGTCCCGATCGCCCGCGAGGCGCTCTCGGCGGCCGCGGACGCCGGTGACCGCGTGGTGACGGTCGGCGTGCGACCCGAGCACTTCGACATCGCCACCGAGGGCGGCCTGGCCGTCACGGTCAACGTGGTCGAGGAGCTGGGCGCGGACGGCTACGTCTACGGCACGGCGACGATCGACGACAAGCCGCAGGACATCGTGGTCCGGGTCAACGGCCGTCAGGTGCCGGAGAAGGGCGCGGTGCTGAACGTGGTCCCGCGCGCGGGCGAGACCCACGTGTTCTCCACCTCGTCGGGCGAGCGCCTCGCCAACTGATCGACCAACTGATCAACGACTAGGGGGCGTTGGGGGGCCGGGGGGGGGGCCCCCCCCCCGCCCCCCCCCCCCCCCCCGGCGTTTTGATGAACGCGTAGGAATACCCCCAGAGCAAAAAAAAAGCGAAACAAAACCCCCCCCCCGGGG
>NZ_JBITDP010000019.1:0-58476 GCF_044454405.1 Streptomyces sp. NPDC051555 | reverse complement strand
GTTGCTCACGGGGGCCCGGCGGGGGGGCCACCCCCCTGTGCCCCCCCCGGCGCGGGGCGCCCGCCCCCCAACCCCCGCCCCCCACCCCGGGCCCCGGGGGGGGGGGGGGCCCCGGGGCCGCCCCCCCAACGCCCTTTTACCCCGGCAGACCGTCGCTTTTCGAGCACCGTTCGTCAATGCCCCATTCGAAAAACCACGTCGAACCATCCCCCGACCGGGTGACTAAATGTCGCCAAATCTTCACCGAGCGCTACTCTCGCCCTCGTGACCCACTCTGCCCGCCGTATCGGCCGTTCCCTCGCCCTGGTCCTGCCCGTCGTCCTGGTCCTGTCCGGGACCCTCGCGGTCACCATGGTTCCCTGGGCCGACAGCACCCCGTCCCAGATCCTCACCGCCTCCTCCGAGAACGTGAACGTTCCCGCGAAGCCCCTCGCCGCGCAGGACGCGCTGCGCGAGAAGCTGCTCGGCGAACTGCAGCAGGGCAAGGAGCCCGGCGTCGTCCTCACGCACCTCCAGCAGGAGGTGGACCGGCGGCCGTCGCTCGCCGACCACTGCGTGGGCATCGCCCGGGCGATCGGCCGGGCGGCCGTGGACGCGTACGGGCCCACCAAGGCCCAGACGTTCGCGCGCCCCGTGTGCGACACCTCGTACGCGGCCGGCGTAGCGTCCTTCAGCTGACCCGGCGCCCACCCGGCAGCCCCTTGGGCCTGTCGTCCGCCCCCGTCCGCCCCGCCGGGCGACGACGGGACGTCGACGACAGGCCCTAGGCTGCCCGGTATGCCCCGTATGACGGACGCCTCCGCAGCTACCGACCCCCCGCCCGCCCCGCCCGTTCGACATCCCGCGGCCGCGGACCCGGTCCCGTCCCCCCAGGCGCCCACCCAGGCGGTGGTCCTGGCCGGCGGCCAGGGTTCGCGGCTGCGGCCGTACACGGACGACCGGCCGAAGCCGATGGTGGAGATCCCGGGGACGGGGACGCCGATCATCGGGCACCAACTGGCCTGGCTGGCGGCCGAAGGCGTCACCGACGTCGTGATCTCCTGCGGGCACCTCGCAGGGGTGCTCCAGGACTGGCTGGCCGGGGCCGACCTGCCGTTGCGGGTCAGCACGGTCGTGGAGGAAGAGCCGCTGGGCCGCGGCGGCGGCCTGAAGTACGCCGCCGCGCACCTGCCGCACCCGGACGCTCCGTGGTACGCGACCAACGGCGACATCTGGACCCGGTTCTCGCTGCGGGAGATGGCCGCCTTCCACGCCGAGCGCGCGGCGACCGCGACGCTCGCGCTCGCCCGGCCGCGGATCCCGTGGGGGGCGGTGGAGACCAACGAGTTCGGTCAGGTCCTGGACTTCATCGAGTCCCCGCCGTCGCCTTATCTGATCAACGCCGGCGTGTACGTCTTCGCGGCCGAATTCACCGCGCTCCTGCCCGACTTGGGCGACCATGAGCGCACCACCTTCCCGCGCCTCGCCCGCGAGCGCCGCCTGGCGGGCTTCCCGCTGCCCCAGGGGGCCTACTGGCGGGCGATCGACACGGCGAAGGACCTGACCGAGGCCGCGCGCGAGTTGGCGGCCCACAGGCCCCTCTAGAGGGTGGCCGACGGCAAGAGGGTGGCCGTGCCCACGACACCGGGGCCCGGTACGCAGGTCGCGTACCGGGCCCCGGTGTCGTGGTGCGGGGGTGTCGTGGTGCCGGTGGCTCAGCCGCCCAGCAGGCCGCCGACCAGGCCCGGCTTCTTCGCCGGTGCGGAGGAACCGCCGCCGCCCGTGGAGGTGGACTTCTGCGGGGTGGACTGGCGCGGAGAGCTGCCGCGCCCGGGCTGGCCCGCTCCGGAGCGGGTCGCGGCCGGGGACTCGGCGCCGCTGCCCGCCGTCGACTTGGAGGGGGCGCCCGAGCCCGTACGCCCGGCCTTCGAGGCGCTCTCCGACGGCTTCGCGGAGGGGGTGCCCGTCTTGGAGGGCTGCTGCTTCAGGGGCTGCCGCGAGGTGGAGGGCTCCTGCGGGAGCGGGGAGCCCGGCAGGTAGTTGCTGGGCGCCTGGCCCGGGCCGGGCACGGTGACCACGGTGGAGGAGCGGACCGCGCCGCCGAGCAGGGAGCCGACGAGGAGGGTGAGTCCGCAGACGACGGTCGCCATCATCGCGCCGCGCCGCAGGACCCGCCGGCGCAGCCGCCAGATCTCGGAGCGCGGGCCGAGCGTGCGCCAGGCCTCGCCGGCGAGGCGGCCGTCCAGGGAGTAGACGGGGGCGCCCGCGATGATCAGCGGGCTCCAGGCGGCGAGGTAGATGATGTCGGGGGCGTCGTAGGCCGGGACGGTCTTCCAGCTCACCGTCATCAGCAGGGCCGCCGACAGCAGCGCGCCGAAGCAGGCGGCGAAGCGCTGCCAGAGCCCGAACACCGTCAGCACGCCGACGGCGACCTGGAGGAAGGCCACGGTGAGCCCGGCCCCGACCGGGTGGGCGAGGGCGAAGTCGCGCAGCGGTTCGGCGAGCGCCCAGGGGTGCAGGGTGCGCAGCCAGGTCACCATGGAGCCGCGCTCGCCGCCGTCGAAGTAGACGGGGTCGCAGAGCTTGCCCATGCCGGCGTAGATGGAGATGAAGCCGAGGAAGACGCGCAGCGGGAGCAGGACCACGCCGAGGTTCATCCGGCGACCGGGGTAGTACGAGGCCTGCCCGCGCGCGTCGGAGGCGGCCCGCCGGTTCTCCTCGCCGGCGCCGCCCGTTCCGCCGTCGCCGTACTGCTGCTCGTAGGGCAGGCCGCGTACGGGCGCCATGGCGCGGGTGTCGTCCGGGTCGCCGTAGGTGCGCTGGCCGATGACGGTCGGCGTGGCGAGGGTGTCGTCGGCGAGGTCCTGGGCCAGGTCGATGCGCGGGATGACCTGGGTGTCGCCGCCGTCGTACTCGTCGTGGCCGCGGCCCGCCTCCCGTACGGCCTGCAGGAGACCGCCCATCGCGGCGGCGTCGCCGGGGGCGGACCTGCCGCTCCAGACGACGGGCGCACGGCGGCGGCCCGCTCCGGCGGCGACGGCGGCGGCAGCGCCGAGGGCGGGGGCGCGGCCCGGGAAGGGGCCGTTCGCGGGGGGCTTGGGACGCGCGCTCGGGCTCGGAGCGAGCCGCACACGGAAGCTGGCGTGGTTGACGATGACCTGTGCGGGGTCGCACGGCACCTTGACCATGCTCAGCGCGGGCTGGTCGTCGAACCCTGGCGTTCTGGTGTCCACACTCATCTAACCGAGTGATGAGTGTTTAGGACACTGCCTTGACAGCAGGGATGTGTCCGAGACCCGTCAAGATCAGGCCAATTCGGGGGCCCGGGCGGGACCCGGCCGGGTGAAAGCGTTCACCCGGCCCGGTACCAAAGGGGGCTGCTCAGGCGCGGCGACGCGCGGCCTCGTACAGGACCACACCCGCCGCGACACCGGCGTTGAGCGACTCGGCGCCACCCGGCATCGCGATGCGGACGAGGTAGTCGCAGGTCTCGCCGACGAGGCGGCCGAGGCCCTTGCCCTCGCTGCCGATGACGATGACGACGGGGCCGGCGAGCTGTTCGAGGTCGTCGACCGTGTGCGTGCCGTCGGCGGCGAGGCCGACGACGGTCAGGCCTTCCTTCTTGTACGCCTCCAGGGCGCGGGTCAGGTTGGTGACCCGGGAGACCGGGGTGCGGGCCGCGGTGCCGGCGGAGGACTTCCAGGCACCGGCGGTCATGCTGGCCGCGCGGCGCTCGGGGATGACCACGCCGTGGCCGCCGAAGGCGGAGACGGAGCGGACGATCGCGCCGAGGTTGCGCGGGTCGGTGACACCGTCGAGGGCGACGATGAGGGGCTCTTCGCCGTTGTCGTAGGCGGCCGCGGTCAGGTCGTCCGGCATCGCGTACTCGTACGGCGGGACCTGGAGGACCATGCCCTGGTGGTTGAGGCCGTTGGTCATGCGGTCGAGCTCGGGCCGCGGGGCTTCCATCAGGTTGATGTTGCCGCGCTCGCTGGCGAGCTGGAGGGCCTCGCGGACGCGCTCGTCGTTGTCGATGAACTGCTGCACGTAGAGGGTCGTGGCGGGCACGCCGTCGCGCAGCGCCTCGAAGACCGGGTTGCGGCCGACGACCATCTCGCTGGTGCCCTTGGGGCCGCCGCGGCGGGGGGCCGGGCGGCGCTTGGCGGCCTGGCGGGCCATGGCGCCGGCGATGCGGTTGGCCTTGTGCTTCTTGCGGTCCTCGGCCTTGGGCGTGGGGCCCTTGCCTTCCAGGCCCCTGCGCCGCTGGCCACCGCTGCCGACCGTCGCGCCCTTCTTGTTGGACGTGCGGCGGTTCCTGCGCTGGCTGTTCCCGGCCATGACCTCTACCTGTTTCGTTTATTCAGCAGTGTGTACGTATGAAGAGTGTGCCGCCCGGAGCGCCGGGCGGCACCACGAGCCTCGGAGCTCAGCGGGGGCCGAGCGTCCAGCGGGGACCCGTCGGGCCGTCCTCGATGACCAGACCGGACTGCTGGAGCTGGTCGCGGATGGCGTCGGCGGTCGCCCAGTCCTTGCGGGCCCGCGCGGCTTCGCGCTGCTCCAGGACGAGGCGGACGAGGGTGTCGACGGCGCCGTGCAGGTCCTCGCCCCGGTCGGTCTCGCCGGCCCAGTGGGGGTCGAGCGGGTCGAGTCCGAGGACGCCCAGCATGGCCCGTACCTCGGCCAGGCGGGCGATCGCGGTGTCCTTGTCGTCGGCGGCGAGCGCGCTGTTGCCCTGGCGGACGGTGGTGTGGATGATCGCGAGGGCCTGCGGGACGCCGAGGTCCTCGTCCATGGCCTCGGCGAATGCGGGCGGCACCTCGGTGGCGGGCTCGACGGGCTTGCCGGCCTTCTCGATGACGCGCTGGATGAAGCCCTCGATGCGGGCGAAGCCGGATTCGGCCTCGCGCAGGGATTCCTCGCTGTACTCGATCATCGAGCGGTAGTGCGGGGTGCCGAGGTAGTAGCGCAGGACGATCGGGCGCCACTGCTTGACCATCTCGGAGACGAGGACGGAGTTCCCGAGGGACTTCGACATCTTCTCGCCGGACATGGTGACCCAGGCGTTGTGCACCCAGTACTTCGCGAACTCGTCGCCGAAGGCCTTGGCCTGGGCGATCTCGTTCTCGTGGTGCGGGAAGATCAGGTCGAGGCCGCCGCCGTGGATGTCGAAGGCGCTGCCCAGGTACTTGTGGGCCATCGCGGAGCACTCCAGGTGCCAGCCGGGACGACCGCGGCCCCAGGGGGTCTCCCAGTCGGGCTCGCCGGGCTTGGAGGCCTTCCACATGGCGAAGTCGCGCGGGTCGCGCTTGCCGGTGATGCCGCTCTCCGGGGGCTGGCGCAGGTCGTCGAGGTCCTGGTTGGACAGCTCCAGGTAGCCCGGGAAGGAGCGCACGTCGAAGTAGACGCTGCCGTCCGCCTCGTAGGCGTGGCCGCGCTCGATGAGCGTGCGCATCATCTCGACCATCTCGGGCACGTGCCCGGTCGCGCGCGGCTCGTAGGTGGGCGGGAGGCAGCCCAGCGCGTCGTAACCGTCGTTGAAGGCACGCTCGTTGTCGTAGCCGATGGACCACCAGGGGCGGCCCTGGTCGGCCGCCTTCGCGATGATCTTGTCGTCGATGTCCGTGACGTTGCGGATGAAGGTGACGTCGAGGCCGCGGTAGGTGAGCCAGCGGCGCATGATGTCGAAGTTCAGGTACGAGCGGACGTGCCCGATGTGCGGGGCCGCCTGCACGGTGGCACCACAGAGGTAGATCGAGACGCAGCCCGCGACGAGCGGAGTGAAGTCACGGATCTGCCGGGCGCTGGTGTCGTACAGGCGAAGGGTCACGGCATCCAGGGTAGTGCGCGCGTAGCAGTGCCCCGCGACCCTTTCGGGGGCGCGGGGCGCCTTTGTTGCCGAAGCGGTGCCGTGCGGGGCGTCCCTACGGTCGTACTCAGGCCCCGCTCGTGCGGTACACCAGCGCCGTGGCGATCGCGGCGAGGCCCTCGGCGCGGCCGGTGAGGCCGAGGCCGTCGGTCGTGGTGCCGGAAACGGAGACGGGGGCTCCGGCCGCGGCCCCCAGCGCCTTCTGCGCTTCGTCGCGCCGCTTGCCGACCTTCGGGCGCACGCCGATGACCTGGACGGCGATGTTCCCGATCTCGAAGCCCTCGGCGCGGACGATCCGGGCCGCCTCGGCCAGGAGGGTGACGCCGGAGGCGCCCGACCACTCGGGGCGGGAGGTGCCGAAGTGCGCGCCGAGGTCGCCGACGCCGGCCGCGGAGAAGAGGGCGTCGCAGGCGGCGTGGGCGGCGACGTCGCCGTCGGAGTGGCCGGCGAGGCCGTCCTCGCCCTCCCAGAGCAGACCCGCGCACCACAGTTCGCGGCCGGTCTCGAAGGCGTGGACGTCGGTGCCGATGCCGATCTGCGGGACGAGCGGCCGGGGGCCGGTGGGCAGCGGGCTAGTAGACATCGGTGGCCCTCCTGCGGGCGAGTACGGCGTCGGCGAGGATCAGGTCGAGGGGGCGGGTGACCTTGAAGGCCTCTTCGTGCCCGGGGACGAGGACCACGGGGACCCCGAGCTTTTCCACCATTCCGGCGTCGTCCGTGGCGCCCTCGCCGTTGACGGCGATGCGCTCGTGGGCGCGGACCAGGGTGGCGAGGTCGAAGCCCTGGGGGGTCTGCACGGCGCGCAGCCGGGCCCGCTCGGGGGTGGCGACGACCGGCTCGGGCTCGCCCGGCTCACCGGGCTCGACCTCCTTGACGGTGTCGGCCAGCGGCATCGCGGGGACCACGGCGGGGGCGCCGGCGCGGACGGCCTCGACGACCGCGTCCACCGTGTCGACGGGGACCAGGGGGCGGGCCGCGTCGTGGATGAGGACGGAGGTGATGCCGTCCGGGAGGGCGTCCAGGCCGGCCCGTACGGATTGCTGGCGGGTCTCGCCGCCGGGGACGACGAGGAAGTCGGTCCTCCCCCAGCTACCGCCGGCGGCACCCCCTGGCAGGGCGTGCTCGTCGAGGAGGTTTTTGACCTCCGCGGCCCCGTCGGGCGGAGCCACGACGACCACGAGGGAGACCGCGCGGGAGCGGGCCATGGCGCGCACGGCGTGGATCAGCATGGGGATGCCGCCCAGGGAGCGCAGGGCCTTGGGGGCCCCGGGACCGAGCCGGGTGCCGCGGCCCGCGGCGGGAATCACCGCCGCGGTGCGGTGGGGGCGCGTTTCGTCATACATCGGTGGTGGCTCCGGGTTTGTGACTTCGGCCGACGTGGGTATGGCCAGAAGGGTGCCGGGTGCGACGCCCTCGCCCCTTCCGTGACGACCGGTCGAGCCGGCTGCCCGGACCCGGCACGCCACCGCGCCATGCGCGGGGTGGTGAGTGAGTACTGCACGCATGAGTACTGCACGCATCGGTGCTGCACGCACGGGCGCCACAAACAGAGATGCCGCAGCACCCGGCGACAGTCCTCTCGGCGAGCGAGAGGGCCGTCATAGGGCACCGCGGCACGACTGCTGTGTGGACGGTTCGTCGCGTCAGGACGCGAGAACCTCGTCGAGGAGGGCCTCGGCCTTGTCCTCGTTGGTGTTTTCGGCGAGCGCGAGCTCGCTCACCAGGATCTGGCGCGCCTTCGCGAGCATGCGCTTCTCGCCCGCGGAGAGCCCGCGCTCGCGCTCGCGACGCCACAGGTCACGGACGACTTCCGCAACCTTGATGACATCGCCAGAGGCGAGCTTCTCCAGATTTGCCTTGTAGCGACGGGACCAGTTCGTCGGCTCTTCTGCGTAAGGTGCACGAAGCACCTCGAAGACCCGGTCCAGCCCGTCCTGGCCGACCACATCGCGGACACCGACGAACTCCGCGTTGTCCGCAGGTACGCGAACCGTCAGGTCACCCTGGGCGACCTTGAGCACCAAGTAGGTCTTGTCCACGCCTTTGATCTGGCGAGTTTCGATAGCCTCGATCAGCGCGGCCCCGTGATGGGGATAGACCACGGTGTCGCCAACCTTGAACGTCATGTGACAGGTACCCCTTCCGTGGCTATCCAGGGTAACACGAGAACCGACTGTTATGAATGGCGTTTTCGCAGGTCAGGGCCTATCTCGGGGCTTGACAACAGCGACACGAACGTGCTGCGCAGGGCTTCCGGAAGGGGGTATTCGCAGGTCGGAGCCACTGCGCGGACAGACAGAATCGACCACGCTACACCCGCGGAGCGTCACGCTCGACGTGACGTACGTCCCGTTTTGACTGGTTCGGCGCGCGGAAACCGAACTACTCCGTTCGACTGGTGGGCCCCGTCTGTAGCGGGTTCCGGCCCAATCCCGAATTGATCACGGAGTCCTGTTCGAAGGAATCCCGGAATTGCCCGCCAATTGCAAGATCGACCGGACGCGTTCAGGGTGGCCCGGCCGCTGCGGAGGGTCGGGTGCGGGGGCGGGGCGGCGGCTCGGTAACCTAAGCCCGCTGACACACCCTTAGGCCGGCTTTACCCCCAGCCTGAGCGCCCCACCCCGTCCTCCGTCCGTACGTCCTAGGAGTTGCCGCCGCCGTGAGCCGCAGCCTTCGACGCGGCGCTCTCGCCGCCTCCGCCCTCGCGTTCTCGATCGTCTCGCTCGCCGCATGTGGCGCGGGCAAGGACGCGCAGACGCTCGAAATCAAGCCGGACAACGCCTTCGCGACCAAGGGCGACATCAAGGTCCAGAACGCTCTGGTGATCACCCAGGGCACGAAGGACGGCAAGGGCCCCGCCGTCGTCTCCGCGACCGTCTTCAACGGCGGCGACGCCCCGCAGACCCTCGACTCCGTCACTCTTGCGGGTGCCACCGGCAAGGTGACGCTGAAGGACGCCACGGGCGCCGCCAAGGTCACCGTGCCCGCGCACGGCTCCGTCGTGCTCGGTGGCAAGGGCAACGCCTCGGCCGTCATCGAGGGCGGCCGCCAGGCCGTCAAGGACGGCGACGCCCAGAAGGTCGTCTTCCAGCTGAGCAAGGCCGGTGACGTCGAGCTGGCCGCCTACGTCGTCCCCGCGGCCGGCTTCTACGCGGGCTTCGGCCCGACCGAGGCCCCGGCCGCCGGTCCCACGCCGTCCACCGGCGCCTCCGCTTCCCCCTCGGGCTCGCCCTCCGGCTCCCCGGCCCCCTCGGGCTCGCCGTCCGGCACCCCCTCGGGCGGTGCGGCGTCCCCCTCGGGCTCCGCTTCGCCGTCGCACAGCGCCGGTCACTGAGCGCGGCCGCTCCCTGATCGCAGCTCACCGACGCGGCTCCTGGGAGCGCACGCACGTACAGCAGGAGGGCCTCCCCCGGAATCCGGGGGAGGCCCTCCCGCGTGCGGCCCCGCGCGGGGCCGGCGTCGGTCTACGGCTCGAACTTGTAGCCGAGGCCGCGCACCGTGACCAGGTAGCGCGGCGCGCCCGGGTCCGGCTCGATCTTGGCGCGCAGGCGCTTGACGTGGACGTCGAGGGTCTTGGTGTCACCCACGTAGTCCGCGCCCCACACGCGGTCGATCAGCTGCATGCGGGTCAGCACGCGTCCCGCGTTGCGCAGCAGCATCTCCAGGAGGTCGAACTCCTTGAGCGGGAGGTCGACCTTGGCACCGGCGACGGTGACCACGTGCCGGTCGACGTCCATCCGGACCGGGCCGGCCTCCAGGGCCGCCGGGGTCACCTCTTCCGGCTCGCCGCGGCGGCGCAGCACCGCGCGGATACGGGCGACCAGCTCGCGCGAGGAGAAGGGCTTGGTGACGTAGTCATCGGCTCCTATCTCCAGCCCGACGACCTTGTCGATCTCGCTGTCCTTGGCGGTCACCATGATCACCGGGACGTTGGAGCGGCCGCGCAGCTGCCGGCAGACCTCCGTACCGGGCAGCCCGGGGAGCATCAGGTCGAGGAGGACGAGGTCGGCGCCGTTGCGCTCGAACTCGTCCAGCCCGTCGGGCCCGGTCGCGGCGATGGCGACCTCGAAGCCCTCCTTGCGGAGCATGTAGGACAGGGCGTCGCTGAAGGATTCCTCATCCTCGACGACGAGCACTCGGGTCACGGAAGGACCTCCGGGGCAGGAATGGCTGGTTCGGTTTGGAGCACGGGTCGGGCGGGGTCGGCGGTTGCGGCGGAGACCGGTACGACTGCCTCCGGGAGCCGCAGGGTGAAAGTGGAGCCCTGTCCCTCCGAGCTCCACACGGAGACCTCCCCGCCGTGCGAGGCGGCCACGTGCTTCACGATCGCGAGGCCGAGGCCGGTGCCTCCCGTGGCGCGGGAGCGGGCCGGGTCCACGCGGTAGAAGCGCTCGAAGATGCGCTCGCGGTCCTTCTCCGGGATGCCGATGCCCTGGTCGGTCACGGCTATCTCGATCAAGTCTCCACCCGGCGCGTTCACCCGGCGCGCGGCGATGCCGACGCGGGTGCGGGCGGGGCTGTAGTTCACGGCGTTCTCGACGAGGTTCCCGAGGGCGGCGGCGAGCTGCCCCCGGTTCCCCCATATCCGCAGGTCGGCGGTGCCGCCGACGGCCATGGTGATCTGCTTCGAGGAGGCCGTGTGACGGCAGCGGTCGATGGCCTCGGCGACGAGGGTGTCGGCCCGTACCGGCTCGGCGTCCTCCAGCGGATCGTCGTTCTGGACCCGGGAGAGGTCGATCAGCTCCTGGACGAGGTTGATCAGCCGGGTCGCCTCGATCTGCATGCGGCCGGCGAAGCGGGTGACCGCTTCGGGGTCGTCGGCCGCGTCCATGACGGCTTCGGACAGCAGGGAGATCGCGCCGACGGGCGTCTTCAGCTCGTGCGAGACGTTGGCGACGAAGTCACGGCGGACCGCCTCGATCCGGCGGGCCTCCGTCAGGTCCTCGACCAGCAGCAGCACCAGCCGGGAGCCGAGCGGGGCGACCCGCGCCGAGACCGCGAGGGCCTCGCCGCGGCCGGTGCCGCGGCGTGGGAGGTCCAGCTCGATCTGGCGTATCTCCCCGTCGCGGCGGGTGTCGCGGGCCATGTGGAGCATGGGCTCCACCGCCAGCTTGCCGCCGCGGACCAGCCCGAGGGCGTACGCCGCCGAGCTTGCCTTGACCACGGCGTCGCCCTCGTCCAGTACGACGGCGGAGGAGCGGAGTACGGAGAGGACGGTGTCCACTCCGGGCGGGAGTACCGCATTGATGTCGGGGCGCATGGCGCTCCGCGTGGGGCGGGCCTGGTCGCGCTCGCTCCAGCGGAACGCCAGCATGGCGATCACACCGGTGCACAACCCGGCGATCGCTGCAGCTGCGGCGACCGCCGCGTTCACGTCCATGTGTCCAGGTTAAGCAGGTGCGACGAGAGTTCCACAGCCGTTCGGGTGGCACCTCGAACACTCGTCGCCCAGAGTTCACCGTGGCGACGGTGCTGATTCACTTGTGATGCCGGAGTCGGACGCGTTCGCGTCCGATCGTGTCAACGTGGGGCAAGAGGCCCCGGCCCCCCGGGCACGGAGCAAGACGGGCGCGGGCACGGAGCAAGATCGGGCACGACGCAAGAGAGGGACACCCACCATGCGGGACGCGTACCACGAGGAACTGGACTCGATCGGAGAAGGCCTGGTCGAGATGGCCCGGCTCGTCGGTTCCGCGATCGGCCGGGCGACCACGGCCATGCTCGACGCCGACCTCAAGCTCGCCGAGAGCGTCATCGCCGCCGACCAGAAGGTGGACGACCTCCAGCACGACCTGGAGGCCCGCGCCATCGCCCTGCTGGCCCGCCAGCAGCCCGTCGCCACCGACCTGCGCATCGTGGTCACCTCGCTGCGCATGAGCGCGGACCTGGAGCGCTCCGGCGACCTGGCCCAGCACGTGGCGAAGCTCGCCCGGCTGCGTTTCCCGGACACGGCGGTCCCGCGGGACCTGCACGCGACCATCCTGGAGATGGGGCAGCTGGCGCAGCGCCTGATGGCGAAGGCCGCCGAGGTCATCATCACCAAGGACGTCGACCTCGCGCTCCAGCTGGAGCAGGACGACGACGAGATGGACCAGTTGCACCGCACGCTCTTCCAGCACCTCATGGACGACCGCTGGAAGCACGGCATCGAGACGGCGGTCGACGTGACGCTGCTGGGCCGCTACTACGAGCGCTTCGCGGACCACGCGGTCTCGGTCGCCAAGCGCGTCGTGTACCTGGTGACGGGCGAGCACGCGGACGAGCTGCAGGCGCCGACGGCGGTCGAGGGCGCCTGATCCGGCGTCACCAACCTTGCACCGATGCGCCGTTGACGCGCCCGTGCGGCTGGGCATGAATGAGGCAAAGGCAGTACGACCGGTACGCCTGCGAGGAGGAACCATGTCCGATTCCCCCGTCCCCATCACGCCCGAGCAGGAGCACCAGCCCCAGGAGGCCCTGCGCCTCCCCCTGCTCGCGGCCTGCGGCTGCGGCTCGGGCTGCGGCTGCGGCTGCCAGTCCGGCGCGCCCTGCCAGTGCGGCGGCTGATCCCGCCGCCCGCCTGGTCACCCGCACGCGAAGGGCCCCGCCGGATCCCCGGTCGGGGCCCTTCGCGTCCGCCCACACGTACGACGGAGGAGACGATGGTGCGCTTCGGCCGCCCCGGCGAGGAACAGCTGCGCCGCAACTTCGACAGCGTCCTGACCGCGGTGCTGTCCGGACGCGGCGTCCGCACCGGGACGGGCCTGGACCACCAGACCCAGACGGCCCTGTGGGCGATCGCCCGCGCCCGCCCGAACCCCTCGGAAGCCCTGGTGGCCGCGGCCCGCCGCGCCTTCGCCGGCCAGGTGGACGGCACCAACTCCGCCGAGTCGCGCGCGGAGATGGACCGCAGGATCGCGGCCCGCGGGTCGGACCCGACCCCCTGAACACCCTCTCCGCACCCCCTGCACGCGCTCTGTAAGCTCATGATCATCGACGCGGGGCGGGGGAGGAGTGCGGATGGACCTCACGGGACGCACGATCGTGATCACCGGCGCCGGGCGCGGGTTCGGCCGGGCGTTGGCCCTGGAGGCGGGGCGCTCGGGCGCGCGCGTGTTCCTGTCCGCGCGCACCCTGGCCGCGGCCCGGCGCGTGGCCGACGAGGTGGCGACCGACAGCGGGGCCGAGGCCGCCGCGTTCGCCTGCGACCTGGCCGACCCTGACTCCGTACGGGCCTTCGCCGACGCGGTGGCCGCCCGTACCGACCGGGTGGACGTCCTGGTCAACAACGGCGCCCGCTACCTGCACGGCCCCGACCTGTGGGACGCCGAGGACGACGCGATCACCGACACCATCGCCTCCGGGGCCACCGGCACGATCCTGACGGTCAAGCACTTCCTGCCGCTGCTGCGGGCCTCCGCCGGCGCGGACGTGGTCAACCTGGTCTCCTCGGCCGCGGAGCCCCGCGACCTCCGCTCCCAGGCGCACCCCGCGTTCCACGCCGCCAAAGCCGCCCAGGCGGGCTTCGCCGACGTCCTCTCCCACCGCTTGCGCCCCGAGGGCGTCCGCGTCATCTCGCTCTACCCGCCGGACTTCACGGACGGCGACCCGCTCGCCGCCGCCTGGGACGACGCTCCCCGGACGGCGCACGACCCGCTGACCGCCCGGTCCGTGCTCGACTGCGTCCTCTTCGCGATCGGCCAACCGCGCAACTGCTACATCCGCTCCTTCCACTTCGAGCGGACGCAGCCAACGAAGAACCCCTGACCCGCACGGTGCGTGCGGGCCAGGGGCATGGTCGCGCTGGTTACTTCTTCTTGCCCTGGTTCTTGACGGCTTCGATGGCCGCCGCCGCGGCGGCCGGGTCGAGGTAGGTGCCGCCCGGGTTCAGGGGCTTGAAGTCGGCGTCCAGCTCGTAGGAGAGCGGGATGCCGGTCGGGATGTTCAGGCCCGCGATGTCCGCGTCGGAGACGCCGTCGAGGTGCTTGACGAGGGCGCGCAGCGAGTTGCCGTGGGCGGCGACCAGGACCGTGCGGCCGGACAGCAGGTCCGGGACGATGGCGTCGTACCAGTACGGCAGCATGCGGACGACGACGTCCTTCAGGCACTCCGTCTTGGGGCGCAGCTCCGGCGGGATGGTCGCGTAGCGCGGGTCCTCGGACTGCGAGAACTCGGTGCCGTCCGCGAGCGCCGGCGGCGGGGTGTCGTACGAGCGGCGCCACAGCATGAACTGCTCCTCGCCGAACTCGGCGAGGGTCTGGGCCTTGTCCTTGCCCTGGAGGGCGCCGTAGTGGCGCTCGTTCAGGCGCCAGGAGCGGTGGACCGGGATCCAGTGGCGGTCGGCGGCCTCCAGCGCCAGCTGCGCGGTGCGGATCGCGCGCTTCTGGAGCGAGGTGTGCACGACGTCGGGGAGCAGACCGGCGTCCGTCAGCAGCTCACCGCCGCGGACCGCCTCCTTCTCGCCCTTCTCGTTGAGATTGACGTCCACCCAGCCGGTGAACAGGTTCTTCGCGTTCCATTCGCTCTCGCCGTGGCGGAGGAGGATCAGCTTGTACGGTGCGTCGGCCATGCGTACGAGCCTAATGGACGCCGGATGGCCACGCGCGCGCCGGACGGGCCTCTTCGGGAGGGCTGCGGGACGGTCCCCGATTGACGTACCGCGTCAATCGAGTGGCGCCCGCGCGGCCGGCCTCGTAATGTGCCGAACGCAGCGGCACCACTTACACATCCAGGGGGATCCCGTATGTCCGTTGACAGGATGAGGCGGGCCGCGCGGGCCAGCGTCTCGGGGTTGCCGCGCGAGTTCTGGTGGCTGTGGACGAGCACGCTGGTGAACCGGCTCGGGGCTTTCGTCGCCACATTCATGACCTTGTACCTGACTCTGGACCGGGGCTACTCGGCCTCCTTCGCGGGCCTGGTGGTCGCTCTGCACGGGCTCGGCGGCGTGGTGTCCTCCCTGGTCGCCGGAGTGATGACCGACCGGCTGGGGCGGCGGCCGACGCTGATGGCCGCCCAGCTCTCCACGGCCTTCTCGGTCGCGCTGCTGGGCTTCATGCAGGACCCGGCGGCGATCGCCGCCGTCGCCCTGCTCGTCGGCATGACCTCCAACGCCTCGCGCCCGGCGGTGCAGGCGATGATGGCCGACATCGTGCGGCCGGAGGACCGGGTGCGGGCCTTCGCCCTCAACTACTGGGCGATCAACCTCGGTTTCGCGGTCTCCGCGACCGCCGCCGGCTTCATCGCGGAGTACAGCTACCTCGCCGGCTTCCTCGGCGAGGCGGTACTGACGCTGATCTGCGCGGTGCTCGTCTACGTCAAGCTCCCCGAATCGCGGCCCGACAAGGGCGCGGACGGCGCCGGTGGGGGTGCGGAGCCGGAGATCGGGATGGGGACCGTCCTGCGCGACCGCCGTTTCATGGGGGTCGTCGGGCTGTCGTTCCTGATCTCGTTGATCTTCATGCAGGGTTCGTTCGGGCTGCCGCTGTCGATGGGCGCCGCGGGCTTCACCCCCGGCGAGTACGGCATGGTCATCGCCCTCAACGGGGTGCTGATCGTGCTGCTGCAGATCCCGGTCACCCGCCTGATCGAGCACCGCGACCCGCAGAAGCTGCTGGTCGCCTCGGCCCTGCTGGCCGGGTACGGGTTCGGGATGACCGCCTTCGGCGGCTCGCTCGGCGTGATCGCGCTGACCGTGTGCGTCTGGACGGTGGCCGAGATCATCAACTCGCCCACCCAGATGGGCCTGGTCGCGCGGCTCTCCCCGACCCACGGCCGGGGCCGCTACCAGGGCATGTACACGATGTCGTGGGCGGTGGCCTCGCTGATCGCCCCGCTGTCGGCGGGCTTCGTCATCGACCGGCTCGGCGCGGGCTGGCTGTGGGGCGCGATGGCGGTCCTGGGCTCGCTGGCCGGCCTCGGCTACTGGCTGCTGATGCGGAACCTGCCGGAGGCGGGGGCCCAGGCGGGGGCGGAGGAGCACGAGGTGGAGCAGCCCGAGGTTCGGGTGGACGCCGGGCCCGTGAGCACCACCGCCTGACCGGTCGGACCGGTCGGACCGGTCCGACCGGTCAGGCCCGGGGCTGCGTCAGGTGCTTGAAGGCGTCCAGGTTGTGGGTGGGCTCGCCACGCGAGACCCGCCACGCGTACTCCTTGCGGATGGAGCTCGCGAACCCCAGCTCCAGCAGGGTGTTGAACGCCCCGTCCGCGCCCTCCAGCACCGCCCCGAGCACCCGGTCCAGCTCCACCGGGGTCACCACGGCCAGCGGCAGCCGCGCCGTCAGGTAGACGTCGCCGAGGCGGTCGACGGCGTAGGACATGCCGTAGAGCTTGAGGTTGCGCTCCAGCAGCCAGCGGTGGACGGCCGGTTCGTTCTCGTCCGGGTGCCGGATGACGAAGGCGTTGACCGACAGCGAGTGCCGGCCCACCTTGAGGGAGCAGGTGGTCGACAGCTTGCGCGTGCCCGGCAGCTTGACGACGTACGAGCCGGGCTCGGGGCTCTCCCACTCCAGCCCGGCCTCGTCCAGCGTGCTCTCGATGATCTCCGTCGGGGCGGTCTCAGCCATGGTGCGAGCGTACGTGACGGCGATGATCGTGCATGGCGGCGGTGTACACGTCCGCCGTGCCGCTGGCCGCGGTGTCCCAGCCGAAGAACTGCGCGTGGCGGGCCGCCTCGCGCCCCATCCGGTCGGTGAGCGTCGGGTCGTCGACGAAGCGGCGCAGCTCGCGCGCGTAGTCGACGGGGTCGTGGCCGGGTACGAGGATGCCCGTGACCCCGTCGTTGACCGCGACCGGGAGCCCCCCGACCGCGGCCGCGAGGACCGGCGTACCGGTGGCCTGGGCCTCGATCGCGACCAGCCCGAAGGACTCGTTGTACGAGGGCATGACCAGCACGGAGGCCGCCCGGAACCAGTCCGCGAGCTGGTCCTGGCCGACCGGCGGGTGGAAGCGGACCAGGTCGGTGATGCCGAGCCGGGCCGCGAGCTTCTGCAGGCCCTCGGGCTTGGCGAGGCCGCTGCCGCTGGGGCCGCCGACGACGGGGACGAGGAGCCTGCGCCGCATCGAGGGATCGCGGTCGACCAGCTCGGCGACGGCGCGCAGCAGGATGTCGGGGGCCTTGAGCGGCTGGATCCGGCCCGCGAAGAGCGGTATGACGGCGTCCTGCGGGAGGCCGAGGCGGGCGCGGGCGGCGGCGCGGCCGTCGCCGACGGTGAAGCGCTGGAGGTTCACGCCGGGGTGGACGACGGCCACCTTGCCGGGGTCGGCCTCGTAGTGGCGCACGAGCTCGTCGGCTTCCTCGGCGGTGTTCGCGATGAGGCGGTCGGCGGCGGCCACGATCTGGGTCTCGCCTATGACGCGCGCGGCGGGCTCGGGGCTGTCGCCCTCGGCCAGCGCGGCGTTCTTGACCTTGGCCATGGTGTGCATGGCGTGGACGAGCGGGACGCCCCAGCGCTCGGCGGCCAGCCAGCCGACGTGGCCGGAGAGCCAGTAGTGGGAGTGGACGAGGTCGTAGTAGCCGGGGCGGTGTCCGGCCCAGGCCTGCATGACCCCGTGGGTGAAGGCGCAGAGCTGGGCGGGCAGCTCTTCCTTGGCCAGGCCCTCGTAGGGGCCCGCGTCGACGTGCCGCACCAGGACGCCCGGGGTCAGCTCCACGACGGGCGGCAGCCCGCCGGTGGTGGCCCGGGTGAAGATCTCGACCTCGATGTTGATCGCGGCGAGGCGCCTGGCCAGCTCCACGATGTACACGTTCATGCCGCCCGCGTCACCGGTGCCGGGCTGGTGCAGCGGCGAGGTGTGCACGCTGAGCATCGCGACCCGGCGCGGTTTGCGGTGGTGGCCCACGGCGGGGAGGCGCAGCCGGGGCGCGTCGAGGCGGGTGCTGCGGGCGGCGGCGAGCCTGCCGCCGAGCCGGGACACGTACTGACTCAAGGAGCGGTCCTCTCACTCGGGCTCGTACGGCTACACGGTCATGGTCATGGTTACGGTCATGGTCGGGCAGGGCAGCGCGGAGCGCGGCCCACTCCCTGCAAGGAGTGCAACCCGCGCGACCGTCCCGCGCATTCCGGGGCGGCGCGAGGAATCCCGGCGGTTTACCGGATTTTTATCGAGCGCGCGCCCTCCGCTTACCCTCGGCTCATGGCCGCACGCACTCCTCCTCCCAGCCGACCCGTGGGTGCGGTGACCCGGGGGACCACGAATCCGAACCGGTTGCGCCGAATGGACCGCTGGATCGCGGCCGAGCACGGCGGCGCCCTGCGGCGGGCCGTGGCGCCGGTGGCGGTGGACCTCGGCTACGGCGCCGCGCCCTGGACGGCGGTCGAGCTGCTGGGCCGGCTGCGGCCGGTGGCCCCGGCCGTGCGGGTGGTCGGGATCGAGATCGAACCGGCCCGGGTCGCGGGCGCGAAGCCGTACGAGCGCGAGGGCCTGAGCTTCCGGCACGGCGGCTTCGAGGTGCCGCTGGACGGGGGTGAACGGCCGGCGCTGATCCGGGCCGCGAACGTGCTGCGCCAGTACGACGAGGAGCAGGTCGCCGCGGTGTGGCAGCGCCTGTGCGGGCGGCTGGCGCCGGACGGGTTGCTGGTGGAGGGGACCTGCGACGAGATCGGGCGGCGGCACGTGTGGGTCGCGCTGGGCCCGGAGGGGGCGCGCACGGTGACCTTCGCGACCCGCCTGGGCTCCCTGGAGCGCCCCTCGGACCTGGCCGAGCGCCTGCCCAAGGCGCTGATCCACCGGAACGTCCCGGGCGAAGCGGTCCACGCGTTCCTGCGGGACTTCGACCGGGCGTGGGCCGCGGCGGCCCCGTACGCCTCTCTGGGCGCCCGGCAGCGGTGGATCCGTACGGCACGGTCCCTGGCGGTCGACTGGCCGCTGACGGACGGGCCGAAGCGGTGGCGGCAGGGCGAACTGACGGTCCGTTGGGATGCGTTGCGCCCGTTGGGGTGAGTGGTGCCGGATGGGGAACCGGGGGCGGGGGCGGCCCGTTGACTGCTCGAACGGTCCTTCGGGGCGGACTCGAACGGCCCTTCGGGGGTGGAGCGGCGCGCGGTGGGCACGGGGTTGCGCGACGGAGGGTGTTGCAATTCGCCGAGTCGTGGCACCATCCCGATGGCAGTGCGAAGTTACTGATGAATAGTCAGATCTGATACGGGATCTGGCGCGGGTGCCTGGGGGGACCATGAAGCGACACCGTGGCGCATCCGCGCTCACCTTGCTCTGCGCGATGGCGATACTGACGGCCCCGGGCCTGGCGGGTACGGCGTACGCCGCCCCGGCCACCCCGGCGGCCCCCGCCGCGCCGGGCGCTCCGGCGGCTCCCGAGCCCGGGGCCAAGTCGCTGGAGCAGGTCCACAAGGAGATAGAGGCGCTGTACCGCCAGGCGGGCACCGCCACGGACGCCTACAACCTCGCGGTGGGCGAGGCCAAGACCCAGTCCGACAAGATCGTCGAGATCGCCAAGCAGGTGGTCGCCGGTCAGGAGCGGATCGCGACGCTCAAGAACCGCGCGGGCGCCGCGGCCCGCGCCCAGTACCGCTCGGGCGGCCTGCCGCCGGGCGCGCAGCTGGCCCTGAGCAACAGCCCCAGCATGTTCCTGAACGGCGCCGACCGGCTGCGCCAGGGCGAGAAGGCAGCCTCGGACACGCTCTCCGAGCTGTCCCGGACCCAGTCCGACCTCCAGCAGTACGCGGCGGACGCGAGCGCCCACTGGCAGACCCTGGAAGCCAACCGGGTCAAGCAGGAGAAGGCCAAGACCGAGATCCAGCAGAAGATCAAGGCCGCCGAGGAGCTGGAGAGCAAGCTCCAGGCCGAGGAGAAGGCCCGGCTCCTCCAGCTGGAGCGGGAGGAGCAGTACAAGGCGCAGACCGCCTGGCTGTCCTCGGGCGCGCTCAAGGACATCAACGGCACGGCCTCGGAGGCGGGGAAGAAGGCGATCCAGTACGCCACCGCCCAGATCGGCAAGGCGTACGAGTGGGGCGCCGTGGGTCCGTCCACCTACGACTGCTCCGGCCTCACCTCCCAGGCGTGGCTGGCGGCGGGCAGGCCGATACCCCGGACCTCGCAGGAGCAGCTGCGGCTGCTGCCGAAGGTCGCGGTGAAGGACATGCGGCCGGGCGACCTGATCATCTACTTCGACGACGCGAGCCACGTCGCCATGTACATCGGTGACGGCGCGATGGTGCACGCGCCCCGGACGGGGCGGAACATCACGATCGCGGGCGCGGGCTCGATGCCGATCAAGGCGATCGTCCGGCCGGACGCGTAGCCGGACCGGTTGCGGGGGCGGTCCCGGGGGCGGTTGCGGGTGCGGTCCCGGGGCGGTTCCGGTTGCGGTGGGAGTTCCGGTCCCGGGTGGGGTGGAGCTTCCAGGCGTGGTTCCGCTTCCGTGCGGCGCCGGCGTCGCTGCCGCCCGGCGGCGGTCCCGACCGGCGGTACACGGGTGCGTCGCGAGGTGACGTTGGTCATCCCAGGACGGGCCATCCCACGCGATAAGGGCATATGCCGGCGGCGGCCGCCCGCCACACCATTCACGCGCCGGGCGGGGACCGCTAGGGTCGGGGCGCACGAGCGCACCCTCGGGGGGAGGGAAGGAACCGGAGACGATGCCCGCATCCGTACCGCGGCAGAGGGACACCCCGCCCGCGGAAAGCGGTCAGGCCCGCCCGCCCGCCACGTACGCCGCCGTACCGCCCCAGCCGGGCGGCACGGCCCAGTCCGGCACGCCCGAGCCCGGCACGGACCGGCCCGGCGGCGCCGCACACCCGGGGGCGACACGTCCCGAAGCGGACCGCCCCGGCGCGGACCGACCCGGCACGGACCGCCCCGGCGCGACGCCTTCGGGGGCCGCCCAGCCCGCCGGCCCGCAGGCCCTGACGCTGCTGGTGATCCAGGACGACCCGGCCGGTCTCACCGTGCCCGAGATCCTCGACTCCGACGGCCACCGCATCCGCATCCGCACCGCCCGCAACCTCACCGAAGCGGAGCGGCTGCTCACCCATGACGTGCACTGCATCCTGCTCGACCTGTCCCTGCCCGGCGGCGGCGCCGACCCGGTGGACGACGAGCTCGCGGCCCTGCGCCAGGTACTGCGCATGGCCCCGCGGCACGCCGTCCTGGTCCTGACCGCCGAGGCCGACGCCGAGCGCGCCGCCGAGGCGGTCCGCGTCGGCGCCCAGGACTTCCTCTTCGGCAGCGAGCTGGACGGCCGGCTGCTGAGCCGCGCCATCCGTTACGCGGTGGAACGAAAACGTGCCGACATCGCCCAGTACAAGCTGGCCGAGTCCCGGCTGCGCGCCCAGGAGAACGCCCGTCTGGAACGCGGCCTGCTCCCCCACCCCCTGCTGGAGGGCTCGGACCTGCGCTTCGCCGCCCGCTACCACGCGGGCCGCAGCCGGGCCCTGCTCGGCGGCGACTTCTACGACACCGTCCGCACCCCCGACGGCACCGTCCACGCGATGATCGGCGACGTGTGCGGCCACGGCCCGGACGAGGCGGCCCTCGGCGTGGAGCTGCGCATCGCCTGGCGCGCGCTGACGCTGGCGGGCCTGTGCGGGGACGATCTGCTGGCGACGCTCCAGGAGGTCCTGGAGGTGGAACGTCCCTGCGAGGAGATCTTCGCGACCCTCTGCACCGTGGACATCGCCCCGGACGGGCGCCGCGCGGGCCTGTGCCTCGCGGGCCATCCGGCCCCGCTCATATCCGGGCCGGGCCGCCCCGCACGGCTGCTCCCCTACGACGACAGCGGTCCGGCACTGGGTCTGCTGCCCCGGGCCCGCTGGCCCCGCCGCCAGGTCGAGCTCGGCGGCACCTGGAGCCTGATGCTCTACACGGACGGCCTGATCGAGGGTCGGATCGGCGCCGGGCGCGAGCGCCTCGGCCAAGACGGCATGGTCGAGATGATCAACCGGCACCTCGGCCGCGGCCTGCGCGGCGAGGGCCTGCTGGAAGCGGCCGTCACCGAGGCCCGCCGCCTGAACGGGGGCGAGCTCACCGACGACGTCGCCGTCGTGCTCCTCGACCGCGTGGACCGCGCGGCCGGCTGACGGCGGTGGTGGCGGCGCGGCTGCGGCTGCGGCTGCGGCTGCGGGCAGCCCTACCGGCCGCCGTTGTAGGGCCCGTACGGACCGTCGCTGCTGCTGCCGCCCTTGCGCTTCCCGCCGCCCGAGACCTGCCTGACGGCGGGGCGTACGTCGACGAAGAAGACGATGGTCGCGACCAGCCCGGCGATCTGCAGGAACAGCATGCCGAGGAAGAAGTCCACCACGACCGTGACGCCGAGGAGCACGAGCCAGAATGTCTTGGTCTGCTTGCTGGCGGCCCGGTACGCGTCCTCACGGGGCAGCAGCGCGAGGACGAACGCCGCGACGGCGAGCGCCAGCATGGCCCAACCCAGCAGGGGGAGAACCTCATTGTTGAAACCCTGCATCAACATCGAATCGACCGCCTTCTCGCGCGTGCTTGCGTCAGAACGCCCCCGTCGCCACGCTACCGGCTGAGCGATCTCATGGAAGGACAACGGACCGGGCCCCGGCAAAGGTGCCCGGTCCGGTCCGTGTCATGCGTACGGGGTACCGCGTAGCGCCCGCGGCGCCTCGGGCGCTGCGGGCGCTGCGGTCCGGGTGCGTCAGCTGGCGTCGTCCGGCGCGGCGGCGGCCTTCTTGGCCGTGCTCTTGCGCGCGGAGGTCCGCTTCGCGGCGGGCTTCTCCTCGCCGGCGGGCGCGTCGTCGACCGGCTCGGCCGGGGCGACGACCACGGCCACGGGGGCGGCCGCGGGCTCCGGCTCGACGATCTCGGCGATGTCGACGATCTCCTCGGAGACCTCGCCGCGCCAGGCCCGTACGGCCTGCTCGCCGTGCTCGGCGACCTTGTCGTAGGTCTCCTTGGCGCGCACCGCGTACTCCGCCGCGACGCCCACCCCGCGCAGCGCCAGGTCCTGCGCGCTCTCCCCGAGCTTCTTCGGGTCGAAGGCTCCGAGGACCTCGGCGACCTTGGCGGTCACCGCTTCCTGGGCCTCGCGCGCCTTGTCCTGCACGACCTTCGGGTCGGTGTTCTTCACGGCCTCGATCCGCGCGGGGGCCTCGGCGCGCAGCTGCTCGATGAGCCCGGGCACCTTCTTGGCCTGCTGCACCGCCAGGTCGGCGGTACCGGCGGCGAAGTAGAGCGGGGTCGGGTCGGTGAGGGTCTTCTTCAGGTCATCGGCGATGGCCATGTGCTGGTCCTCCCGGATCACAGTTCAGTTCGTGTGGGGCATCGCGTCGTCGTCGGAGCCGGCGTCGGAGCCGGCGTCGGGGCCGGCGTCGGGGCCGGCCTCGGCGTCGAGCGCGTTCTCCTTGCGGAACGACTCGTAGATCTGCAGCAGTACCTGCTTCTGCCGCTCGTTGATCGACGGGTCGGCGAGGATGACGGCGCGCGTCTCCACCTCGTCGCGGTCCCGCTCGTCGAGGATCCCGGCCTGCACGTACAGCGTCTCCGCGGAGATCCGCAGCGCCTTGGCCAGCTGCTGCAAGATGTCCGCGCTCGGCTTGCGCAGCCCGCGCTCGATCTGGCTGAGGTACGGATTGGACACCCCCGCCGCATCGGCCAGTTGCCGCAGCGAGAGCTGTGCCTGCCGCCGCTGCTCGCGGAGGTACTCGCCGAGGTTCCCGACGTTGAGCGATGCCATGCCCCGATCCTGCCGCACCTTGCTAACTATTGCAAGCAGTCGCTTGCAATAGCTCCCACTTGCCGCCCCCGCCTCGTGCCGCGTCAGCCGTGGGCGGGGTGGGGACGGCGGCGGTGATCGGGCGGGCCGGGGTGGTCCGGGCCGAGCTACGAGGGCTGCGCCGCAGTCGGGACGAACGGTCCCCGGCGCCGCGGGCAGTATCGCCGTGTGGACCCGGGCGGCCGAGCCCCTGCGGCACACTGACGCCAGGCAGGATTCCGGCAACGGGGGGTGTCGCGGTGCCCGATCACACGGGGGAGATACACCGGTTGCGGGAAGAGGTCTTCCGTATCCGCCAGCAGAACGGGCAGGCGGATCCCGCCCGGTTGTCGCGGTTGGCCTGGGAGTGCTGGGCGCACCAACTCAGCTCCGAGACGGCCTATTTGGCGCAGTGCACGATCCAACAGGACGCGGTCGACGGCGGCGACCCGGATCGGCGGGTGTACGCCCGGGCGCTCTTGATCGCATCCCTGAACCGCGCCCAGCGGCTTGCGCAAGCGGCGGAGATCATCGACCGGGGGGAACCACCGTCGCCGCAGAGCTCTCCCTCGGCGCGTTTCCAACTTCACCTCAACGAGGGCGTGGTGATGATCGAGACGGGGCGCTACGAGGAGGCGCTCGACCGGTTCCGGCGCGCCGACGCGCATATCGACCACGTCGACTCCGCGGAGCTGCGCGGTGTGCTGGAGCTGAACCGGGGAGCGGCGCTGAACTCGCTGGCCCGCTACGACGAGGCGATCACCGCACACACGCGCGCACTGGCCGAACTTCCGGCACACCATCGCGCGGAAGCACTGCACAACCTCGCCAACGCACTGGCGGGCAGCGGACGCAGGGACGACGCCGAACAGCACTACCGGGACGCGTTCGCATCGGCCAGCGGCAATCCCCGGATCCAGGGGAACATCCTGAGCAATTTCGCCAAACTCCTCATGGGCGAAGACCGTTACGACGAAGCGGCAGAGCTGTTGCGCGACGCCCTGGACCTCCGGGCCGCCGCCGGCGACGTCATCGGCCAGGCCCGGTCGCACGAGTTGATGAGCGTGTTGCTGGTCAAGCGCCTGGACTTCCGGGGCGCCCTAGACCATGTGGAGCGCTCCTTGGCGCTGAGCCGTTCCGCAGGGGTGCCCGATTCTCCGGAAGCGGTCGAGCGGGCCCGCGATGTGGCACGGATGCTGCCCATGCTGGACGCCTCGCCCGACGAGGAGGCGCAGATCCTGGTTCATCGGATGCGCCGGGCCGTGAAGGTCTCGGACCTGCGCGGGCTGCTCGAATCGGCACCCGGGGAGGTGCTGAGGCGGGTCGGCCCGCTGCTGGAACGGGAGCAGCAGCAGGAAGGGGGCGGTGAGACGCTCAAGGAGCTGGCCCGTCTCGTACAACGGGTGCTGGAGCAGGGCACGCAGATGGCGCTCGCGGAGTTCACCGCGAAACAGGTCGCGCGCAACAGGCTCATCGGCACGGCCAAGGAGTTCTTCGCGAGCGATTCCTGGCTGGCGCGCAAGCGCTACTACGAGTCCCACCGGGCGGCGCTGGAGAGCGAGGAGCTGCGCCGGATGCTGCCGGGGCTGGCCCAGCACCCAGGGCCCCTGCACGTCGCACCGGAGGACGTCGAAGCCCTGCTGCGGCTCGTCACAGCATGCCGGGAGGAGGGTGTCGACATGGCGTTCGCCCGGCTCCCGCCCGAGGACCGCATGGACCTGATCAGCCGGTTCGTGCAGGTGGGAACCTGGCGGGAGAGCCTGGCCCTCCTCCAGGCGCACCCTGCCCAGCTCCTCGGCGACGAGGTGGCGCGGGTACTGGAACGGGCGGCCCTCGGGCCGAACCCGATGCAGCGCATTCGGCTACAGACCCATCTCGAAGTGCTGCGGCAGTCACGGCTGGTGGGGCCGGAGGCGGCCTGCGCCGCCGTGGACGCCTCACTGGGCATGAAAAGGGTCACCGCCAGTTGGAGCGTGGAGAGCACCGAGGACGATCCCGACGAACCGTTCGCGAGCATGCGGAGAATGGCCGAACAAGCGGCGGCGAGCGGCGACGAAGAGTCCGAGCTGCTGGCCCTCCTCTCCCTCGGACACCACTATCTGGAACGGACCGAGGGCGATCGGCGACACAATCTCGAACGGGCACGGCAGGCACTGTCGCGGCTAAGGGAGATCGCCCGGTCCATGCTGCGCTTCCAGACCTTCGCCGGAGCCGGCGTGAGCCTCGGAAAGGCCCTGCTGGAACTGAGCAGGTTGAGCCCGCCGGGGTCCGAGTACCTGGACGAGGCGAGCGCCGTCTTCGGGGAGATGCTCGGCCGCTCGGACGGCCGGTTCCCCGCCTCGAACGTCCGGTTCGCCGCCCGCGGCATGTACGAGACCCTCGCGGCCCTCGAAGCGGCGGATCCGACCCTGGGGAGCCGCGCGGGGTTCCGGGCCGAGCGCACCGACGCCTGCCAGGCCGCGATGGACGCGTCCGATGAACTCGTGCGCACCGGTGGGGTGGAGGACCGCCGCGCGGAGTTCGAGCAGACCTTCTGGGCCTGTGCGCAATTGGTGGAGGACCGCTTCGCCGAGCGTCGCTTCGCCGACGCGCTGCTCGCCGCCGAGCGGGGCCGAGGGCGCGGGTTCCTCACGGAGATCGGCGGCGCCGGCCCCCTGCCCGACTTCGTGCCCGTAGCCCTCGCCCGTCGGGAGGACGAGGCGCGGTCCCGGCTCGCCGGGCTGCGGGGGCTGGCCACCCGGGCGGACGGGACGGCCGGTGCGGACGGGACGGCCGGTGCGGACGGGACGGCCGGTGCGGACGGCGTGGACGTCCTCGCGGCGGAGCTGGCCCTGGCCCACGTACACGAGGAACTCGCCGCTCTTTCACCCCGGTTGGCCCAGCTGCGCACGGGTGCCCCACCGACCCTGGACGAGCTCCTGGAGCTGAGGGGCACGCTCGGACCCGGCACGGTGCTGCTGTCCTGGTTCTCGATGCCCCACGCCTGCATCGCCTTCGCCCTCTTCGACGACGGAACGGTGCTGGCCGAGAAGTCCCCCCTGTCCTGGGCGGACCTGGAGTCCTACTGCGCGCTGGCCAAGGCCGACGTCTGGCGCCGCCCCGGCAGCCCCGACCAGCCCCTCTCCCCGGCATGGGCGACGCTCACCGACGCCCTGGTGCCACGCGCCTGGTGCCCGCGCCTCGCGGCGGCGTCGGCCATCGTCCTCGTACCGCACGGCCTGCTCCACGAACTGCCGCTGCACGTGCTCCCCGTGGCCGGGCTGGACGGCCGATCGCTGACCGAGATCGCCCCCGTGCGCTACCTGCCCGGCCTGGCCCTGGGGCGACGCCTCGACAACCGCCGCCCCGAAGACGGGTCCGCCCTCGTACTCGCCCACTCGGGCGCCGCCCCGGCCACGGAGGACGACGAGTTCCACCGGGAGGCACGCGAGGCCACGGAGCTGCTGGGCGCGGGCACGGACCGTACCGCCACCGGGCCCGACGCCAGGATCGACCTCATCGCCGAACTGGGGCCGACGCTCGACGCCTTGCACATCGCCGCGCACGGGTTCTTCGATCCGCAGGACCCGCTCGGTTCCGGCCTGCTCCTGTCCGACGGGACGCAGGAGGGGTACGAAGTGCTCTCCGCACGCACGGTGATCTCCCGGGTGCGGCTCAACGGGGCGGTCGTGGTGCTCAGCGGGTGCGAGTCCAACCGCCGCGAACTGGGGCCGACCGACGAGGGCGAGGGGCTCGTCCGGGCCTTCCTGGTGGCCGGTGCCCGGCAGGTCGTCGCGAGCCAGTGGAAGGTCGACTCCGTGGTGACCCGCTCGCTGATGCACGGCTACTACTCCCGGGTGAGGCGGCACGCCGACGTGCCCGGGGCCATGCGGGACGCCGCGCTCGAACTGCGCGGCGAACCGGACACCGCACACCCCTACTACTGGGGTCCGTTCGTAGTCGTGGGAGTGTGACGCGCAATGCCCCTGGACGAAACCACCGGCGCCGAAACCGACGCCGCCGCACGGACGGTCTTCCCCGAGTGGCGCGCGGACGCCCTCCCGTACCGGTTGGAGCCCGCGGACGAGGGAAGTGGCGTACGGGGACCGGCCACGCTGCCCGAGGGCGCCGGCGGCGGACCGCACGTCGAACTGCCCCGCACCGTCTTCGACTGCATCTCCCTCGACGCCCTGCGCGACCACCCGTCGGTGGATCCGCTCGTCAGGGCCCAACTCGACGCGGGCGTCACCTTCCGGCTGCTGCGGTTCCCCTTCTCGCTGCGCCGGCCGGCCGACGGCATCGTCCGCGAGATCGTCTTCTCCGTACGGCTCGACGGCGGCGCCGGGAGCGCACCGCCACGCGTGCACAGCATCCACCCCACGCGCGAGGAGACGCATGACGAGGTGGCGACCGACGTCGCCCTGGAACCGCAGCTGAGCCTCGGTTCGCTCGCACAGGTGGGAGTCGGCCGGATCGGGCGCACGGTGACGGCGCGGCGCAGTCGCGCCGCCGTGGTGGGGCTGTGGGGGGAGCGCGGCGCGGACTGGGTGCTACGGGCGCCGAACCGCTCGGACCCGGGTCTGGACGGCACCTGGGAGTTCCTTTCGGTCGTCCGCTGGGACGGGCCGCCGGGTCGGCTGGGCGCGCTGCTGACCGTGTCGGCGACGGTGGAGACGGCCAGGATGCTGTGGACGACGAAACGGGTGGAGCACGCGTACGGGCCGTACGAACTCGTCGGCTGCCAGGCCATCGTGTGACGGCTACGGGCGCACCTGGCGGGGTGCGCCCGTAGCCGCGGCGGTCGCCGTCAGCCCTTGCAGGCCTTGGTGGCGTCGCCGTCCTTGCAGATGACGACCCAGGGGCCGTCCCAGAAGCTGTGCGGGCCCGTCGTGGCGGTCACGTCGATCGTGCCGGGGCCGCACTGCTTCTGCGGTGCCTTGGCCCAGATCTGGGGACCGCGCGGCTTGCCGATGAAGCCGACGCCGACCGAGATCGTGTAACAGGCCGTGGGGTCCGTGACCTTCAACGTGCCCTTCGCCGTCACCTTGCCGGCGTTGCCGGTCCAGACGGTGCTGACCGTGCCGGTGCCGCTCGCACCGGCGACGCTCTCGTTCCAAGGGGCGGAGGTGACCGAGTCGGCGGAGGCGGTGCCCGCGCCGACGGCCAGCATGAGCGCGGCGCCGGTGGTCGCGGTGGCGATGGTCATGAGCTTGCGCATGCCGTCGTGTTCCTTTCCTCGTGGCCGTGCCGAAGCGCACTGCCGCAAGGACGCTACGAAGCCCCCATATCGCACTGATATCGGCCGGTCAGCGGCGGCACAAGGCGGTGTCCACGAGGGTGGACATGTGGTCCAGGGTGGCCTTGTCCGTCGGCTGCGTGGTCACCGCGATGTTCGCGGCGCGGCCCTGGGCGGTGACTCCGCCGCGGGTCTCGTACCCCGGGAAGCTGCCGCCGTGCCCCCAGTAGACGCCGCCGCAGGACAGCGGGATGCTCACGAGGCCCAGGCCGTAGCGGGCGCCGGGGCCGAAGTCCTCGGCGGGCACCGTGGTCCGCATCTGGTCCAGTTGGGCCTTCTTCAGCAGGTCGCCGGAGAGGAGCGCGCCGTAGAAGCGGTTGAGGTCCGCGTTGGTGGAGATCATCTGGCCCGCCGCCCAGGCCCAGGAGGGGTCCATCTCCGTGACGTCGCGCAGCGGGGCGCCCGCCGCTTCCCGGTCGTAGCCCTTGGGATGGGGTTCCCGGATGGTGGGGTCGCCCGGGGCGGGGAAGTAGGTGTGGCGCAGTCCGACGGGCCGGATGACGCGCCGGTCGATCTCCTCGGCGATCGGGCGGTGCGTGACCTGCTCGACGATCATGCCGGCCAGCACGTAGTTCGTGTTGCTGTACTCCCACTTCTGGCCCGGCTCGAAGTGGCCCTCGTGTTGGAGGGCGATGTCGACGAGCTCGCGCGGGGCGTAGTGGCGCAACTGGAGGTCGTACTCAGTGTAGTTGGGCAGACCGCTGGTGTGCTGCAACAGGTGTCGGACGGTGATCCGGCGGCCGTCGATCCGCTCACCGCGCACCAGGCCCCGCAGGTAGTCGTCGACCGGGGTGTCGAGGCCGATCTTCCCCTCGGCCACCAGTTGCAGCACGACCACCGCGGTGAAGGCCTTGGTGTTGCTGCCGATCCGCACCTGGCCGTCCTCGGGCACCGGCGCCCCGGTGGCCAGGTCGCCGACCCCCGCGGTGTACGAACGCGAGTGCCCGCCCGGTCCCTTGACGCTCGCCAGCGCCCCGGGCAGGCCGTCCTCGCGCACCAGCGCGTCCAGACCCCGCTGTACGGAGTCCGGCCGGGCGCCGGCGGCGAACGCCGCGGGCGACGCGAGCCCGGACACCGTCAGGACGGCGCCGGCGACGGCGGCGGCCAGCACGGCCCCGAGCGGGGAAGGGAACCTCTGCCACGTCTGCACACGCACGGGCCAACTCCTGCTCAATGGTGGGGAATCCGGCGGTACGCACCGGCCTGACCAGCATGTCCCGGTCCGCCCACCCGCGACGACCCCGCTAACCGCCCGGTGCGGCCGGGGGTTGACCCCCCTGCGCCCCGGGGGCCAGCCGGTGCTGCTGGTGCTGCCGGGGGGTCGCGCGGACGCGCATGCGCTCGCCGCCCCGCCCTACCTCGCCGCCCTGCCGATGACCACGGTCGCTTCGAGTTCCTCCGAGGACACCACCGCCACCTCGCCGAAGCCGGCCGTCGTCAGCGCCTCGGCGGTCCGCGGGGCCTGGTGCTCGCCGGTCTCGATCAGCAGCCGCCCGCCCGGCGCGAGCCACGGCAGGGCCCCCGCCGCGACCCTGCGCTGCACGGCGACCCCGTCCGCTCCGCCGTCGAGGGTGGCCAGGGGTTCGTGCTCGCGGGCCTCCGGCGGCAGCAGCGCGATCCGGTCCGTGGGCACGTACGGCGCGTTCGCGACCAGCACGTCCACCGCACCCAACAGCCGCGCGGGCAGCGGGGCGTAGAGGTCGCCCGCGTAGACCCGGCCGCCGTACGGCGCCACGTTGCGCGCCGCGTACGAGACGGCCACCGGATCGATGTCGACGGCGTGCAGCTCCACGCCCCCGTCCCCGCCGACCCGCCCGACCCGCCCGCCCAGCCGCGCCGCCACGGCCGCGCCGACGGCGCCGACCCCGCAGCACAGGTCCAGCACCACCGCACCCGCACCGGCCCGCGTCCCGGCGGCGGCCTCGCGCACCAGGAACTCGCTGCGGCGGCGCGGTACGAAGACCCCCGCGCCCACCTCCATCCGCAGCCCGCAGAACTCGGCCCAGCCCACCACGTGTTCCAGCGGCTGGCCGGCCACCCGGCGCGCCACCAGCGCGGCCAGGTCGGCGCCTTGCGCCGCGGCGGCCAGCAGCAGCTCCGCCTCCTCCTCCGCGAAGACGCAGCCCGCCGCGCGCAGGACGGCGACGAGGCCCTCCCCGGCAAGGGACGGGAGCGAGGGCGGGAGCGGGGACGGGAGCGGGGGGATCGAAGACATCGAAGACAAAGGGCTCAGTCCTCCAGGACCGCGACGTCGAGGTGTTCCAGCCGGACGGGGTCCGCCAGGATGTCGATCGCGACGATGAGGCCGCCGCTGACGGTGAAGCCCATGACCGCGACCGGCTTGCCGTCGGGCATCGTGACCACTCCGGGCGCGCCGTTGACCAGCGCGGGCCGGGCGAAGGGCGACAGCCGCTGGAAGGTGAGCGCCTGCCGGGCCACCGCCCGCGCACCGCGCACGGGACCACCCGGCCCGCCCGCCACCGCTCCGAGGTCCACGCGCAGCACGACCTCCGGGTCCAGGACCGCGATCAGGTCCTCGAAGCTGCCGCCGCGCGCGGCCGCGAGGAAGGCCCCGACGACCTCCCGCTGGCGTTCCAGGTCCGGATCTGGGGCGGGCGCGCCGCCCTGGACCCGGCGCCGTGCCCGGCTGGCGAGCTGCCGGGCGGCGGCCGGGGTGCGGTCCACGAGGGGCGCGATCTCCTCGAAGGGCACCCCGAACATGTCGTGCAGGACGAACGCCAGCCGTTCCGCGGGGGCCAGTTGCTCCAGTACGACGAGCAGGGCCAGCCCGACCGAGTCCGCGAGCAGCACCTCCTGCTCCGGGTCGAGCCCGTCCGCACGGCTCACGATCGGGTCCGGGACGTGGATCCGCGCCTCCAGCGACTCCTCGCGGCGCGTCGTGCGGGACCGCAGCTGGTCCAGGCAGACACGGGCGACGACCGTGGTGAGCCAGCCGCCCAGATTGGCGACCCCGCTCGTGTCGGAGCGGTCCAGCCGGATCCAGGCCTCCTGGACGGCGTCCTCGGCCTCGGCCAGCGAGCCGAGCATGCGGTAGGCGACGGCCCGCAGGTGCGTGCGCCGCTCCTCGAACCGTGCCGCCAGAAAGTCGCTCTCGTCCATCCCGTGCTCCACTCCCCTGCTCCCCGTCGTCCTCGTACCGTCCGTCGTCCCTATGACGCATCCGGGGCCCCCGGTGTGACAGGGCCGGCGGACGCCGCTCAGAAGAGGACGCCGCTCAGAAGTGGACGCCCTCAGAAGACGTCGGGGCACCAGGGTCGCCGGGCGGTGCGGAAGACCGCGTCCGCCAGGGCCAGCGCCCCGGGTCGCAGTTCCTCGATCCCGCCCAGCGCGGCCAACCGCACCGCGGACCCGTCGCCCAGGTAGAGCGAGCCGAGCCGAGCCACGTCCAGGCGCAGATCCGCGGGCTCCGCCGTCGGGGCGCAGGCGGCCGCCCCCGTCCCCGCGACCAGCCGGAAGCGGCCCGCGGCGAGCCCGGCCGGGTCCGTGACCTCCAGGACGAGGCTCCCGGGCACGGCGTACGTGCGCGCGCCGAGCGCCGCCGCGACGTCCAGCAGCCGCACCCACAGGTAGTCGGCGTCGGTCACCAGGCGGGCGGAGCGCGGGTCGGGCAGCAGCAGCGGGACCAGGTCGTCCGGGGCCCGGTAGCCGGTGCGCACCTTCATCACCCAGTCGATCGAGCACAGGTAGTGCCACAGGGCCCGCTGCGCCGCCACGGTGGTCGCGATGAGGTCCTTGACCTCGACGGTGTTGAGCGGGACCTTGGCGTCCGTCCAGTGGTCGTCCGCCCGGTAGGTGACCGCTCCCTCCACCTCGCCGGCCGCCGAGCGGTACACCGCGAAGAAGCGCGGCTTGTAGGGGCGGACGGAGATCTCCTCCAGGCCGGTGGCCAGGCTCCACCAACGCTCCGGCCGGTCGATCGCGCCGTGCGTCGTGGCGCGCAGCCGCTCGTGCACGGCGGGGCCCACCCGCCGCATCTCGGCGGCGTCCACCAGGTCGATCCGGCCGCCGTCCTCGGGGGCGGCCCAGCGGGGGTCGAGTCCGGTGCGCGGGACGTCGATCTCCCACTCCGAGACGGCGGTGGCGGGCCCGTACCCGTAGCGGCCGTAGATGGGGTACTCGGCGGCGATCAGCGTCGACAGCACGTCGCCGCGCTCCTTGGCGGCGGTGAGCTCGGCGCGCATCATCCGGCTGAGCAGGCCGCGGCGCCGGTGCGTGGGCGACACGGTGACGTTGGAGACCGCGCTCGCGGGCAGCTGCGCGCCGCCCGGCACGGTGATCTGCTGCGCGAACGAACGGAAGGTGCCCACGCAGCGGCCGGTGTCCGCGTCGAAGGCGCCCTGGGTGCGGGCGAGGTCCGTGTACCTGGCGCGCTGGGCGATGTCCGACTCGGTGACCGGCGTGGCGGTCAGGAAGCCGGTCGCCACGGCGCCCAGCCACGCGGGCAGTTCGGATGCGGCAATGGTCCGGACGTCGATGTTCATGACGAGCCACGCTAATCGCGCCGCGACACCGGGTCGCCCCATTTTCCCGCGCCGGACCGGCAGGTCGGCGGGACGGGTCAGACCAGCAGGTCGTCGACCTGTGCCTCGCCCTCCCGGTAGCGCCGGGTGATCTCCGCGCTGCAATCGTCAGCCGTGCGCTGCAACTGCCGGCGGCGGCGCGAGACCTGCTGCTCGTAGCGGACCAGCTTGCCCATGCCGTCGTGCAGTTCGCCGTCCGTACGGGCGCCCAGGTCCGACAGCTCGACGTCGGCCAGCATCTCCGCCGCGAGCAGCCGGTACTCCTCGCTGTGCGGGGTGCCGAGCGTGACGTGGCGCGCGGAGGCGCTACGGCTGGAGGGGGCGTCGGCGAGGATCTCGGAGAGCCGGTCGACGACCGGGGACTCGGGATCGGTGCGGCGGGCCAGCTCGGCGCGCAGGATGTCGATCCGGCCCTGCAGGAGTCTGCGGACGTAGCTCAGGTCGGCCTCGTCGCGCTGCGCGTCGCGGCGCAGCGCGCGCAGCTCGGGCAGGCCGAGCGAGACGGCGGGCCGCTGCGGGTCACCGGCGGCCGTGGCCGTGCCGGTGCGCTGCGCGGGCGGCCGGGCCGCGGCGGTCGCCGTGGAGATCGTCGTGGACGTTACCGCGGAGGTCACTGAGGTGTCGGTGCCGGTGCCCGTGCCGGTGCCAGAAGTGTTCATGCGTTCGTGTCCGTCCCCTCGACCGGTGCATGGCAGCACCGCCTGCGAGCATCGTGCCACTCTCCGTGGTCCTGATGCAGGTCCCCTCCACCCGATCGGCCCCGGACGGGTGCACGCCTGGTACACAGGTCGTATGCGAGCAGTGGTGCAGAGGGTGGACGGCGCGAGCGTCGTCGTCGCGGGCGAGACCGTCGGCGAGATCGTCGGCGAGGGACTGTGCGTGCTGGTGGGGGTGACCCACGACGACACTCCGGAGAAGGCCGCGCTGCTGGCGCGCAAGCTGTGGTCCGTCCGGATCCTGGAGGCGGAGAAGTCCTGCAGCGACGTGGACGCGCCGCTGCTGGTGGTCTCCCAGTTCACGCTCTACGGCGACGCCCGCAAGGGCCGCCGCCCCACCTGGAACGCGGCCGCGCCGGGACCGGTCGCCGAGCCGCTGGTGGACGAGGTCGTCGCCCAACTGCGGGCCCTCGGGGCGACGGTGGCGACGGGCCGGTTCGGTGCGGACATGCGCGTCTCGCTCACCAACCACGGCCCGTTCACCATCGTCATCGACATCTGAGCCGCTACGACCGAGGCAGTGCAGCCGAGGCAGTGCGGCCGCGGCGCTACGGCGCCACGACGACCTCCTGCGCGGCCGCGATCGTGCCCGCCAGCAGCTGCGCGTCCACCGCGACGTTCCGCTTCACCAGCGCGAGGGCGATCGGCCCCAGCTCGTGGTGGCGGACCGCGGTGGTGACGAAGCCGAGCTGACGGCCCTCCGCGCCGTCGGCGGCCAGCCGTACGGGCGTGCCGTGCGGTGGGAGCAGGACGTCCGAGCCGTCCAGGTGCAGGAAGACCAGGCGGCGCGGCGGCTTCCCCAGGTTGTGGACGCGGGCGACCGTCTCCTGCCCCCGGTAGCAGCCCTTCTGCAGGTGGACGGCGGTGCCGATCCAGCCCAGCTCGTGCGGGATCGTGCGGTGGTCGGTCTCGGCGCCGAGCCGCGGCCGGTGGGCCTCGACGCGCAGCGCCTCGTAGGCGTCCAGCCCGGCGGCCGGGCCGTGGGCGGCGGCGAAGGTCTCCAGCTCCGCGCGGGGCAGGAAGACGTCGCGGCCGTACGGGGTCTCCCGTACGGCGTGCTCCTTCGCCACCTCGGCGGTCGAACCGGCCGGGAGGTGCACGACGGCGAACTCGCCGGTGCGGTCGGCGGTTTCGACGCGGTAGAAGAACTTCATCGACTCCAGGTAGGCGAGCAGCGCCTCCTGGGTGCCCGGCTCGACGTGCGCCCACACCGTCTCGCCGTCGTCGACCAGGTAGAGGGCGTGCTCGATGTGCCCGTTCGCGGAGAGGATCAGCGCCTCGGTGGCCTGTCCGGCCGGCAGTTCGGTGAGGTGCTGGGTGAGCAGCAGGTGCAGCCAGGACAGCCGTTCGGGACCGGAGACGGTGATGACGCCACGGTGCGAGAGGTCCACGAAGCCGCGGCCGTCCGCGAGGGCGCGCTGTTCGCCGTACAGCTCTCCGTAGTGGGCTGCTACGCCCTCGTCACGGCCTTCTGCCGCCACTGCACCGGGAAGATTGAGCAAAGGGCTGGTCATGGACCCCAGCCTACGACTGCGCCTGCGCCGGTGCGGCAGCCGCCTTCGCCGTGCAGTCTCGGCAGCGCCCGAAGATCGCGAAGTGCTTCATGTCGGTCTCGAAGCCGAACTCGGCGCGCAGCTTGGCGGTGAACTCGGCGGCCACGTCCACATCCGCCTCGATCACCCCGGTGCAGTCCCGGCAGACCAGGTGGATGTGGTGGTGCCGGTCGGCGAGGTGGTAGGTCGGCGCCCCGTGCCCGAGGTGGGCGTGCGAGACCAGGCCCAGCTCCTCCAGCAGCTCCAGGGTCCGGTACACGGTGGAGATGTTGATCCCGGAGGCGGTCTTGCGGACGTGCACGAGCAGCTCGTCGGGGGTGGCGTGTTCGAGAACGTCCACCGCTTCCAGCACGAGCTGGCGCTGCGGGGTCAGGCGGTACCCCCGTTGGCGCAGGTCACTCTTCCAGTCGGTGCTCACCACGCGCCCAGTGTAGGCGCGCGGAAGGGGACCGCGGAGGGTCCGCGGTCCCCTTTCACCGTGCGTAGCCGCCGTGGTGGCTCAGCGGAAGAAGGCGATGCCGTCGTCGGGCATGTCCGGGAGGTTGCGCGCCATCTCGGCGACCTCCTCGGGCGTGACGACCTTCTTCAGCTGCGCCGACATGTACGGGCGCAGCTCGATCTCGGGGGTGGCCTTCTCCCCGACCCACATGAGGTCGCCCTTGACGTAGCCGTAGAGCCGCTTGCCGCCGCTGTGCGGACGGGAGGCCGCGGTGCGCGCGACCGCGTCGGTGATCAGGTCGATCTGGGGCTTCTGGTCGGCCAGGTCGCCGTACCAGATCTCCACGACGCCCTGGTCGCGGACCATGACGACCTCGACCTTGCGCTGCTTGTCGATGCGCCAGTAGCCCTTCTCGGACTCCAGCGGGCGGACCTTCTTGCCGTCGGCGTCGAGGACCCACGTGTGCGAGGAGTACTCCAGGAAGTCCCGGCCGTCGTGGCCGAAGACGACCTCCTGGCCGAAGTTGCACTTCTCTTCACCGGGGTAGTCGAAGACGCCCGCGCCCTCCCAGGTACCGAGGAGGAAGGCGAGGGGCAGGAGGTCCGGGTTCAGGTCGGACGGGATCTGGATCATGAATGGCTGCTCAGGCGATCTGTGGGAGGAGGGTTTCCGGAGGGCGGCAGATCAAGCGATCAGCGCTGACCCTGGTACAGCTTCTTCACGGCCAGACCGCTGAAGGCGAGAACGCCGACGCAGACCAGGACCAGCAGGGAGGTGAAGACTGCCTCAAGCACGGGGTGCTCCTCGGAAGGTTCGTTTGGGTTCGGTGGGCAATGCGGGCCGGGGCCCAAGCCTACTGGCCCGGGCCCCGGGGCACCGTGCGAGGTAGGCCGTACCGCTGACGGACCCGTCCCGCGCGCTATTCCAGGAGCTGGTCCTGGAGGATCACCGTCTGGTGGAAGGGGACGTCGGTGACCGCGTCCTTGCGCGTCTGGATCACCATGCCGAGGAGGTCGCCGGCCTGGATGCAGCCGACCTTCGTCTGCTGCGGACCGTAGGGCTTCTCCTCGACGAAGGTGGTGACCGCGGTGTGGTCCATCCGCCCCTTCGTGGCCTGCCCGATCAGGGCCTTGGACCAGGCGGAGTCCAGGTCGAAGGAGTCCGCGCCCTGGAGCTGCATGCCGGACTTGCAGCCCTCGAAGGAGGCCACGAAGCCGCTGGAGTGGAAGCGCAGCAGGTAGACGCGGGTGGCGGTGCCGTCGGGGGTGGTCCAGCCGCGGCCCGCGATCTGGCGCAGCGCGGCGTCCTCCCCCAGCCCCTGGACCACCCGGTCGTGGAACTTCCCGGAGAACTCGGCGAGGAAGCGGTCCTGGGTGACCATGCCGTCCTTGTCCGCCTTGAGGCTCTCGTCGGGCGTGGAGCCCTCCGGAGCGGGCAGCAGGAGCTGGCTCAGCGCCGCGTAGTGGATGCCCTCGGCGTTGTCCGGGCCGTAGGGCAGCGGGGCCCCCGCGGGCAGTACCGGCTTGGTGATCGCGGGGTAGTCCCAGCGGCCGTCGCTCAGGGTCGACAGGCCCGGGATCCGCGTCCGCTCCGGCTCGACCACGGCGTACGCCGTCAGCGCCGCGGTGACGGCGAAGACCAGCACGGCCGCCGTCCAGCGCAGGGAGGCGAAGAGCGCGCGACGGTCGCGCGGGGCGTCCGGCGCGGCCGGCGCGGCGGACAGGTCCGGCGGGGCAAAGGGGTTCACGGCCGGCGCGGCTGCGGGCGCGGCGGCTCCGGGCGCGGGCTCCGGCGCGGCCGGGGCCGGGGCCGGGGTCTCGGCCGGGGCCGCGGGGGTCTCGGCGGCGGCCAGGGTCTCGGTGGCGGTCTTGTCGGTCACGCGGACTCCCCGGGGGACTTCAGGTGGTCGAGCTGGGTGCGGAACAGCTTGACCTCCGCGGCAGCGTCGAAGGGCTTGCCGCCGTAGGCGTGGAAGCTGATCAGGAAGTCGCCCTGGGACGCGGCGCAGAGCACCGACTCCAGGGGTTCCTTCTTCTCGCCCTCGTCGTTCTTCCCGTCGTCGCCGACGGACCGCAGGGCGCACTTGGCCTCGGGGTACCCCTCGACCTTGGGCGCCTGCCGGTCGTCGCCGATCAGTTCGAGCAGCTTCGTGGTGAACTCGCCGAACTGCTTGACCGCCTGCGGGTCCGCCTGCGTCAGCGAGATCTCGACGACCGCGTCCCCGGACTCGTTGCGGAAGGTGCGTCCGGCCTGGCCCTTGAGCTTGAGCCCGTCGATCATCTTGTTGCTCTCCGCGCGCCGGTCGGCGGGGAGACTGCCGTTGTTCTCCTTCATGAGCTGGGCGGCCTTGGCCCCCGGCACGGTGAAGAAGTTGCTGTGCTCGCCCAGGTCGGGGCCCGGCCGGTAGTGCTCCGGCACCTCGATCAACCGGTCGCCGAGCTCGCCGAGCGAGACGATCGGCGGGGTGGGCGCCGCGGCCTGCGGGGCGGGGTCCTGCGCCTGCCAGTACACGGTGGTGGAGGTGCGGTCGGCGTCGGCGATCCAGCCCTTGGCCCAGATGCCGAAGCCCGCGACGGCCGCGAGCGCCACCGCGGTGCCGACGGCGGCCACGGCCGCGCGGTTGACCGCGCGCGGGGGGCGGGCGCTGGCGAGCTGCTCCTCGGCGAAGGGGTGCTCCGGCGTGCCCGCGGGCACGCCGTAGTCGGGGTCGGGCTCGTCCAGCGTGATCTCGGAGAGGGCCGGGGCCGGCTTCCGCGGCTCGGTCACAGCTGCTCCACCTGTCGCTTGGCGAGGTCGACGATGTCCTTTTCGGAGATCGTCCCCCTGTTGTCGAGGTATTCCATGTACATGGCGATGTTGCCGACCCGGGCGATCGCCCGGGCCTCGTGGACCGGCATGTACCCGGCCTTCTCGTGCGGCTTCGAGTACACCCAGGCGCGGCCGGTGCCCTTGAGGCCGTCCGGCAGCGGCACGCCGTCGTTCCCGGCGCCCCTCTTCGTCTCCGGCATGTAGCTGGACTGCGAACGCGCGTAGGTCTCCGCGCCGGTGCGGTCGCGGAACTGCAGGAGGGTGATCATCACCGTGACCCGGTCCCCCGCGTACCAGTGGGCCACCGCGACCCGTCGCACGTCACCCGAGTTGACCGCGTGGAGGCCCCGGCCGGGGTCGTCGAACCAGTCGGCCGCCCAGTCCCCGACGCCCTTGTAGCCGTGCTCGACCTGCTCGGCGCCCGCGGGCGCCTCCAGCAGCATCTTGGTGAGGTCGTCGTCCGTCCGGTCCCAGCGGTTCGCGTTGATCGAGCGGTACGTGGTCGAGTCGTCCGCCTTGATCGGCTTCGGGGTGGTCAGCCCCTGCTGGGCCAGCGGGCCCAGCGACGTCGGCGGACGCTCGTACTGGACGGCGTAGCCCGTGGCGGTCCCGGCGCCGACGCCGAGCACCAGCGCGGCGGCGATCAGGAGCGCCGCCCGGCCGCGGCGACGCCGAGGAACATCACTCAGCGTAGCGACCGGGGTGTTTGCCACCGGAAATTCCGAGCTGTCCGGATCCGGGGCGTTCTCGCCCTCTTTCCTCGGCTCGGGGATGGTCTGTTCGTGTTCCAAGAGAGGGTCCCCCCACAGGACTGCAGCCACAGGTTGCATCACCTGTGCACATGGAGGACTTGTATCTCAGGGGTGAAGTTGTACGCACTGTTATTACGGTTCGATAGCGAGGAATCAACGATTCCGCCATGGATCGACCGTTTCGGGCCACCAGCCGCGGGCCAGGGGACATCAGCCCCGGGCCGTGGGACATCAGCCGCGGGCCGGCCGTTTCCCGCGGATCAGTCGTCCCGCGGGTCCTCGCGGCGCCGCTTCCCGTCCAGCTCGTCCCACCACTCGTCGGACTTCGGGTCCCCGGAGGGGTCGTCCCACCAGCGGTCGTCCGGGCCGCGCCGGTTCGCCGCCATCGCCGCGACCGGCGGGATCAGCATGGCGACCACGCACAGCGCCACGGCCGCCGGCACCGAGAGGAGGCGCACCCACGACCAGGCCGAGACGAAGAGGAACAGGCACCCGCCCATGAGCAGGAAATAGCCGCGCCGACGCCGGGCGTACATGTCCCCAGGATAGAACCGGATCCGGACGGCGCGAAGGCTCCGGACGGCGCGAAGGACCGCACCCCGTTCCAGTGGCGTCCAACCCCCGGGGGTGCGGCCCTTCGGCCGGTCATGCGGCGCGCTCGGCGCGCGCCCTGCGCGGTGTTCAGACCGCGATGGCCACGTCCGTCACGCCACCGGTCTCGGCGACGACGACCGTGCGGTCCGCCTTGGCACCCGGGACCAGCGCCCGCAGGGTCCAGGTGCCTTCGGCGGCGTAGAAGCGGAACTGGCCGGTCGCCGAGGTCGGGACCTCTGCCGTGAACTCACCGGTCGAGTCCAGCAGGCGGACGTAGCCGGACACCGGCTCGCCGCCCTGGGTGATCTGGCCCTGGATGGCCGTCTCGCCCGGCTTGAGCGTGTCGAGGGAGGGCCCGCCGATCTGTGCTCCACACATGTTCTCTGTCCTGTCCTAGAGAGGTAGTACGCGCGTCCTGCTACAGGCCGTACGGGATTACTTGTTGGCGCCCAGCTCGATCGGCACGCCGACCAGCGAGCCGTACTCGGTCCACGAGCCGTCGTAGTTCTTGACGTTCTCCTGGCCCAGCAGCTCGTGCAGCACGAACCAGGTGAGCGCGGAGCGCTCACCGATGCGGCAGTACGCGATGGTGTCCTTCGCCAGGTCGACCTGCTCGGCCTCGTAGAGGGCGGTCAGCTCTTCGTCCGACTTGAAGGTGCCGTCGTCGTTGGCGTTCTTCGACCACGGGATGTTGCGGGCGCTCGGGATGTGACCCGGACGCTGCGACTGCTCCTGCGGGAGGTGCGCCGGGGCGAGCAGCTTGCCGCTGAACTCGTCGGGCGAACGCACGTCAACCAGGTTCTTCGAGCCGATCGCGGCGACCGCGTCGTCACGGAAGGCGCGGATCGAGGTGTCCTGGGCCTTGGCCTTGTACTCGGTGGCCGGGCGGTTCGGGACCTCGGAGCCGTCGACCAGGTCGCGGGAGTCCAGCTCCCACTTCTTGCGGCCGCCGTCGAGCAGGCGGACGTCCTGGTGGCCGTAGAGCTTGAAGTACCAGTAGGCGTAGGACGCGAACCAGTTGTTGTTGCCGCCGTAGAGGACGACCGTGTCGCCGTTGGCGATGCCCTTGGCCGAGAGGAGCTTCTCGAAGCCCTCCTGGTCCACGAAGTCGCGGCGCACCGGGTCCTGGAGGTCGCGCTGCCAGTCGATGCGGACGGCGTTCGTGATGTGGTTCTTGTCGTAGGCGGACGTGTCCTCGTCCACCTCGACGACGACGACGTTCGCGTCGTTCAGGTGGGCCTCGACCCAGTCGGCGTCTACGAGGACGTCGCTGCGGCTCATGGTGTTCTCCTCCGGGGCAGTGTGCGGCGGGGCGGTGCGGGTACTGCGGGCTGCTGCGGTGGCGCTGCTCCGGCCGGTTCGATGACCGTTCGGCGTGCACCCGGGTGCGCTCGGAACGTCCCGCGCGGGGAGGCGAGGGGGCGGGAGGCGGTGGGGTCACGCTCGGGGGCCGTCGTGCGGCCGAAAAGGGAGCGGGTCGCTCAGAAAGGGCGACAGAGCATGGCGGCGACGCGACACAGGTCTACTGCCCGTCGCTTCGTGAGGTCCGCCTGCTGATGCTTCATAGCCATGGATCGTAGGGACGAATCGGCCGCCCTGTCACCGGCGTGTCATATTTCGAGACAGGATCGTCCGCATAGTGGGATCCGTGTCCCCCGCAGTCCTTCGGTAAGGGGCCCGGAACCCCCTCGGAGCAGCCCGGAAGGCCCGATCCGCCTAAGGATCGGACCTTCCCGTCTCACGATCCGGCCAACACCACGTTCGAACCGTCCACCGTGAGGTGCACACCGCTCTCGTCGGAGGTCAGCGCGGACAGTTTCAGCCCCGCCGGCAGACCGCCGTCGAGCCGCCGGTCGAAGTCGGTCCGCTTGCGCACGAGGGTCTCGACCCCGGGGAGGCCCTCGCCCGGCACCTCGTCGGCGCGCACCCGCACCGTCGTCCCGTCGACCAGGCTGATCGTGGAGACCACGCTGCGCGTGAAGGACTTGCCCAGCGCCTCGACCGTCGCGGTCACCTTCACCTTGCCCGGGGCGCCGCCGTAGGTCACGGTGACCCCGTTCTGCGAGGCCTCGGTGAGGTCGGCGTACGTGAGGAGCGCGGAGCCGTCGGCGCGCGCCGCCTTGCCGCTGGTGTAGCCGCTGTCCAGCTTCACGTCGTGGAAGCGCGCGTCGAGCTGGGATATCCGGACCTTGCGGCCGTCGGGGCCCGGGGCCTGGACCCCGTGCATCGTCACGTCGACCTGCTCCAGCCGGTAGTCCAGCACCTGGGTCAGGAACGGGAAGCCGTGGATGTCCACGCTGCTCTCCCCGGCGAGGCCCCGCCCCGCCTGGACCTTCTTGGCCAGCTCGTCCTCCGCGTAGCCGACCGCGAGCCGGTCGGCCCCCACGAAGATCCCGCCCAGCAGTACGCCGAGGATCACGATCACCTTCAGGAAACGCACGTTCCACTCCCCCTACTTCTCGGTACGTGCGTTCTAGTTGACCATGCCCGCAATCCGCCGGGCGTCAGCCGACCACCCGCCCGATCAGGTAGACCGCGGGCGCCGCGGCGGCCAGCGGCAGCGCGACGCCGGCCGTCATGTGGACGAACTTGGACGGGTAGTCGTAGGCCGCCACGCGCAGCCCGACGAGCGCGCAGACACCGGCGGCCAGGCCGAGCAGCGCCCCGCCGACACCGACGTCGGTCAGCCCGCCGACCGCGATGCCGGCGCCGGCCGCGGCGGCCAGCGAGACCACCACGGAGGGCGTCGTGGGCAGCGGCAGGGCCCGCACGAACACGGCCACCGCGACGGCGGCCGCACCGATGCTGACCGCGGCCGGGTCGGCGGCCAGGTACCCGGCGCAGACGATCGCGAGGGCGGCCGAGGCCACCGAGGCCATCAGCCCGTACATCCGCTCGTCCGGGTCGGCGTGGCTGCGCAGCTGGAGCACCAGCGTCAGCAGCACCCACGCGCCCAGCGTCCCGATGATCGCGCCCGGCCCGTACGGACGCCCCAGCGCGAGCACGGCGACGTCCGCGGCCACGGCTCCGGCGAAGGCCAGGGCGATGCCCTGACGGGCCGGCCACATGCCGTTGAGCCGGAACCAGCCCGCGGCGGTGAGCGCCTGCAGCGCGATGAGGGGGGCCACCAGGGCGAACGAGCCGCCGAAGGCCGCGCCGGCCAGCAGCAGCCCGAGCGCGGCGGTCAGCACGGCCGACTGCGGGCCCGGATCGATGATCGGCGAGCGCCCCTCGGCGCGGGCCTGCGCGGGATCCACGACGCGGGTGCTGCCGCCGAGGGTGGGCGGCGAGTACTCCGCGGCGGGACCGGCCGGCGGCGGGGGGGCCGCGGCGCCGGCGGCCGCGGCGTGGGCCGGGGCCGGCTGCTCCTGCGCGTCACCGGGATAGGGCGGCAGGTACGCGGTGCGTTCCGCCGGGGCCTCGACCCCGGCGGCGTGGGCGCCCCGGGACCGGTGCGCGCCGGGGTCCACGGACGGCGGCGCGGACTGCGCCCCGTCGCGGAACCAGGCGTCCGGCGCCATCGGCTCGGCGGTGGGCGCCGGGGCCGGGACGTACGGCGGCTGGTGGTGGTCGCCGAGGTGGTCCTCCTCGCGGTAGGGCGGCAGGTACGCCGTCTCCGCGGCCGTGTGCGCCGCGGGCGCCACCTGATCCTCGCGGTAGGGCGGCAGGTACGCCGTCTCCGCGGCCGCGTGCGCACCGGAGCCGTCCGGCCACGGGACGGCCGGGACGGCCCCCTGGAGGCCGCTCTGGGCGCCGCCGTGGGACCAGTCCGCCACCGGGGCCGGGTCGGGCGCGCGGTGCTGTCCCAGGCGCTGCTGCTGGGGCTGCTGCGGCTGCTGGTGCTGCTGGTACGCCTGCTGGGGCTGCTGGGGCTGCTGCTGGTACGCCTGCTGGGCCGGGTCCGGGTACGAGGGCTGCGCCTCGTCGCGGAACCAGCCCTCCGGAGCCACCGGCTGCTGCGGCTGGCCCCAGGACTGGCCCGGGATGCCTTCCAGCGGCGCGGGGGCCGGGGCGGGCGGCTGCACCGGCTGGTAACTCGTGTCCCAGGTCTCCGACTGCCAGGTCTGGGTCCCGTACGGATCCGCGAAGGGATCCTGCTGCGGCTGCTCGGGCGGCCGCTGTTCGTCCGGCGTGGGCGTGGTCATCGGATCACCCGCCCGCGAACGGCGGCAGCACCTCTACGGTGCCGCCTTCGGTCAGCTCGACGGACTCGTGCGGGCGCAGGCCCACGGGGTGCTCGTCCACCAGGAAGGAGCAGCGCTGCAGCACCCGGCTCAGTTCCCCGGGGTGGCGTTCCCGCACGGCGTCGAGCGCCTCGGCCAGGGTCCGCGCCGAGTACGCCTCCTCCGCCGTCTTGGCCGCGGACTTGGCCGCGGCCCAGTAGCGGATGGTTCCGGTTGCCACTGCAGCTCCTATCGTCGGCTCCGTACCGTCGGGCTCCATGATGGCCCCTACCGGCCCCGACCCCGGCGTGCCTCCGCGCGCCCCGGATGCGCCCGGGTGGCCCGACGGGGGTCCACCGATCCGGTGAAACCGGGCGCAACCTGCGCCGGAAGGTGGCAGGGACCACAGAATCCGGGTCCGTCGAAGCCTCGGCCCGCACGGCGCCGGTGGGCTATTCTGGCTTCGCAGAGGATCCGGGCAACGTAGCCCCCGGGTCCTTTTGTGCTTTCAGCACGTTGAACAGAGCGAGAACAGTGGCGGCCACGGGTCCTCAGGGCGCGGGGGGACGGGGCCGCCGGGACAGTCGTACGAAGCAGTGCCGCATGTCCTCGACGGGACCGAGGAGGAACCGACGTGATGGCCGAGCGAACCGTGCACCACCGGCGAAACCGCCAGACCCTGCCGCGGGGGTGGCGACGATGAGTTCACTGCTGTTGCTGACCAACGCCCTGCAGCCGTCCACCGAGGTGCTGCCCGCCCTCGGGCTGCTCCTGCACAGCGTCCGGGTGGCCCCGGCGGAGGGCCCCGCCCTCGTGGACACCCCGGGAGCCGACGTCATCCTCGTCGACGGCCGCCGCGACCTGCCCCAGGTGCGCTCCCTGTGCCAGCTGCTGCGCTCCACCGGACCGGGCTGTCCGCTGATCCTCGTCGTCACCGAGGGCGGCCTCGCCGCCGTCACCGCCGACTGGGGCATCGACGACGTCCTCCTCGACACCGCGGGACCGGCCGAGGTCGAGGCCCGGCTGCGACTGGCCACCGGCCGCCAGCAGCTCGGCTCCGACGATTCCCCGATGGAGATCCGCAACGGCGACCTCTCGGTCGACGAGGCGACGTACTCCGCCAAGCTCAAGGGCCGGGTCCTCGACCTGACCTTCAAGGAGTTCGAGCTGCTCAAGTACCTCGCGCAGCACCCGGGCCGGGTCTTCACCCGCGCCCAGCTGCTGCAGGAGGTCTGGGGCTACGACTACTTCGGCGGCACCCGGACGGTCGACGTCCACGTCCGGCGCCTGCGGGCCAAGCTCGGCCCCGAGCACGAGTCGCTCATCGGCACCGTCCGCAACGTCGGCTACCGCTTCGTGACCCCCGAGAAGGTCGAACGGGCGGCCGAGGAGGCCCGGCAGAAGGCGGTCACCCAGGCCGCCGCCGGCGTGGTCGCCGAGGCCGACCGGGCCGTCACCCGGATGGCCGATACCGGCCCCCACACCCGCTCGCCCGGCCGCCCTGCCCACAGCTAGGTCACCCCGCGTAGACTCCACCGCGTGGCCAAGGTGACGCGGGACGATGTGGCACGACTTGCGGGAACGTCTACCGCGGTCGTGAGCTACGTCATCAACAACGGACCCCGGCCGGTCGCCCCGGCCACGCGCGAGCGTGTCCTCGCCGCGATCAAGGAGCTGGGCTACCGCCCGGACCGGGTCGCACAGGCGATGGCCTCGCGGCGCACCGACCTCATAGGCATGATCGTCCCGGACGCCCGGCAGCCGTTCTTCGCGGAGATGGCGCACGCGGTCGAGCAGGCCGCCGCCGAGCGCGGAAAGATGGTCCTGGTCGGCAACTCCGACTACCGGGACGAGCGCGAGGTGCACTACCTGCGCGCGTTCCTGGGCATGCGGGTGTCCGGGCTGATCCTGGTCAGCCAGGGCATGAGCGAGCGCGCCGCCTCCGAGATCGAGGCCTGGGACGCGCGGGTCGTGCTGCTGCACGAGCGCCCCGAGGCGATCGACGACGTCGCCGTCGTCACCGACGACATCGGCGGCGCCCAGCTCGCCACCCGCCACCTGCTGGAGCACGGCCACGAGTACGTCGCCTGCATCGGCGGCGTCGAGAACACCCCGTCCGTCGGCGACCCGGTCGCCGACCACGTCGAGGGCTGGCGGCGCGCCATGCAGGAAGCGGGCCGCTCGGTCGAGGGCAGGCTCTTCGAGGCCCCGTACAACCGCTACGACGCCTACCGGGTCGCCCTGGAGGTCCTCGCCGGACCCCAGCGCCCCCCGGCGATCTTCTGCGCCACCGACGACCAGGCCATCGGGGTGCTGCGGGCCGCCCGCGAGCTGCGCATCGACGTGCCCGGCGAGCTGGCCGTCGCCGGCTTCGACGACGTGAAGGAAGCCGGGCTGACGGACCCGCCGCTGACCACCGTCGCCTCGGACCGCCCGGCGATGGCCCGCGCCGCGGTCGACCTCGTCCTGGACGAAGGGCTGCGCGTCGCGGGCTCGCGGCGCGAGCGGCTCAAGCAGTTCCCCTCGGCCCTGGTGATCCGCCGCTCCTGCGGCTGCCGCTGATCCACCCGCCCGGGGCCTCGTCCCGGGCTCCCGACGCGGGCCCCACATCGGGGGCCTTATATCGGGCATACGCGGTTCTGTCGGGCTTCTCAGCGGGGACTCAGGAAGCTCTCATGATCCCGGCCCAGAGTCGTACCCATGACCGACAGCTTCCGCCGCGAAGGCGACCCGCAGGAGAACCGCCCCCACCAGGACGCGCCCTTCGGCGGGGCCTGGCAGCAGGGGCACGACCGATCGGCGCACGACGCCCGGGGCGGCGGCGCCTACCCCCCGCCGCCGCTCCACCCCCCGACCGCCCCGACCGCCCACGCGGCCCCGGCCCCCGGCTGGTTCGAGGCGCACCAGCACCAGCCCCAGCCCCCGGTGGCCGACGGCTTCCACGGCGCGCCGGCCCCGGCCGGCGGACACGCCCGCCCCCGGCGCCCCTTCGCCCTGCTCACCGCGGTCGCCCTCGCGGCGGCGATCATCGGCGGCGGCACCTCCGCCGGGATCCAGCAGTACCTCAGCCACCGCACCGGCGGCGACGGCGCGGTGAACGGCTCCAACGTCTCGCAGTCCAACGTCGGCACCGTCTCCGGCGTCGCCGAACAGGTCAGCCCCTCCGTCGTCCGCATCGACACGACGACCGCCGCGGGCCAGGGCACCGGCTCCGGCGTCGTCGTCACCGCCGACGGCGAGATCGTCACGAACAACCACGTCGTCAACGGGGCCACCGAGGTCCAGGTGACCATGAGCGACGGCAAGAAGTACAAGGCCAAGGTCGTCGGCACCGACCCCGACAAGGACCTCGCCCTGATCAAGCTGGAAGGTGCGAGCGGGCTCAAGCCGGCCAAGCTCGGCAACTCCGACAACGTCAAGGTCGGCGACCAGGTCGTCGCGATCGGCTCCCCGGACCGCCTCACCGGCACCGTCACCAGCGGCATCGTCTCGGCCCTGAACCGCGAGGTGAACGTGCCCAAGTCGGAGCAGCAGTCCCCGCAGCGCCAGCAGCAGGGCGGCAACGGCGGCAGCGGCGGCTGGCCGTTCTCCTACGACGGCCGCCAGTTCAACGGCCAGACCGGCCAGAACACCACCTCGTACAAGGCCATCCAGACGGACGCCTCGCTCAACCCCGGCAACTCCGGCGGCGCGCTCGTCAACATGAACGGCGAGATCGTCGGCATGCCCTCCGCGATCTACTCCCCCTCCAGCGACAGCTCCGGCGCGGGCAGCGTCGGCCTCGGCTTCGCCATCCCGGTCAACACCATCAAGGCCGACCTGGACTCCCTGCGCAAGGGCGGCCCCGGCGGCACGGGAAGCGGCAACAGCGGCAACGGCTCGGGCAGCGGCAACGACGTCGGAAACGGCTTCGGCACCTCCTACTGACCGCGGCCCGCGCCGGGCGCCGTGGCACGCTGGAGACGGCGTCAGACCGAACCGAGACTGGGGAACCCAACGATGAATCCCGCCGAAAGCGAAGCGCGCGTACTCGTCGTGGACGACGAACCGGCCGTCCGCGAGGCCCTGCGCCGCAGCCTCGCCTTCGAGGGATACGGCACCGAGACCGCCGTCGACGGCCTCGACGCCCTGGAGAAGGCCGCCGGGTACGCCCCGGACCTGATCGTCCTGGACATCCAGATGCCCCGGATGGACGGTCTGACGGCGGCCCGGCGGCTGCGCGCCGCCGGATCCGTCACCCCGATCCTGATGCTGACCGCCCGCGACACCGTCGGCGACCGGGTCACCGGCCTCGACGCGGGCGCCGACGACTACCTCGTCAAGCCCTTCGAGCTCGACGAGCTCTTCGCCCGGGTCCGCGCCCTGCTGCGCCGCAGCTCGTACGCGTCCCCCGCAGACCCCTCCGGGGCCGGCGAGGACGTACTGACCTTCGGCGACCTGCGCATGGACCTGGCCACCCGCGAGGTGACCCGGGCCGGGCGCGCCGTCGAGCTGACCCGGACCGAGTTCACCCTGCTGGAGATGTTCCTCGCGCACCCGCGCCAGGTCCTCACCCGCGAGCAGATCCTCAAGGCCGTCTGGGGCTTCGACTTCGAACCCAGCTCCAACTCCCTGGACGTGTACGTGATGTACCTGCGCCGCAAGACCGAAGCGGGCGGCGAGCCGCGCCTGGTGCACACCGTCCGCGGGGTCGGGTACGTACTGCGCGCCGCCGGCGCCGGTGACGGCGGCGGGCCCGAATGAGCCCGGCCGCCAGATTCCGCGGGCTGCCGCTGCGTTCGCGGTTGGCCCTGCTCGTCGCCATCGCCGTGGCCGTGGCCGTGGCGGCGGTCGCCGGCGTGTCCTGGGTGATGGTCCGCACCCAGCTGACCGACCAGCTCAACCGCTCGTTGATGTCCACGAACGTCACCGCGCAAGCGGGCCGCAGCCTGCGCGAGGGCTGCGTGACGCAGCCCTCGCGCCCCGAACAGGAGATCGCCGGGAACCTGAACGCGACCGTGCAGCTCATCGATGCCAACGGCGGCCACTGTTGGGTCAGCGGCCGGTCCACCCTGCCGGTGACCACGGTGGACCGGGAGGTCGCGGCGGGCCAACGGACCACCGCCCTGCACGACGTGACCACCACCGACGGCGTCGAGATGCGCGTCTACACGATCGGTGCGACCAGTCAGCCCAGCGGCCAGATCTTCGCGATCTCCATCGCCAAGCCGCTCTCCGACGTCGACAAGCCGCTCTCCACCCTGGCCTGGGTGCTGCTGCTGGTCTCCGGCGTCGGCGTGGTCGGCGCGGGCGCGGCCGGGCTGTGGGTGGCCCGTACCGGCCTGCGGCCCGTCGACGAACTCACCGGCGCCGTCGAGCACATCGCGCGCACCGAGGACCTCACCGTCCGCATCCCCGACAGCGGCGACGACGAGATCGCCCGGCTCTCCCGCTCCTTCAACTCGATGACCAGCGCCCTGGCCTCCTCCCGGGACCGCCAGGCCCAGCTGATCGCCGACGCGGGCCACGAGCTGCGCACGCCGCTCACCTCGCTCCGTACGAACATCGAGCTGCTCGCCCGCAGCGAGGAGACCGGCCGCCCCATCCCGCCGCAGGACCGCAAGGAGCTGCTCGCCTCGGTCAAGGCCCAGATGACCGAGCTGGCCTCCCTCATCGGCGACCTCCAGGAGCTCTCCCGGCCGGACGCCGCGACCCCCGGCCCGCTCCAGGTCGTCGCCCTGCACGAGATCGCGGGCAGCGCCCTGTCGCGCGCCCGGCTGCGCGGCCCCGAGCTGACCTTCGCCGCCGATCTGGAGCCCTGGTACGTCCGCGGCGAGGCGCCCGCCCTGGAGCGGGCCCTGGTCAACATCCTGGACAACGCGGTGAAGTTCAGCCCGTCCGGGGGCGCGGTCGAGGTCGCGCTGCGGTCGGGCGTCCTGACCGTGCGGGACCACGGGCCGGGCATCCCCGCCGAGGACCTCCCGCACGTCTTCGACCGGTTCTGGCGCTCCCCCTCCGCCCGCGCGCTGCCCGGCAGCGGGCTGGGCCTGTCCATCGTGGCGCGCACGGTCCAGCGCACGGGCGGCACCGCCGAGCTGCGGGCGGCGCCCGACGGCGGGCCGGGCGCCGAGGCGGTGCTGCGCTTCCCGGGCGCCCCGACCCCGCCGCCGCGGCTGCCCGCGGACGACGAGGACCCGTACGGGCCGTACCGCTCGGACGGCCCGTACCGCTCGGACGGATCAGGCGGGGTTGTGGCGGATCAGTGAGGCGACCAGGCCGGAGCGGGTGTTCGGGAAGTCCATCGGGACGATGCCCAGCCCGGTCCGGCCGGCCAGCTCCCCGCCGTCCACGAAGGAGTGCACCTGCGGGTTCAGCCGGTCGGAGTTCCAGCGCGGCGGCAGGGCCGCGGCGGTGCTCGTGTAGTTCATGAAGAACTTGCCGGGCTGCCCGACGGAGCGGCGGAACTGGGCCTCGATCTTGGTGCGCTTGCCGAAGGGCTCGGCCATGTAGTCGTCCTGGATGTCGAAGACCGAACCGTCGCCGTAGCGCAGGCCCGGCAGCCCGCCGTTGTCGGCGAGCAGGACCACCTTGCCGCGGGCCTGGCCGAGCGAGCCCGGCAGCGCGTCGGCGATCCGGAACAGCGGGCGCCAGCCGCGGTGGTCGAGGTAGTCGTCGAAGACGGCCCGGAAGGTCGCGTCGCTCTCCTCGGAGTACTCCTGCTTGACCCGCATCAGCACGGTCTCGCTCGGGTGCGCGGCCAGGAAGTTCCAGCAGGCCACCAGGACGTCGCCGAACATCAGGTTCTGGAAGTACGCGGCGTGGTGGATGGCGAAGGAGCCCCCGGTGACCCGGCACCGCACGTCGAGGAAGCGGATCCCGGAGTCGAGCTGCTCGGCTATCGAGGTGTTCTGGCAGGCCACGTACAGCCCGCCCTGGCGGGCACCGGAGTCGTGGGTGCCGGGGATCGTCATCCGCTGGAGCGGGGTGGAGTCGGGGACCCCGGCCATCCAGTCCTGCGTGCCGAGCGCCTTCGCCCCCGCCGGGACCGCCGAGGCGGCGAGTCCGGCCGCCGCCGCGCCCGCGACCACCGCCCCGGCCAGGAAGCCCCGCCGACCCATTCCCCGTACGTCGCCCGTGCCCCGTACATCGCCCATGCTCATGCCCGCCCCTTCGCCGACCCAGTGGTGGCCCGGATTATGGCCTGCGGAGCCACGCATTACTACCCACGGGTAGGCGCCAATGGCGGCCCGCGGGAGCTCCGCACACGCGGAAGGGGCGGCGGGCCAACGGCCCACCGCCCCTCACGAGTTGACCGCCCGACTACTGGACGACCGTGATCCGGTCGGCCACCGGCGGAGCCAGCGGAGCGTCCTGCGAGGAGTGCTTCGCCAGGTAGGTGTTGAAGCAGTCCAGGTCGGAGGCGCCCACGAGCTTGTTCTTGTGCTCCTTCAGGACGGTGAAGCCGTCACCGCCGCCCGCGAGGAACTCGTTCATCGCGACCCGGTAGGTCGCGGCCGGGTCGATGGCCACGCCGTTCAGCTTCACCGAGTCCACAACGATGCGGTCGGCGCCGGCCTTCGTCGTGTCGAGGGTGTAGGTCAGGCCCTTGGAGATCTGCAGGATCTTCGGGTTCGGCCCGTTCACCGGACCGCTGACCTGCTGCTGGAGCGCGGTGACGAGCTGCGCGCCGGTCAGGTCCACGACGTTCATCATGTTGGTGAACGGCTGCACCGTGTACGACTCGGCGTAGGTCACCACGCCGTCGCCCTCGGCGCCCGCGGCCTTGTAGGCCAGGTCGGCACGGATGCCGCCCGGGTTCATGATGGCCAGCTGCGCACCGCCCTTGTCGGCCGGCGCCAGCGCCTCAAGCTGCGCGTCGGCGATCACGTCACCGAGCGGCTTCTCGAACTTGTCCGAGCCGCGGCCCGGGATGTCCGCCGAGATGAAGCCCTGCGAACGGTTCGCGATGGGCGCCGCCAGGGCGTTCCAGCGCTGGATCAGCTCGGTCATGTCCGCGGCCTTGGGCTGGTCGCGGGAGACGACCTTGTTGACCGGCTTGGGCGCGCTGAGCGGCGTACGGACGATGTCCTTGGTCTGCCGGTCGTAGGTCAGCGTGGTGTCCGTGAACACCCGGCCGTAGGAGGCGGCCGAGGTGACCATGCGCGGGTTGCCCGCCGGGTCGGGGATGTTGCAGGCGTACGCCTGGTGCGTGTGGCCGGTCACCAGGGCGTCGACCTTCGGGTCCACGTTCTTGGCGATGTCCACGATCGCGCCGGAGATTCCGGCGCCCGCGCCCGGGGCGTTGCAGTCGTAGTTGTACGCCCCGCTGGCGGGCAGGCCGCCCTCGTGGATCAGCGCGACGATCGACTTGACGCCCTGCTTGTTCAGCTCGTCGGCGTACTTGTTGATCGTCTCGACCTCGTCACCGAACTTGAGGCCCTTGACCCCGTCGGCGGTCACGACGTCCGGCGTGCCCTCCAGGGTGACGCCGATGAAGCCGATCTTCACGTCCCCCTTCTTCCAGATGAAGGTGGGCGACATCAGCGGACGCTTGGTCTTCTCGTCCGTGACGTTCGCGGCGAGGTACTGGAACTCCGCGCCCGTGTAGCTGCCGCCCATCTCGGCGCAGCCGTCGACCGGGTGGCAGCCGCCGTACTGCATGCGGCGCAGCTCGGTCCTGCCCTCGTCGAACTCGTGGTTGCCCACGCTCGTCACGTTCAGGCCGAGCTTGTTCATCGCTTCGACGGTCGGCTCGTCGTGGAACAGGCCCGACACGAGCGGGCTCGCGCCGATGATGTCACCGGCTGCGGCGGTGACGGAGTACTCGTGCCCCTTGCGGGCCTCGCGCAGGCTGGTGGCGAGGTACTCGACACCGCCCGCCGGTATGGCCTTGGTGCTGCCGTCCGCCTGACGCTCGCTCACGGCGCCGGAGGAGCCCTGCGGGGGCTCCAGCGTGCCGTGGAAGTCGTTGAAGGACAGCATCTGCACGTCGACGGTGCGGCTCGGGCCGGCACCGCCGCCACTGGCGGCCCCGGCCGGGAGGGCGGCGGCGACCATGGCGCCCGCCCCTGCGGTGAGGGCGAGGGCGGCGGAAGTCAACCGGCGGGCTCGGCGGTGCCGTTGTGGCGTCGCTGACATGTAGTCCCCTTTTGGACAGCGATGTGAACTGGGAGGTGAGCCGCAGCCTATGGTCAACGCGCGTAGCACGACAGGGGGTAGCGGGTTGCGAGCCGGTTACGCGCCGGTATATCGCCTGTGGTGTCGCTCACCCGGAGCACCGGGCCGGCCCTGGCCCCCGCCCCGGCCCAGGCCCCGGAACCCGGCCGGGAGGGCACGTCAGGACCGGGTCGGGCGGTCGCGGTCGTAGTCTCGTCACATGACTGACGCAGCAGCGGCCCAGGAGCCGGGACGGCAGATTGAGACCCTCGACGAACTGACGGAGGAACAGGCCACCGCCGTCCTCGCGCTGATCGAGGACGCGGCCCGTACGGACGGCACCACCGCGGTGTCCGAGCAGGGGCGGCTCCAGCTGCGCGGCGGCCGCCGCGACGGGATCCGGCACCTGCTGCTCACCGCGGACGGACGGCTGACCGGATACGCACAACTGGAAGACACCGATCCGGTGGAGGCGCCCGCCGCCGAACTCGTCGTGCACCCCGCGCTGCGCGGCCGCGGCCACGGGCGGGCGCTCGGCCAGGCCCTGCTCGCCGCCTCCGGCAAGCGGATCCGGATGTGGGCCCACGGCGGCCGCTCCGCCGCCCGCCACCTCGCCCAGGTCCTCGGCCTGACCCTCTTCCGCGAGCTGCGCCAGCTGCGCCGCCCGCTCGGCCCGGACGCGGCCCCGCTGCCCGAGCCGACCCTGCCCGCGGGGGTGACCGTACGCACCTTCGTGCCCGGCGCCGACGACGCGGCCTGGCTCGCGGCGAACGCGGCGGCCTTCGCCCACCACCCCGAGCAGGGCTCCCTCGACCAGCGGGACCTCGACGACCGGATCGCGCAGCCCTGGTTCGACCCGAAGGGCTTCTTCCTCGCCGAGCGCGACGGAGCGCTCGTCGGGTTCCACTGGACCAAGGTCCACGCCGAGCAGCAGCTCGGCGAGGTCTACGTGGTCGGCGTGCTGCCCGGCGCCCAGGGCGGCGGCCTCGGCAAGGCGCTCACCGCCGTCGGACTGCGCCATCTGGCGGCATCCGGCCTCCCGACCGCCATGCTCTACGTGGACGCCGACAACCCGGCGGCACTCGCCGTCTACGAGGGCCTCGGCTTCGTGACCCACGAGGTGGACCTGATGTACCGCACCGAGAGCTGACCGCACCCTCCCGGCCGGAGAGCCGACCGCACCCTCCCGGCCCGGGACCGGGGCGCGCCCCGCGCGCGCCCCGGATCCCGCGTGCCCCCACCTACACCCACCCGCACCCGCGTGCACCCCTGTGGCCCCGTGTACCACCACTGACACGAGCCACACCCTGGAAGCCACACGCCATTAACCGGGCATTCAGACACGCTTGCGACTCTCCGCTCATGCAGCCTGGACTTCGACCACTCGCGGACGCTTCCGACGCGCCTGTCCTTCCGCGTGCGCGGAAGAATGGAGTCATGAGCCACAAGCCCGGCGTCAGCCCCACCGAGGTCCCCGTCCAGCACTCCCAGGCCGAGCGGCACGCGCGCCTGGGATCCATAGCCGCGCACCGCCCGCACGTGGACCTCGAACCGGACCTCGACGCGGATCTCGACGCCTACGAGCTCAAGGACGACGGCGAGCTGCCCGCCGGGCGCTTCCTCGACCGCGAGCGCAGCTGGCTCGCCTTCAACGAACGGGTGCTGGAGCTCGCCGAAGACCCGGCGACCCCGCTCCTGGAACGCGCCAACTTCCTCGCCATCTTCGCGAGCAACCTCGACGAGTTCTTCATGGTCCGGGTGGCCGGCCTCAAACGGCGCATCGCCACCGGCGTCGCCACCCGTTCGGCCTCCGGCCTCCAGCCCCGCGAGGTCCTCGACCTCATCTGGACCCGCTCGCGCGAGCTCATGGCCCGCCACGCCGCCTGCTACCAGCAGGACATCGCCCCCCAGCTGGCCGAAGAGGGCATCCACCTCATCCGCTGGAGCGACCTCACCGAGAAGGAGCAGGCGCGCCTCTTCACCCTGTTCCGCAACCAGATCTTCCCGGTGCTGACCCCGCTGGCCGTGGACCCCGCGCACCCCTTCCCGTACATCTCCGGGCTCTCGCTCAACCTCGCCGTGGTCGTCCGCAACCCCGTCAGCGGCCACCGCCACTTCGCCCGCGTCAAGGTGCCGCCGCTGCTGTCCCGCTTCCTGGAGGCCTCCCCGCAGCGCTACGTCCCGTTGGAGGACGTCATCGCCGCGCACCTGGAGGAGCTGTTCCCCGGCATGGAGGTGCTGGCCCAGCACATGTTCCGGGTGACCCGCAACGAGGACCTGGAGGTGGAGGAGGACGACGCCGAGAACCTGCTCCAGGCCCTGGAGAAGGAGCTCATGCGGCGCCGCTTCGGCCCGCCCGTGCGCCTGGAGGTCGAGGAGTCCATCGACGCGGGCGTACTGGACCTGCTCGTCCAGGAGCTGAAGATCTCCGCGGCCGAGGTGTACCCGCTGCCCGGCCCGCTCGACCTGACCGGGCTCTTCGGCGTGGCCTCGCTGGACCGGCCCGAGCTGAAGTACCCCAAGTTCATCGCCGGGACCCACCGCGACCTCGCCGAGGTCGAATCGGCCTCCGCCCCGGACATCTTCGCGGCCCTGCGCGAACGCGACGTGCTCCTGCACCACCCGTACGACTCCTTCTCCACCTCGGTGCAGGCCTTCCTGGAGCAGGCCGCCGCCGACCCGGACGTCCTCGCGATCAAGCAGACGCTCTACCGGACCTCCGGCGACTCGCCGATCGTCGACGCCCTCATAGACGCCGCCGAATCCGGCAAGCAGGTCCTCGTGCTCGTCGAGATCAAGGCCCGCTTCGACGAGCAGGCCAACATCAAGTGGGCGCGCAAGCTGGAGGAGTCCGGCTGCCACGTCGTCTACGGCCTGGTCGGCCTCAAGACGCACAGCAAGCTCTCGCTCGTGGTCCGCCAGGAGGGCGAGACCCTGCGCCGCTACGCGCACGTCGGCACCGGCAACTACCACCCCAAGACCGCCCGGCTCTACGAGGACCTCGGCCTGCTCACCGCCGACCCGCAGGTCGGCGCGGACCTCTCCGACCTCTTCAACCGGCTCTCCGGCTACTCGCGCCGCGAGACCTACCGCCGCCTGCTGACCGCGCCCAAGTCGCTGCGCGACGGCCTGGTCTCCCGGATCGACAAGGAGACCGCCCACCAGAAGGCGGGCCGCCCGGCGTACGTACGGCTCAAGCTCAACTCGATCGTCGACGAGGCCCTGATCGACTCGCTCTACCGGGCCTCGCAGGCGGGCGTACCGGTGGACATCTGGGTGCGCGGCATCTGCGCGGTGCGCCCCGGCGTCACCGGGCTCTCGGAGAACATCCGGGTCCGCTCGATCCTCGGCCGCTTCCTCGAACACTCCCGGGTCTTCGCCTTCGCCAACGGCGGCGAGCCCGAGGTGTGGATCGGCAGCGCCGACATGATGCACCGCAACCTCGACCGCCGCATCGAGGCCCTGGTCAGGGTCATCGACCCGGCCCACCGCGCGTCCCTGGACCGGCTGCTGGAGACGGGCATGTCCGATGCCACCTCCTCCTGGCACCTGGGCCCGGACGGGGAGTGGACCCGGCACAGCACGGATGCCGAGGGGCAGCCGCTGCGGCACGTACAGGAGATGCTCATAGACGCCCGGAGGCGCCGGCGTGGCTCAGCGAAACCATGACCTGACAGCGGGCGCGGAGACGGCGGGCGACGTGCTCGGCGCCTACCTGCGCTCCCAGGCCACCGCCTTCCTGCGCGGGCTGCGCCTGCACGAGGAGAGCGGCGCCGACGCGGACGGGGGGAGCGAGGCGGCACGCGGCCTGCGGGGTGCCGCACGGCGCATCGGGGGATCCCTGGCCACCTTCCGGACGGTCACCGAATCCGCCTGGGCGGACGGCCTGCGCACCGAGCTGGTGTGGCTGTCCTCGACCCTGGCCGACGAGCACGCCTACGGGGCCCGGCTGACCCGGCTGCGGGACGCGCTGCACCGGCTCTCGGGGGTGCCCGAGGTGCCCGCCCCGCGCGCCGCGGCCGGGGCGGGCGCCCTCACCGTGGGCTCGGCCCGCGCTGCCGCCCTGCTGGAACGCCAGCTGACCCTGGCCCGTACGAGGGCCCACTCGGCGACCCTTCAGGCCCTCGGGTCCTCCCGCTTCCACGCGGTGGCCGACGCCGTGGCCGTACTCGCCTCCGAGGTCCCGCTGAACGCGGTGGCCGCGCGGGGCCACGTGGCCGACGTCCTGGTCCCGCTGGCCTCACTGGCCGAGTCCCGGCTCACCGCGGCGGTGACCGCGCTCCCCCTGACCCGGGCCGCCCGGCCGTACAACGCCGACGCGCTCATCGACGACTCCCACCAGGACGCGCCCTGGCACGAGGTGCGCCGCCTGCTGCGCGTGCACCGCTACGCGCGGGAAGCGCTCGGCGAGGACGTCACCCGCCTGGCCGCGGCGTGCGAGGCCCTGGACCGCCACCGCGACGCGGCCGAGGCGGCGGCCGCCTCCGCCACGGCGGCCCGCACCCCCCGCATCGCCCCGGCCACGGCCTACGCCCTCGGCGTCCTGCACGCCGACCAACGCCACGAAGTGGAAGCCTCCCGCTTCACCTTCCACCACCTATGGCTCCCCACCCCGGTCTGACCCCCCGCCCCCGGCCCCACAGCCGGGGGCGCCCCTTTTCCCCCACCAAGTCCAGCCCCGCCACATCCAGCCCCGCCAAATCCAGCCCCGCCAAATCCAGCCCCGCCGGCGTTTGAGGCGCCCCCCGAGGGCCCACCGGCCCCCCCCCCCCCCCCCCCCCCCCCCCCCGCGCCCCCCCCCCCCCCCCCCCCCGCCCGGGGGGGGGGGGGCGGGCGGGGGGGGGGGGGGGGGGCGGCCCCCCCCCCCCGCGCGCGGGCGGCGGGCCCCGCGCCGTTTTTGTTCTTGCGGTGCCCCGCCCCCCGCTGCGCGTCCCCCCCCCCCGCGGGGCGCGCGGCCCCCCCCCCGATGCGGCAGTACGCGATGGTGTCCTTCGCCAGGTCGACC